>CANMLX010000009.1 GCA_947498845.1 uncultured Flavobacteriaceae bacterium | reverse complement strand
GTTTGTGGAACGTTGATGGTATTACCATTACCATCATCAAAGGTCCAGTTAATGGTAAATGTGCCTTGTGTATCGTACGTTAATGGATCTGTAGTTGTTGCTGTAATTGTTCCTAAACAATTATCGTTAGTTGAAGGCGCAGTTGCCGTAACCGAACATTCGCCTGTAAGTGTATCTAAAGTAGGTGTATCAGGATTGGTTACATCATCTACAATAACAGTTTGTGGAACGTTAATGGTATTACCATTACCATCATTAAAGGTCCAGTTAATGGTAAATGTACCTTGCGTATTATATGTTAACGAATCTGTAGTTGTAGCTGTGATATCCCCCGAACAATTATCGTTAGTTGAAGGCGCAGTCGCCGTAACCGAACATTCGCCTGTAAGTGTATCTAAAGTAGGCGTATCAGGATTGGTTACATCATCTACAATAACAGTTTGCGGAACGTTAATGGTATTACCATTACCATCATCAAAAGTCCAGTTAATGGTAAATGTACCTTGCGTATTATATGTTAACGAATCTGTAGTTGTCGCCGTGATATCCCCCGAACAATTATCGTTAGTTGAAGGCGCAGTCGCCGTAACCGAACATTCGCCTGTAAGTGTATCCAGGGTAGGTGTTTCAGGATCTGTTGTATCATTAATTACTATTGATTGTATTATATCTGTAGTATTATCACAGTCATCAGTTAAGCGATACGTTCTTGTAATGGTTTCAGGATTACTAGCATTATCGGAAACATCAGAAACAAAGGTTACAGTTGGTGTAATTCCAGAATTATCGGCTTCGTCTGTAATAATTTCAATATCTGGATTAGGCAGATCAGATACACATTGAATATTAATAGTATCTGGACTGGTTGCCGTAGGTGCTTCATTTATATAATCTGTATAGTCAATTGGAATTGTAATAGGGTCAGATATTGGCTCTCCAGTACATAAACCTGTGGATTCATATCCCTGAATTAAATCTATTGAAAAAGAAACTCCAGACACAGCGCCGGTACCATCCATGGTACCTGTAATTGATACATTTGGATCAAAATTAGTGTCTTTTAATATCGAACAATCTGTAGTTACAGAAAGCGTAAAACTAATGTCTGCTAATATGGTATCAGGGTTTGTAGGTAGCGGCAAAGTACCCATATTCCATATTATGGCACCATTTGTTCCTATGCTAGAATCAAATATAGGCGTGTTAGAAGCAGAGAAAGGAGCGTATGAGTTAACCTTGATGTCTAAAAGTGTTTGATTAGGAATAACCGAACCACTTAAAGGAATAGTTAAAACGGCATTATTAATTGCTTCTGTACCTGTATTTCTAATATCTATTTTAAATTCTGCATTTTCATTAGGAGTAAGTGAATTGTTAGTACCACTTGGTGCGGTACCATTAATTGTAGTGTTAGAAACAATTATTTCGGGTTCAGGGACATAGGCGTCTACAGAAAATATAACATTATATATAATATACGAATCAATATCTGATCCATATCTTATTTGTGTTGAGGTTTGACCATTATCAATAATACCATTACCAGTATTATCAATATTAAACATAGCGATATCTACCCCTATATTGTTGTTTAAGTTTGGGTTTCTAGGATTACCTCCAGTTTGTATTGAAGAATTGAAGAAATTGTTAGTTGTATTACCTGAATGCGATAAACGTTGAAACGTATTATTATCACTTCTTAAAATCTCGAAATAATCCCCGCTCCAACGAAAATCTCCTTCTCCAGCCATTACTCCCAATTTCACATTGATAGCTCCGTTTTGAGCGGCATTAAATCCAGAGATGTCAATTGTATTACTATTGTTTAAGCTATTATTAATATAGGCATGACCATCAAAAACGGAGATGTCTCTCCATCGCATTCTTGCATTTTCGTAAATAACTACTAATCCCCAACCTCCATAATAGCCTGTACTATCAGGATCTCCTTCTTTGGTAGCTATATCTGCTACAAAGTATTCGCCAATACCATTTTGTATAACATAATCGGTTACTTCAGTGTATGCCGAATACATGTTTTCGTCATCACCATTGGTTGGAAAAGCTATAGCGTTAGCAGTAAGTTCTGTATAGTTACTTGCATTGGGGCCTTTAATAGAAACTTTTGTTTTATCTAATGTTTTAGTAACTCCATTTTTTGTAACTGTAAACGTTTGACTATCGGTTTCAGAATCTCCAAAAGCTCTACCTGTCCAATACAGTCCAGCATAAACAATATTAGAACAGTCTGGTATAGCTCCATTTTCTGTAGAAAATGTTAGAGTTGCAGACGACGAATTAAACGTGTTATTATCACCATCTATATCTACATATATAACATCATTATTACCATTAGTAGCAGTATCGGAATAATTTACCAAAGTAGCATTAGAATTTCCAATCATAGCAAAATCTCCTTTTACACTATAGACTGTTCTACTTGGGGTAGCTACAGAAGTTCTGGGATTAAAGGGAACTCTTACTTGTGAATAGGCTTTAAAACTGAATGAGATTATGACTAACAAAAAAAGCATAATTCTCACCTTGGGGTAATTTGCAAATGCTTTACAGGAGTATAATTGTTTCATTTATTAACTTTTTAGTTATTTGGTGCTTAAGAAGGGGTTTCTGTTTTATAAAAAACTCTTGCGGTTGAGTTTGGACTTAATTTTAATAAGTTTTTAACGTCAACTTTGTCATTACTATCTTTTAACATACACTTAATAAAAATGTATTTTAGTTTTTTGAATTCATGTAGAAAAGACAAATCTAACTTAGTATTAAAATTAGTGGTGTTATTTAATGTGATGATTATAAGTTGCGTGTCACCATATTTTTGAGTCAAACTCTTCAAAATAGCAATAGAAAAAGCGTCAGATAGTTTTATTTTTATTGGACTCGACGCTCCATAAACATTTTTTATCTCATTATTACTTAGATAAACTGTAGGATGTAATTTGAAAGCAAGATTATAAAAATCGTTTCGATTTGAATTATTCACAGTAACAGTATTACCATAGTTTAACTCATGAATATTTTTATTTTGAGAGAAACTAAAATAACCTGTTAATAAGGTGAAAAATAAAGATACACGAACGAGAGTATACGAAATACTATGCTGGTTTTTCATACAAAAAAACATTTATAATAATTGATAATAGCAGTTACAATAAAATAACTATGTTAAATTTTATTATAACGATGTACAACATAAAGTTTAACTAAATTCAAACTAAAGTCTCTGAGGGAAAAACAATGAGGGATGTGTCTTTGGGGACTTATTTTTTTACTATGTAAAATATGATTCGGGGTCACTTTTTTTACTTTATATTTACAGACAAATAGACATATATACTATCTGTTTTTCAAAAAAAAATGTCAAATCACCCATAAAATCGTTGAAGAGAATTTTGTGAACATTTAAACTATTTTATTGTGTATTTCATCGAAACTATGGATTTGGAGTTGAATTTGTTTAATGTTATTTTAACCTAGTTATTTGTTGTTTGTCGTATAATCAAAATTGAATTTCAACGATGAAAAATGAATTTAAACGGTTTAAAATGTTTTTAGTCGATAAAAATGAAACAGCTAATAATTATTCGTCATGCAAAATCATCATGGGAATATGATGTTATAGATCATGAACGCCCTTTAAACGAAAGAGGTGTTAATGACGCCAATTTGGTAGGGAATAAATTAAAAGAATTAAGTATAATTTTAGATTTGGTTTTAGTAAGTGATGCCAAAAGAACTACAGATACCGCGAATATCATTTTAAAAAAACTTAATATAGATAAACACAACGTTGAGTTTAAACATAGCCTTTATGATTTTGCAGGGATGAATTTGGTTCATGAGATTAAAAATTTAGACAATTCCTTAAAAAATGTTATGGTTTTTGGGCATAATTATGCGATTACATCTTTTGTAAATACTTTTGGGAGTATTATTATAGATAATGTGCCTACATGCGGTGTTGTTATTATACAATTTGATACAGATAAGTGGTCACAAATAGGTCAAGGAAAAACAATAACTACTATTTTTCCTAAATCATTAAGGTAAATATTAATTAATCGAACTCAGTCCATATTATATGAGACTAATAACCTTGAAATAATAGGCTATTAGGCTTCCAATAGGCATTTTTAAATTCTAATTTTATTTTACGAGAAACTAAATTTGTTTTCAGGTGAAATGCAATATATTTGTTTAAAAACTAAAGCGAATGACCAAAACTGATAATTCAGAAAGCAGATACATTAATAGAGAGATAAGTTGGTTACAGTTTAATGCTAGAGTACTACAAGAGGCGTCAGACGAAAAAGTTCCATTAATAGAGCGATTACGGTTTTTAGGTATATTTTCCAATAATTTAGATGAGTTTTTTAAAGTGCGTTATGCAACAGTTAAACGTATAGTTGAAGCGGGTAAAGGCGGTAAAAATGCTTTAGGAGGGATAAAAGCTAAGGAGTTGTTGGAAATTATAACTAAGATTGTAATAGAGCAACAAACAGAAAGCTTAAGAGTTCTAGGTGAAATAGATAAATCTCTAAAGCAGGAAAACATTTTTTTAATTAATGAAAATGAGTTAAACGAAAATCAGAAAGGCTTTGTTAAAGATTACTATTTCGAGAATATAAGTACTGCATTGGTAACCATTATTTTAAATGATTTAGTTGTTCTTCCTAATTTAAAAGACAGTGCTGCTTATTTAGCTGTTAAAATGCAGTTAAGAGATGAAAGTAAACAGTTTGCACTTATAGAAATACCAAAATCCTTAGATCGTTTTATAGTACTTCCTAAAGAAGGCGATAAGAACTATATTATTATGATCGATGATTTGTTACGCTATTGTTTAGGAGATATCTTTAACATTTTTGATTACGAGACAGTATCTGCCCATATGATTAAAATCACAAGAGATGGAGAGCTAGATTTTGATAGTGATTTAAGTAAAAGTTTTATAGAGAAAATTTCGGATAGTGTAAAACATAGAAGGTTAGGTGAGCCTGTGCGTTTTGTTTATGACAAAACCATAGATGAGGATACATTACAATACTTAATGAAAAAAATGGGTATTGATAATACAGATAGTATTATTCCCGGAGGTAGATACCATAATAAAAGAGATTACATGAAGTTCCCTAGTTTAGGTGGGACCGATTTATTGTACGATAAGATTGAAGCATTGAAAGTTAAAGGCTTAAATTTAGAAAGCAGTATATTTAAAGCTATACATAAAAAAGATTATCTTATACATACCCCATATCACACATTTGCTTATGTGGTAAAATTTCTAAGAGAAGCAGCTTTAGATCCTAAGGTAAGAGCAATAAAAATTACAATTTATAGGCTTGCAGAGATATCTCACGTAGCAAGTTCTTTAATAAATGCAGCAATTAATGGTAAAACAGTTACAGTTTCTATAGAGTTAAGAGCACGATTTGATGAGCAAGCTAATATTAATTACGCACAGCAAATGAAAGATGGAGGCGTAAACCTTATTTTTGGAGTGCCAGGGCTTAAAGTGCATAGTAAAATGTGTGTTGTTGAGCGTGAAGAAGGTAAAAAAATAAAGCGTTATGGTTTTATAAGTACAGGTAATTTTAACGAGTCTACAGCTAAGGTATATACAGATTACACCCTGTTTACAGCTAATCAAAATATTCTTAAAGAAGTAAATAAGGTATTTAACTTTTTTGAAGCTAATTACAGAGTCTATAGCTATAAACATATTATAGTATCACCACATTATACCCAAAAAACAGTGTTTAAACTCGTTGATGATGAAATTGAAAAAACGCAAAAAGGAGAAGAAGGTTATATTAGATTAAAAATGAATAGCTTATCAAGTTACGAAATGATCGATAAGCTATACGAAGCAAGTAATAAAGGAGTTAAAATAGATATTATAGCTCGTGGTATATGTTCTTTAATCCCGGGAGTAGAAGGTCTTAGTGAGAATATAAGAGTGATTAGTGTGATAGATAAATTTTTAGAGCACTCCAGACTCTATATTTTTGGTAAAGATAAAGATGTGAAAATTTACATATCTTCTGCAGATTGGATGACAAGAAATATCGAAAATAGGGTAGAAGTGAGCTGTCCTATTTACGATGAAGAATTAAAAAAGGAGATTATCGATACATTTAATATTTGTTGGAGTGATAATATTAAAGCAAGATTGATCAATACTTCTAATGAAAATGAGTATAAAATAAATGGCGATACAAAAGTAAGATCACAGATTGCTTTGTATGATTATTATTTAGAAAAGTTAAAGAATTAGATGCTTTCAGTTAAAAAATATGCAGCGATAGATATCGGGTCAAACGCCGTTAGGTTATTGATAGCTAATGTTATTGAAGAAGAAGGAAAACCCGCAGTGTTTAAGAAGAATTCGTTGGTAAGAGTGCCAATACGTTTGGGAGCAGATGTTTTTGTGAATAAAGAAATCTCTCCAGAAAATACAGAACGCATGTTAGATACCATGTTGGCGTTTAAGTTGCTTATGAAATCCCATAAAGTAGTAAAATACAAGGCCTGTGCAACATCTGCAATGCGAGAATCTGCTAATGGAAAAGAAGTTGCAGATTTAGTGTTAAAACATGCAGATATAAGTATTGATATTATAGATGGCGAAGAAGAAGCTATTATAATAGCAGCTACAGACTTAAATAAATTTATAAACCCTAATAAAGTATATCTCTATGTTGATGTGGGTGGGGGTAGTACAGAGTTTTCAATAATAAAAGGAGGAAAACGCATCTTATCAAGATCGTTTAAAATTGGAACTGTGCGTTTGCTAAATAATATGGTTAGTGATAACGCTTGGAAAGAACTAGAAGCATGGATTAAATTACATACGCAACACTACGATAAGATTAACCTAATAGGTTCTGGTGGGAATATTAATAAAATTTTTAAAATCTCGGGAGTTCCAATAGGCAAACCATTAACCTATTTTTATTTAACAACATATAACAATACACTAAATAGTTATACTTACGAAGAACGTATTACAGAATTAGGCTTAAATCAAGACCGCGCAGATGTTATAATTCATGCTATGAGAATTTATTTGTCTGCAATGAAATGGAGTAGTGCTAAATACATTTATGTGCCAAAAATAGGTTTAGCAGATGGTATAATAAAAAGTATATACCATGATACAGTATCAAGCAATACACAGTAAAATTTTGCACTTCAACCTTAAAAAATATTGTGTATAAATAATATACTATATATTCGTTCGCAATAAATAATACAAAAATCCAAAACTACCATTATGAAGAAAATAGTGTTTATTGCATTGTTCGTAACGCTCTCTATACAAGTCTTTGCTCAAAAAGGTACTTATGGTGTAAGAGCTGGATACAATATTTCTAATTTAGATTTTAAAGAAACGCCAAATTTTGAAAACAAGCATAGAAACAGTTTTTATATAGGTTTCTTTGGCGATTTTAGAATTAATAATAAGGTTTCTATTGTGCCAGAGCTTCAGTTTTCACCAGAAGGTGCTAAAGAAGAAACCTTGCATTTAGATTACATACAAGCGCCTATACTTTTTAAATTTAAATTACACGAAACATTAAGGTTTGGTATAGGGCCTCAAGTGAGTTTAAAATCTCATAAAAAAGACGATAATGTTAAAAATTTCGCATACTCAGGTGTGGCGGGTCTGGAATATAAGCTTAATCAAATGTTTTTTGTAGACCTTAGGTATACCTATGGAATTTCAAATATTTTTGATGATGATTTAACTATAGAAGCAAAAAATTCTAATGTACAAATAGGGGTGGGCTATCAATTTTAGTTACCCATGAATAGTTTCTTTATTACCTAATTTAGAAATGATTTCCCCCTCATAATCAAGAAGTTGCTGCCATTTGGTATCCACTTCTTTTTTATCTCCATAGGTTCTAGCAAAGCCTAAAAACATAGTATAGTGATTCGCTTCGCTTACCATTAAATTTCTATAGAAAGCAGCTAATTCTTTATCTTCTAATTCTTCGGAAAGTAATCTAAAACGTTCACAGCTTCTGGCTTCAATTAAAGCAGCGTATAAGAGCCTGTGCACCAATTGCGTGGTTCTGCTGCCTCCTTTAGGAAAGAATTTCATAAGTTGGACTACATAATCATCACGTCGGTCACGCCCAAGTGTCCAACCACGCTCTATAATTTTGTCGTGTACCATTTTAAAATGGCTAATTTCTTCCTTGACCAAAGCTGTCATTTCTTGAACAAGTTCTGTATATTCGGGAAAGCTAACAATAAGTGAAATAGCAGTACTGGTAGCTTTTTGTTCACAAAAGGCATGATCTGTGAGTATTTCCTCAATATTTTTTTCTACAATGTTTACCCAACGCGGGTCGGTTGGTAGTTTAAGTCCAAGCATAATTAGGTGGTTTGTTTGTAAGCCTGTAATTTTTCTAAATTGTATATTCCTTTTTCATTGACCTTTAAAGAAAATAACATATGCTTTTTTTCTTTCGGGAAAAAAAGTCTAGTATTAATACATACATTACGTTCTTTTAAAGAGCGTTCTTGATTTACTTCAGCTTCTATACAAATTGTATTTTGTAGAGCTTTACGAGAAATAGTATAATGTCTTAAAAAGAAGTTATCGTTAATCGTTTTATTAAAAATTAAGATACCATCCTTTTTTATTATTATTTTAGATATCCATTTTCTGTGAATTTCTTTATTTAAGGTGAAGTCATTAATTTTTTTCTTTTTTATTACCGATGTTTGCATATCGGTAAAACTTTTAATTGAAATAGTATAGCCATTACTCAAAATAGTATCAGTAGATACTTCAGAGAATTTTTTAGGCGTGTATTTATTGATTTCAAGAGGCGTAGCAGAATGCTTAAATTTAGTAATAGCTATTTTTAAAGATTCATGTTTAGTTTTTCTACCGCCAGATAGCACAACGAGTATTGTAATTATTCCAATATATATTATGAAATATAGTTTTTTCATATTTAAATGTCCAAATCAAATGTCTTTTTAAGCAATTCTATAGCATTATTTTTCTCCTTGAGCTTTTCATATTTTTCACGTGTTGTGAAAGCATATTTTTTACTTACTTCTTCATTAACAGTGATGGATAAGCTAATATCATAATTATTAAGCGATTTTCTTAGAAATCCCATAAGCTCGTATTGTTGGCGCTCTAATTCTACTTTATTGGTTTCATTTGGGAACTCTAAAAAGGCTGTAGCACCTTTTATTTTTGGGGTATCCATAGCTAATATAGAGGCTAAGTTATGCTTGCCATCGTCACGCATTTTTTGAGTAAAGCTATGCCAATAAGTAATAAAATCTTTTTCGGTAAAAGGTTCTTTTGGTAGGTTTTCTTCATCAACTACAACATCCATTTGTTTGAGTTGATGTTCTTTTTTAGCCCTAATACTGCTTAAAGAAAGTCCAGACGTTCTTTTAGAGTCTTGTTTTAAAACTATTCTTTCAGGTGTTGCAGCTTGAAATTTATTTACAGCTTCTTTTTTAGGTTCTGTGTTGTTTTCTAAAACTTTAGTAGTAGCTTCTTTGGTGCTTTCAGGTTTTTTAACAGGTATTGGCGTAATGCCTTTCTCTTTAAAGTATGATGCCGGAATTATAAAGTGTCTAGAATTTTTTTTTTCTCCATCAAAAGTGATAGAGGCAAGTTGCATAAGGCATAACTCAACGAGTAAACGTTGGTTTTTACTGGTTTTATACTTTAAATCACAATCGTTTGCCAGATTAATGCCTTGTAGCAGGAATTCTTGAGACGCCTTTTGTGATTGTTCCAGATATTTTTGTTTTACCTGTTCGCCAACTTCTAATAATTCTATGGTGCTTTGCGTTTTACTCACTAGCAAATCTCTAAAATGAGAAGCTAAGCCAGCAATATAGTGGTGACCATCAAACCCCTTAGAAAGTGTTGCGTTAAATTGAAGCAATAATTCAGGTATTTTATTCTCTAAAATAAAATCGGTACTTGTAAAATAGGTTTCGTAATCTAGTACATTTAAATTTTCTGTAACAGCTTGTCTGGTAAGGTTTTTACCAGAAAAACTTACTACGCGATCAAAAATAGATAAAGCATCCCGCATGGCACCATCTGCCTTTTGAGCGATGATGTGTAAGGCGTCGTCCTCGGCAGTAATGCTTTGTTCTTCTGCAATATATTTTAAATATTCTTTTGCATCTTTAACTGTAATACGCTTAAAATCGAAAATCTGGCAACGCGATAAAATTGTTGGTATAATTTTATGTTTCTCGGTAGTGGCTAAAATAAAGATACAATGCTTAGGCGGTTCTTCAAGTGTTTTAAGAAAAGCATTAAATGCTGCTTGAGATAACATATGTACCTCGTCTATAATATAGACCTTATATTTACCAACTTGAGGCGGTATGCGTACTTGATCGGTTAGGCTACGAATATCATCAACAGAGTTATTAGAGGCCGCATCCAACTCAAAAATATTAAAAGCGAAATCCTCGTCTTCATTTTCAGAGCCATCACTGTTTATCATTTTTGCTAAAATACGCGCACAAGTAGTTTTACCAACACCGCGAGGCCCTGTAAATAAAAGTGCTTGAGCTAAGTGATTATTTTCAATGGCATTTAGTAACGTATTTGTAATAGCTTGCTGCCCTACAACATCCTTAAAGGTTTGCGGGCGGTATTTTCTAGCCGATACGATAAAATGTTCCAATTTTGCTTGATTTAGGTGTATTGAACGTGTTTCAATAGCTATATCTCACGATGCCATCATTTAATAAAAACAAATTTAAAAATTCAGTTTTGTAATTGTGTACTCTAGGATAAGAAATTAATTAGGAGTTATTAACAAATTTATAATGAATATTATGTGCCAGCATATATAGCATTGTTAGGTAAACTATTAAGATGCAGATTACAATAGTCAACCTAGCATTTACAGAAGTTATACCAAATCTACTATAAAATGCAACTCATATTAAGTTTACTTTTCTACTTTATCGTCGTTATAAAATGAATCCGTAACTGTAGCTATGCATTAATTTTAAAGCCTCGATAAAGCGAAAATTAATTCTAAATCTTATTGTCGCTTTTTATAGTAGATTTGGTATTATTTTTATTGGTAGGGATTATTTGTTTCTAATTTTTTGCTTAAAATTTCTTAATTAATATATTTAGGGAAAAATTCTATTAATTAGAAAACACGCAAATCTGTGAGTAAAAAAAAATCATTCAGTTCTTCATTTAAAACAGATATCATATCTAGTATAGTGGTATTCTTAGTCGCCCTACCTCTTTGTTTAGGAATTGCAGTCGCTTCTGGAGCTTCAGCATTTTCTGGTATTATAACGGGTATTATAGGAGGCTTAGTAGTTGGTTATTTAAGTGATTCTCATGTAAGTGTTTCTGGTCCAGCTGCCAGTTTAATAGCGATTGTTCTCTTGGCTATTCAAGATTTAGGTTTTGAAGCATTCCTTTTAGCTGGAGTTTTGGCAGGGGTATTTCAATTAATTTTGGGCATTACCAAATCTGGTTCCTTTTCAAATTATATTCCAACAGGTGTAATTCAGGGAATGTTAACTGGAATAGGTCTCATTATTGTTATTAAACAAATACCTTATACAATTGGTTACGATAGAGCGCATGAAGGCGATTTTTTTAACTATAGTTTAATTGAGAGCACAGATGGCAGCTATATACACGAAATTATTCATTCACTAAACTTTGCTCATATTGGAGTTATTATTATTACGCTGCTATCATTAAGTATTTTAATTAGCTATAGCAAAGTTTCTTTTTTTAAAAAATTAAAGCTACTTCCTGGTGCATTAGTTGTTGTAATTGTGGGTATTCTAATAAATGAAGTTTTTCGAATATTTAGTCCAAATCTTCTTATAACAGGAGATCATTTAGTTGAATTGCCCGTTGTAGGTTCGGCTAAGGAATTTATAGGGAAATTTTCATTCCCAGACATTTCGGCTATTTCAAACCCAGACATATGGATAGCAGCGGTTACTATTGCTATAGTAGCCAGTATTGCAACCCTTTTGACTATAGAAGCAGGGGATCGATTAGATCCTTATAAACGCTATTCTGATGGCAACATAGAATTAAAAGCGCAAGGCGTAGGCAACATATTGTCTAGCTTGATTGGTGGCCTACCCATGACATCTGTAATTGTAAGAACTACTGCTAATATTGATGCTGGAGCAAGAACTAAATTCTCTGCAATATTCCATGGTTTTCTTTTGCTTTTAACCGTAATTCTAATTCCTGTATTGTTAAATAAAATACCTATGGCCAGTTTAGCAGCCATATTATTAATGATAGGATTAAAATTAGCAAGTCCTAAAGTCTTTATAAAAATGTGGAAAATAGGTAAATATCATTTTATCCCATTTATTGTAACAGCTCTTGGTGTAGTGTGCTTGGATTTATTGAAAGGCGTAGGTTTGGGGATGGTGGTAAGCTTATTTTTTGTTCTTCGAGGGTACACAAAAATAGCCTATGAAGTCAAAGAAGAAAAGCGAAATGATGAAGAAGAGCTTCATGTAGTTTTGGCTAAAGAAGTTTCTTTTTTGAATAAATCAAGCATAAAACAAAGGTTAGCTCAATTACCTGAAAGTTCTACTGTGATTATTAACGCTGAGAATTCTGTATATTTAGATTATGACGTATTAGAACTGATAAGAGATTTTAACGATAATGACTCTAAGGAAAGAAATATTGAGGTAGTGATGAAAGGTTTCAAGTAAAGTAATAATATTACTAAATCTAAGATACTACGCAAGAATTTTTATTTTACTTTGGCATAGAGTTTCATTCCATTCTAAGAATTTGCCCCACAACAAATAACAGATATAATGTCAATAAGTCTTAAAGCACATAAATATTTTATCTCTTTAACTAACCTGCAGATTTAAGGCAGAGCTTAGTGTTCAAATCAATTAATACTAATTCCCAAATGAATTTACTGCGTTAAAAAGCGTCTTTTGAAATTCTATTTTCAACATAAAAAAGAACTGTAACTACGGCTATGCTTATTTTTTCTGTCTCGTATAATTCCAAAATCCATCATTTTTCTTTATAGTATATTCATTTAAGAATTGGTATAATTAAAAATTCTTTAAATTTGTAGAGATATGCATGGAATTATATAATTATCTACAGATAGAAAAATAAAAATGACTAAAGTTGCAATTTTATATCAAGCTCAACTTCCTCCAGAAAAAGATGGGATTCAAAAACCAATGAAGCCAGGAGGTTATTCTGATAGTGGAGCAGATATTGCATCTCAACTTATAGAACAAGACATTGAAGTAGTAACACCTATAACAAACCCAAACCCTAGTATAGATAAAGATTGGGTTTTCCCAGATACAAAAGAAGGCATTGAAACAGCTTTAAAAAGAGGCGTAAAAGTCTTTTGGTTAAATACAGTTTTGTATGAAAATCACCCTATAGAAAATTACTTTAACAGGGGTATAGAATTTGTTGGACAAACACCAAAATTAGCAGATGTTTTCGACGATAAAACATATACGAATAACTTGCTAAAATCTAATAAAATTCCAATTCCCGAAACTAAAATTATTACTAAACAGGATAGTATAAATTTATCGCTAGAACTAGAGTTTCCATTGGTTTTAAAACCCATTAGAGGAAGAGGTAGCCAGGGCGTTATTAAAATTGAAAGTAAAACAGAACTAACAGAAAATCTACATAAAATATTTTCAGAAAGTAGCTATGGAAATGCAGTGTACATTGAACGCTATTTGAGTGGACAAGAAATTACAATCACTATAATGCCAAAGGGAAATTATCAAATAGATGATAAAATAGAATATTTTGATAGACCTTGGTGCCTGCCAGCAGTTAAAAGATTTAATCATAAAAATGGAATCGCGCCATACAATGGGCTAGTAGCTGTGATGGAAAACAGTCAAGTATTGAGTGATGATGAGTTACAAACTAAAGAAATTAAAGAAGTTTATAAACATTGTATTAAGTCTGCCGAATTAATTGGCATAAAAGCACCAATAAGAATAGACTGTAGAGCAAATAATAACGGTAAATACTTTTTATTCGACTTGAATCTAAAACCAAATATGACTGGTCCATCAAGGCCACATAGGAAAAATCAAGATAGCCTAACCTTACTTTCTGCTAGAAAAATTGGATGGAACTATTTCGATTTACTAAGTAATATGCTTAATCAAAGATGGAAAGCTACTAGGTAACAAAGCGCCTTGAGCCTAGGGCTATAAAGATAGCATGATTTAAGTTTGTTCTAAAAGATTTAGAAAACGTCTAGTTTTTAGATTATAAAATTAAGTAGTTGTACCTTTGCACCAGAGTAAATCACCTTATCGCTCTATACTAAACTTGTTTCAGTATCTAGAGAGGAAAGTCCGAACACCATAGTGCAACATAGTGGTTAATGGCCACCAGTTGAGAAGCTAGGAAAAGTGCAACAGAAAGTATGTACAGGTAATGCTGTAGTGAAATCAGGTAAACTCTATGTGGTGCAATGTCATGTAAACCAGCGCTTTAAAGCGGCACGTTTGATTGCTGGAGGGTAGGCAGCTAAAGTATTTTGGTAACAAAATATTCAGATAAATGATAAGGTATTTCGGTTCTTATTTTAGGAGATCCTAAAATGAGCTCAGGATGAACAGAATTCGGCTTATAGATTTACTTAAAAATAAACAAACCCTTCTTAAATACTTTAAGAAGGGTTTGCTGTTTTGGGTTGGTTATTCATAACATTTTAAATGCTAGTAATATAGTAGATTTATTAAATTTTTATAGAGAATACTCTTTTAGGTTTTAAGACTAATTCAACTAAAAATAAATTAAGTGTTTGATTTATTGAACTTTAGTGAGGTAGAAATTACAAAAAAAAACAATACAAAGCAATATTATTTTTTTTCAAAGAAACTAAACATACACCCTCCATAACTTTTAGAGTACGAAAATAAAGGAGCGTTAGATAGATTGGTGTGCTTGGAGTGTTCTATAATAAGCGTACCGTTATCTAGCAATAAATCGTTATTAAATACTAATTCTGCTATGTTTAAGAATTGTTCTATGCTAAAGTCATAAGGCGGATCTGCAAAAATAATATCGGTTTTTAAAGTATGTTTCTCTAAAAATTTAAACACATCACTTTTAATAGTAGTAATAGGCATTTTAAAGGTATCTACTGTTTGGTTGATAAATTTAATACAGCCAAAATTTTGATCTACACAGGTTATTTGTGTAGTACCTCGAGAGGCAAATTCATAACTAATATTACCAGTACCTGCAAATAAATCAAGTACAGAAATGTCATCAAAATAATAGTGGTTGTTGAGTATATTGAATAAAGATTCCTTAGCCATATCTGTAGTTGGACGAACAGGTAGGTTTTTAGGTGCAATTATTTTTCTACTTTTATATAGCCCAGATATGATACGCATTAAAAACTATGTATTAAGGTGTAGTTAGAATAATCGTTTGCAGGTGCATGGGTGTATGTGTAATTATCGTTTCTACTACCAAAGTTAATATATCTAATGTATTTATAAGCAATAGTATAAAGTGCATCACCACGCTTTACATCACCCAGAAATATAAGGTTGAATGTATTTGGGTTGAGTTGTAGTTGTTCAGACGTGAATAAAACGTAATAGATAAAATCTTCAGAGTTTTTGTACTCAAATGTATTATATAATACTAATTCTCCATTATTAACAACAACAATTTCAAAATGTGTTTTGCTAACGTGTACATACATTTTTGTAGTCCTACTCGTTTGGTTTTCTTTTAGGATGAGCTCAATTAATAATGTAGAAAAATGTTTATACGTAAATTCTCCAAATTTTTCATAAACAAAATTATTAATATTAACATAAGGCACATATACATTTGCACTGTTGTTGGCACTTATAGTATCATAAGTTATAAAATCGGATTTTAAGATTTTACAATTAAATTTTAAATAGTCTGCTAAATACTCGTCGTTAAATAACGACATTGGAACTAATGTAGAAAGCTCGTTTTGATGAATTAACAATATATCATCAAAAAGTGTTTGTAAAAAGTCTTCACTTTCAAAAGCGTCTTTAAGGTAATTAAGCACCTCATAAGGATTCAACTTTTTATCAAAAACGACCGTTTTGAGGGTGGTAATGGTATTTGTATTAGACTGGAGTATACAAAAAGAAAGTCCACTCAAACTAATTTGAATGGACAATTTTTTATGCGTTAATGTATTATTTTGGCTATTTTTTTTCTGTATCATAGAACTTAGCCCAGTTTCCATTTGTATCTACTTCATCCATAGAACCAATTTTTATAGCATCTCCTTTAACGCCTACTACAGAAGATAAGACTTGATTTTCTTGATCTACTAAGTTTTTATCTTGGTCGAACAATACTATAGATTTCTTTACAAAAGTTTCAAAAACAGGAATGTTTATATCGTTTTGATTTAAGAAACCAGCATTAAGCTTAAATTTTGCATTAGCGCCTTCTACGGGTACGTTCATCATAGTTTTATATCGGTTAGACCCTTTAAAAAGTGAATCTTTAACAGGTCTGTAACCCAAAGTATCCACAATTACGGTATCTTTAAATGTAGGAACACCTCCATATCTTTCAGTAAGAACAGCATCAACAACACTGGAATCTCTACGTTGTGTTAATGTAAATTGTGCAGTATCTATAAAGTTTACTAAGTCATCAAAATTTCCAGCAAATGTACCTTTTACTTGTCTGTGAGCCAATTGCGCTTCTCTAATATCTTTTAGGTTTTTAATAACTTTAGTATAACGCTTCTCTTTTAATTTATTAAATTTAATTGGACCATATACAGACATTACGGTTAAGTAACCTAAGGCAATAATTAAACCCCAAAAGATAAGAATTAAAACAGGTTTTAACTTAGTAGGAACAAACTTGTCTATTAATTTTACTAATGCTATGGTTAATAAAATTGCACCAACGACTACAAGAATTATTTTTAACATGGTCTTTTAATTTGTGAAATTGTTTATTTAATGGTCTCTCGCAAATCTACAATTTTTTTTTAATGCTAAAAACCTAAGTGAATAAAAATCATTTCTATCTTTGAATTATTTATAACGCCTTTACTATATTAATGACACCAGCAGAATTCTATTCGCTTATAAAACAGCAATTTCCGTTCCAACCTACATTAAAGCAGGATATTGTTTTACAACAGCTATCGGAGTTTATTTTTAGTGATACAAAAAACGCATTATACCTATTAAAAGGCTATGCAGGTACAGGAAAGACTACAATTGTGAGTACTTTAGTGAGTAACCTATGGAAAATCAAGAAAAGTGCAGTTTTAATGGCGCCTACAGGAAGAGCAGCCAAGGTCATAGCGAATTATTCTAAAAGTGAAGCGTTTACAATTCACAAAAAAATCTATTTTCCTAAAAAGGAGCAGGGAGGTGGACTTAAGTTTGTATTACAGCCCAATAAGCATAAAAACACATTATTTATAGTAGATGAAGCTTCGATGATCTCAGATACACCTGCAGCTTCTAAATTATTCGAAAACGGCTCGCTTCTGGATGATTTAATGCAGTATGTGTACTCTGGACATAAGTGTAAATTATTGCTTATGGGTGATACGGCACAATTACCTCCTGTAAAATTAGAGTTAAGTCCTGCTTTGGACGAGAAGACCTTATCCTTAAATTATAACAAGGAGCTTACTAAAATGGAGTTAGATGAAGTTGTAAGGCAAGGACAAGACTCAGGCATATTAAATAATGCTACCCTTTTAAGAGAAGCTTTAGCAAGTAGTTTTTTTGATACGTTTAAATTTCAACTAGAAGGGTATAAGGATATAATTCGTTTAATAGACGGGCATGAAATAATGGATGCCATTAGCGATGCCTATAGTGATTTGGGTAACGAAGAAACGGCCATTATAGTAAGAAGTAACAAACGCGCTAATTTGTATAACCAACAAATACGTAGTCGCATATTGTTTAATGAGCATGAATTAACGGCAGGCGATTATTTAATGGTGGTTAAGAATAATTATTTTTGGGTTAAACCAACTACCGAAGCTGGCTTTATAGCTAATGGAGATATAATTGAAGTACTTGAAATATTTAAAATACAAGAGCTTTATGGGTTTCGTTTTGCCGAAGTGAAGATTCGCATGGTAGATTATCCTAGAATGCGACCTTTTGAAACCGTATTGCTTTTAGATACTATAGAAGCAGAAACACCGTCTCTGGCTTACGAAGATTCTAATAGACTTTACCAAGAAGTTATGAGAGATTATGAAGATGAAACCACCAAGTATAAAAAGTTCTTAAAAGTGAAGAATAATAAACACTTTAATGCACTTCAGGTTAAGTTTTCTTATGCAATAACCTGTCATAAATCTCAAGGAGGCCAATGGCATACGGTTTTTGTAGAGCAACCATATCTGCCAGAAGGTATAACCATGGATTACTTACGTTGGCTATATACAGCAGTAACCCGCGCTAAAGAAAAACTATATTTAATAGGATTTAAAAACGAGTTTTTTGAGGATCAATTTTAATAGATTTTAGGTAATATCAAACTTTCACCAAAATTTAATCCTTAAAATCTTGTAAATATCAAACCACATTTTACCAATTCGTTAAAATCATCCAAGTTAAATTATCAATCTAATATTTTTTGGTAATTACGTAATTTTGGTTAAGTGTAATTACGTATAAATACTTAGTTTTGTAATTGTTGATATTGTTTTATTGTTAACATGGTATTACACGATTTACAATTAAAATTTTCGCATATGTCAGTTCGAGTGTTTTTTATGAAGAGATAACGAAATAAAAAATGTATCGAGAACATCTTGAGAGCTTCTCAATACAAAATTATTCTCCATTATATAATGAATAATTTAACTCGAAGAAACAAAAATATTCATACGAAATTAAATTACGTAAATGGTATTACATTACTAAATGAACAATAAATACAATATTTAGATACTTTAAATTTAAACTACATGATTAAAAACGAAGTAAAAACAACCTGCTCTTATTGTGGAGTTGGATGTGGAATTATTGTTAAAAAAGATACCAATAATAAAGTTTTCGTAGAAGGCGATAAAGAACATCCTGTAAACAAAGGTATGCTTTGTTCTAAAGGAATGAACTTGCATTATGTAGTTAATGATACTTCAGATAGGATTCTTTATCCAGAAATGCGTTGGAGCCGTTCTCACCCTCGTGAACGCGTATCATGGGATGATGCTTTAGATAGAGCAGCAAGTGTTTTCAAGTCTATTATAAAAAAATACGGCCCCGATAGTGTTGGTTTTTACGTTTCTGGTCAAAGTTTAACCGAAGAATATTACATCGCCAACAAATTAACTAAGGGGTTTTTAGGAACCAATAATATTGACACAAACTCACGTTTATGTATGAGTTCTGCCGTTGTAGGGTATAAAAAAACGTTTGGAGAAGATAGTGTGCCTATATCTTACGAAGATATAGAGTTGGCAGATACGTTTTTAATTACAGGAGCAAACCCTGCGTGGTGTCACCCTATTTTATTTAGAAGAATAGAAAAGCGTAAAGAGGAAAATCCAGATGTAAAAATTATAGTAATAGACCCACGAAAAACAGATTCGGCTAATTTTGCCGATTTGCATTTACAATTAATCCCAGGTACAGACGTGGTGCTTTATAATGCCATAGGAAGATGTTTGTACGAACGTGGATTAATAGACGAAGATTTCATAAAAAATTATACAGAAGGTTTTTCAAATTATAAAGATTTAATCTTTAAAACATCGATAAAAAAAGCATCACAATTGTGTGGTGTTTCAGAGAAAGAAATAAAAAAAGCAGCCGATATTATTGGGCTTTCAAAAGGCTTTATAAGCATGTGGGCTATGGGGCTTAATCAAAGCGTTGTAGGTACCGATAAAAATGTAGCATTATTAAATCTATCTTTAATTACAGGGCAAGTAGGGAAACCTGGTTCTGGACCTTTTTCATTAACAGGACAACCCAATGCTATGGGAGGTCGCGAAGTAGGAGGGATGGCTAATTTATTAGCAGTACATAAAGATTTAATGAATGAAGAACATCGTCGCGAAGTAGCTCAATTTTGGGGTGTCGATGCTATAAACCCTAAACCAGGATTAACAGCAACCGAAATGTTCGATGCCTTAGAAAGTGGGGAAATGAAAGCTGTTTGGATTGCTTGTACAAATCCGTTGGTGAGTTTACCAGACCTTAATCGTGTAGAGAAGGCCATGAAAAACGCAAAGTTTGTTGTGGTTCAAGACATATCGCATAGATCGGATACTGTGGCTTATGCCGATTTGGTTTTACCTGCAGCAGGGTGGTTAGAAAAAGAAGGTACTATGACAAATTCTGAACGAAGAATTTCTTACCTGCCAAAAGAAGTCGATCCGCCTGGAGAAGCGAGACCAGATGTAGAAATTTTTTGTGATTTCGCACAGCGTATGGGCTTTAGAGGTTTTAATTTTAGCAGTGCAAGCGAAGTATACGATGAGTATACAGCGATGACTAAAGGGACTAATATAGATGTTTCATTCCTAAACTATGATCGATTAAAGAGCGAAGGCACTTTTCAATGGCCAGTACCAGAGCATAGACATCAAGGGACACCTAGACTTTTTGAAGATAAAAAATTCTACACCCCTTCGCAAAAGGCAAAATTTAATGTGCCAAGTACCATAGAGAATACTTCGGTATTGCCTAATGCAGAATACCCTTTAATTTTAACAACTGGACGTGTACGAGACCAATGGCACACCATGACTAAAACAGGTAAAGTATCGCGATTAAAAACACATTATCCAACACCTGTTTTAGAAATAAATCCCGTAGATGCTTTTCTATATAAAATCAAGGAAGGGGATATAACCGAGATTAAAGGAGAAAATGGCGTAGTGAGAGTGCGTGCCAACGTAACAGATAACGTTAAAAAAGGCGTTGTGTTTTTACCAATGCACTGGGGGAAACAATTGCAGAACACTTTAAATAGAACCAATAATTTAACCAATACGCACTTAGATCCAACGTCTAAAGAACCAGATTTTAAGTTTACACGTGTTGCCGTTTCTAAATATAAAAAGCCTACCGAAAAAATTATAATTGTAGGTGCAGGAGCAGCAGCCTTTAGATTTGTACAAAACTATAGAGAATATAATGAAGCCGATGAAATACATGTATTTTCTAAAGAACCAAACTTGTTCTACAATAGAGTATTGTTGCCAGAATATGTTACAGAAGAATTAACATGGGGGCAGTTACTTAAAATTAAACAATTGGAATTAAGTAAGTTGAATATAGATCTCCATCCAGAAACTTTAATTTCCAAAATAGACAAGGAAAACAAAATAGTTACAGATAGTAATGGAGAAACGCACATGTTCGATAAGCTTATATTGGCAACCGGAAGTCGTGCATTTATCCCTAAAGATGTTCAAATAGATCTACCAGGACGTTTTACTATGCGTAATAAAAGTGATGCAGATAGTTTTAAAGCCTATTTAGATGCCACTGGCTTACCACCAGAAGAGCAACATGTAGTTATAGTTGGAGGTGGCTTATTGGGATTAGAGCTGGCAGCAGCACTTAAGCATAAAAATGTTAAGATAACTATTGTTCAGCGCGCTTCTCGTTTAATGGAACGTCAATTGGATAAAGTTTCCAGTAAACTATTGGCTATGGATGTTCAGGAGCGTGGCATTCAAATTTATTTTGATAATGAAGTAAGTACTGTATTTGATGATGACGAAACAGGAGAACTAAACATAACTCTAAAAAGCGGGAAATTTATTACAGCAAATGCTATTGTTTATGCCATTGGAACCATTCCTAATATAGATATGGCAAGAGCTAACGGCATAGAATGTAGTAGAGGTGTAAAAGTAAATCAGCATTTACAGTCGTCTCATCCAGATATATTTGCTATAGGTGAAATAGCCGAATTTAATAATCAATTATTTGGTATTACATCGGCAGCAGAAGAACAGGCTAACATTTTAGCGAACTTTTTAGCAGGAGATATTAGTTGTGCATACAACGGTTCTGTGCTTATGAATATTCTAAAATTCAACGATTTAAATCTTTGTAGTATAGGAGATATTAATGTGCCTGAAAATGATGATAGTTACGAAGAAATTATCTTTACAGATATGAAAAAACGCTATTACAAGAAATGTATCGTTAAAGACGATTTGTTGATTGGAGCAGTTTTAATGGGAGATAAGAATGAGTTTGCCGAATTTAAAGGCATGATTGAGAGTAAAATAGAAATGGCAGATAAGCGAAACACGTTGCTTAGAGGTGCGTCTAATGATGTTCCTGTTCTAGGTAAATTAGTGTGTTCATGTAGTCAAGTAGGAGAGGGAAATATAGAAGAAGCCATTGAAAAAGGATGTACAGATTTTACAGAGTTATGTAATAAAACTGGAGCAGGATTAGGTTGCGGTAGTTGTAAAACCGAAGTAAGAGAAATTCTTCAGAATTCAAAAGTATTAGTATAATGACAGAGCCATATAGATTAAGAATTAACGGAGGTGTTTTATCCCCAGGAGAATTAAAATATATTTGTGAAGCAGCAGAAAACTTAGGACTTGATGCGATTTCTTTTGGGTCTAGACAAGATATTATTTTTCCAGAAGAGATCGATGAAAGCAAGTTTGAAAAATTTGACAAAATTAAATTTGTAAAACCAAAGCGAGATGGTGTAGAAAATATAGCATCATCGTATGTGTCTGCCGAAATTCTTCTCAATACTTCGTGGCTTACTAGTGATCGTTATTTGTACATTTTAGAGCAATTTAAACATAATCCTAAATTAAGAATTAATGTTACCGATCCAAAACAGCGTTTAGTGCCTTTGTTTACAGGTAATGTTAATTTTATAGCATCAGAGCATGAGGATTACTGGTATCTCTATCTAAGATTACCAGGTTGGGAAAAAACAGAAATGTATCCAGCTTTAATTTACAGTTGGGATATGGATAAAATAGAATTAGCCATAGAAAATATTCTTATTGAAGAACCAGAAACTGTAGACACTGTTTTTGAACTGGTAAGTGATGCTATTGATACTAATAATAGAACTGTAGATAAACCTTTAGAAGTCCCTTTTTACCCATTTCCTTATTACGAAGGCATGAATCGTATAGGTATAGATCGTTATTGGTTAGGTTTATATTGGCGAAATAATAGGTACGATATCCCTTTTTTAAAGGCCATGTGTGATTTGTGTTCAGAAAACAAAATAGGAAAAATATCCATAACGCCATGGAAATCGTTCATTGTAAAAGGAATACCATTAAAATCTAAACTAAGATGGGAAAAGTTTTTAGGTAAGTTTGGAATTAATGTACGTCACTCTATGCTAGAGATGAACTGGCATTTACCAGTAAATGATAAGGAAGCTTTAAACTTAAAAAAGTATTTGGTTACAAATTTCGATCAAAACGATATTAGTACTTACGGACTTACCTTTGGTATTACAAGTTACGAGAGCGATACTTATAACTTTACTTCTATAGTTATAGAAAAGAATAAAAAACCAGAATTAAAAGGCGATTTTATTATAAGGGATACCTATAACCTTTTGTATGCTAAGAATTTCGACCCTAATACGCGTGAATACATCATGCATGTTCAGGATGTAGATAAAGTAGAACTTCCAGGATTATTAATGGAGCTAAGTCAGTTGTATTTTGAACAATTAGGCACCGAACGCGAAGAACAAGAGATACAAACAGTTGTAAAAGAAGTTAGCGAGGAAGAAATATACCAATGTATAGACTGTTTAACAGTGTACAATAAAAAATATGGAGACATCACTCAAAATATTGCTCTAAATACCCCTTTTGATAGCCTTCCAGAGTCTTACGAATGTTCTACATGTGGAGCGCCTAAAATGAGCTTTGAAAAGAAGGTTTTGGTGAAGTAAGCATTATGTAAAAGAAGAATAGAATCATAAAAAGCAGTGAAATCTTAGATTAGCATCTATCTTCACTGCTTTTTTCTTAAAGTCATTCTTTATTACTGTTTAAGCACTTTATAGTTTTTTTGATCAATATTGATGAAATACATGCCATTAATTAAGTTGCTCAAATCTATTCGATTACTCAAACCTTTCTTTATTATTTTTCCTTGAATATCAAAAAGTGTCCAATGCTTTTCTTGATTGGAATTGATAAATAGCGTTCCTTTTGTAGGAACAGGATATACTTTTAGTTTTGGTAACTCACTGTTTTTAGTATTAGAAACTGGTAATGATTTTCCAGTTCCAACTTCCTTTACAATTACAAAATAATTAGAAGAATTGCTTTGTCTTGATTCATTTCCGCCAAGTGAAGCATTGCCTGCAGTAACCCTTTTCTTATATAACCTATAAATAACACCATGAGAAGTTCTAATATGTTCTCTGGTATCTGTGTAGGATCTTAACCAAACAGGAATTCTTGTTAATCGTCTATCATATGCTACATAAACATCTGCAGCGCTAGCCAAATTTAATGTCAATAAATTTGCTGTTGTTAACGATTTATCACTGTTGGGAGTCATAACATATTCTGCTCCGTTGAGGTAAGAAGGCAGTATTGTTACTTTATCACTTCTATCTGTATAATAAAGGACTTTGCCAAAACCAGTCATCGTTTTATACGATCTACTACTTTTTTTATGTATGCTACTAATTAAAGTTCCAGGAGGTCGCACAAGAGGTTTTTGAACAATTACAAAATAGTTTGATGAATTATTTTGTTTAGATTCATTACCCCCTAGAATAACATTTCCTGCATTGAATTTTTTCTTATAAAGTCTCATAATAGTGCCGTTTGAGGTGCGTATATGCTCTCTTGTATCTGTAAAAGACCTAAGCCAAACGGGAATTCTAGTAAGTCGCCTATCATACGCCACATACACATCTGCAGTTTTATTTAAACTTATAGTAAGTAGATTTCTTGTGGTACTTCGTTTATCATCATTGGGGGTAGCGATATACTCTGCTTTATTTAAGAAACTTGGAAAACTGGTCACGGTAGTAGATCTGTCTGTATATAGTTTTATCTTGCCAAAGTTTTCTTTGGCTGAATAAGATTTGCTACTTTTAGCTTTTGTATTTCCAATAAAGACATCTCTAATGGTAATTGTAGATTGATTAGAATATATACTATATGTGTTATTGCTGTACCATAGTCTAGCTCTTATGCGGTAAGCTCCTGGTTTTGACTTGTTAAAATTAAATGTGTAAGGGGCAGTTGAATCTTCTCCTATTTTAACATTGTTACTGTATAATTCTATTTTACTTATAGGTACACGATTTGAGGTAGCTATCACTTTTACTTGATGAGAATTGTTGTTTTGTCTATTAATAATTAAATTAGTTGGTAATGTTTGATTAGCCTGATTTACCAGTTTCATCGACTTGGAGGCATAAGGTTTTCCAAGCGTTTTTAATACGACCCTTTGGTATCTTGTTATGGGAACTTTACCACTGCCCACGATATCTGTAACTCTAACGTACATATGTATTAAGCCTTCTACTTCTACATTAGGAATAGAAATAGTTGCTTTGGCAGAAGTAGCATTCCTGATGGTAATATTCTTAAAGGCAGGGTCTGTTAATTCTCTATAAAGTGTCCATTCGTATTTCAGATTATTATTATCAGGATCTGTAGATCCAGAGGCATCGATGGTAATGGTAGTCCCTGTAGCTGTAAATTCAAAAAGAGGACGTGTCCCTAATGAATTTAGAACGTCACCACTTTCATAAGTCATTTTTACCTTAGGTATTGGCGCATGATTTGCGTTTGCATAAGCGCTTTGTTTTGCCCATTGCAAGCGAGATCTAAAATCATTAATAATGTCGGTACTTTTACTAGTACTTGTTCCCCATCTTTTAAGGGTGTTATCTCTAGAAGTACTCCCTCTATGAAAATCTGATTGGCGACATTGGTATCTTTTTACTGTTACCCCATTATAATTATACGTATGTTCTTGATATCTTCCTGCCCATCCACCATTATAAGGAGCTCCTACAACATTAATACCATTCTCAATAAGATGCATCCAAGTCATAGTATCACCTTCTTTAGGACCTGTATAATAGGATTTAGAAGTATTGGAATCAGTCAAAGGCCTAAGGTTAGTTGCATTAATAGCTGTTTCATCTCCTGTTAGACTTTCCCACCGTACAGCCCATCTGGTATGTAAAAAACCAGGATTGGATTCAGGTAAAAAAGTATCCATACTAAAATTCACTTTGTTAATATGGCGACCTATTAAACTTTTATAGGTTCTTAACTCTTGAGGAAGATTATAGTTTCGTAAAGGGCTTAGACTTACCAAATCATGATATTCTACATAATGTATTCTTCTCACTACGTCTTCGTATTTAAAATCAAGTGCTTTATTAGCCTCAATAATATCTAATGCTTTTTTAAGGCTGCTAACAGAACCATCATTACATCCCCAATTGGTATACCATATGTGAGTATTATTACCCATAACCTCTCTAAGCACTTTAATAATTAGATTTACGGCATCATTTTGATTATACGTATTTGAACTTGAGGAGCGGTGTGCAGATTTAGTAATATTTCTTAGGGTACTGGCAGCAGGATAATCTGTATCATGCCGTCTAAGATTAGTATCAAATTTATCGTAGGCATTGATATAATCTCTTGCCATATCAAAAGGATCTGATGAAGCACTTGGGTTTTCACTTAAGCCTGTTGTAGATAACCTTTTTCTACTGGTAATAATACCTTTAATATCAAATTCGTTAGCGTACATAAGAAACCTTACAAATGAAGCTTGATCATCAGAGTCACCTCCCATATCGGTTTCAACAATAATTTGTGGCTTATTTTGACTCATCATTATTGATGAAACGATCAAAAAACATAATAAAAAAGTATAGTTTTTCATGAAGTATTGTTTTAGAAAGATTAAAATTATAGATGTAAAAAAGTATTGTTTAATAAAAAAAACTATTGTATGAATTTAAATACGATAATTGTAAAAAAAGAAATAGAAGTGCCTTAGTAACAGATTTTGTGGACTAACAACAATTATAGAGTGACGAGAAATGTTTTTGTTTAAAAAGGTAGGTTGGAATATTATAGAATAACAAGTTTTGTATAAGCTTTATTCTATAAATGGAGCATAATTCTCTAGTTTGTTAATAGAATAAAGTTAGTTGTATTTTAAATTATAAAGAGCTGTAATAGATAATAAGACTTGGTTTAACAGGAAAAAATTAAAAGTATACTATTCTTTATAACAATAGTATATACAATAAACTTTAAACTTAATTAAGCTTTCTATTTCTTTTTAATTTTTAAAAACCCCAGACTTAGAAATTTGACGACAAATTAGCGGTAATTCATTTTGTACTAAACCCTCTGTGTAGGTACCAAAAAAAGCAATTAAAAAGTCTTGTTTTGGAGCAATGTAAATACCTTGACCTGCATGACCAAACTTGGCAAAATCGCCATCGTCATATATCTCATCCCATTGATAAGCGCTTCTTTTAGTTTCGCTGCCAAAATAAGATTTAGTTCTAAGTTTTTCACTAGCATTTTGTATGTTTTTTAAATAACTATTAGATATAATTAATTTACCTTCTTTACGTCCGCTAGGTGTAAAAAGAAAACCAAAACGAGCAAGATCACGAAGCGTAAACGACATGCCTAATGATGGCATGTCCCTACCGTAACTTTTTTGTAGCATATAAGCATGTGCTTCTGTTCCTAATTTCTGCCAAATTTCTTTTTCCAAAAAATAGCTATATTTTAAACCGCTTAATTTTTCAACAAGAAAACCAAGCATAGCTGTATTAATACCAATATATTCAAAAGCTGTTCCAGCAGGATTTGGACCTTTTTTTGAGGTAACCAGCGCTTTAATAATATCTTCTTTTGCATTGCCGCTTTCTGGCCAACCTGTTTTTTCAATGAGGTCACGATCAGTTTTGGGATCTATACCGGAACTCATTGCTAAAATATCTGTTATACAAACGCCTTCCCAAGCAGACCCTTTAAGGGCTTTGAAGTAGAAATCTATAGACTGGTTTACATCTACCAAACCCCTATCTTCCAATAGCGCTATGGCAGTTGAAGCGAATACTTTAGATACCGAAAAGCTCAAATGTACATCATCTTTAAACATTCTTGGGTAGGTTTCAAAAACTATCTTTCCTTTATGGATAATGAGCATCCCATCTATAGCATCTTTTTTTATATATTCTTTAAGGGGCAATTTTCCAAAGCGCGAAATGGTAACAAAATTACCTATTTGAGATTTACGTGTTTCAAATGCTTTAACCGAAGCTCCTTTTTTAATAATGGCATGTTTATGAAGTTGGGTGAAATTTAAAAACGCATAGCGACTAATGTCTCCGCCTTTAATGCTAGCATTCCCTCCATTATATATAAATTTTTGGTACTTATAAATCGTATCTTTCGCAAAACCTGAGTATTTGTTCTTAGAGTCTACTGGCGATACATTTTGGCTAACAAGTGTTTTGTTGCTTCCTAAAAGAAGGCTAAATAGAATAATAGATATAATAAATCTAGAATTAGTGGGTGGTTTCATGTTAAAATATTTTTGCTAATATCTAAAATACTATTTTCTAAGTAGTTTTTTACTCGATAATCGAGATTTAAATGCCCCAAGGCCGTTTACTTTTGTTTAGTAGTTTTTACATTCAGATACGTAATACCAATTCCAAAATTCATCATTTTACTTTATAGTAAATTCATTTGGGAATTGGTATAACCTCTACTAATTAATCGAAAGTATTTTGCTATTAATAACTTTATTGTAAACAGAATTCACAGCATCATAAATATTATTAAAGTCTATTTGGTCGGATATACAAAAACTATTTTCTATTTTGGCGTTCATTCTGCTAGCGGGATCATGTCCTACAACACCATAAGAGCTTAGGTTTTTTAGTTGTTCTCTAAAAAAAGGCATGTGTAACAGGTTTACAGAGTAAGAGTTTATCCTGTTAGCAACAATGCCGAAAGGTTTATTTTTACCAAAATAAGATATCAAGTCGTTTATTATTAATGAGGAATTACCTGCATCTAAGTGTACGCCTTCGTTTAGTTCGATTACAGCAATGTGATTAAAGAAGAATATGTCTCCTAATTTGTTTTTTGTAAGTTTTAAGATTTGATTAGAAAAATTGGACTCAAGGGTTTTCATTTTTGTGCAAGTCTATACCTCGTTGCTCTAGGTGGATTAAAATTAATATTTATACTTTAGTTGGTATAGTATTGACACAAAAGTGTTTAGTAGGTCACACCTAGATGATAAAAAATTAGAGTACAAAAAAAGCCACCTTAAAAAGTGGCTTTTGTTTTTTGAGATTCATGTTTCTTTTTAGGTACAATGGGAATTGTTTACTTTATGTTTCATGAATGGCTATAAATTACATAACAAAATTTATGCCAAAACCTTATTTTTAATAATAAAACTACATTTTCAAGTATAGTTGTTTTAGTTTTTTTGGCGTTATGATTTTTTTCCAGTTTTTACCTATGGCGTTTTCCCATAGAGGCTCTAAGCTTAAAGAGATATTAATCATAATTTCAAAGTCTTTATCTCCTAAGTTGGCACAAATGTTTTTAGGTAAGATAATAGAATGTTTAGAAAGCATTTGCTTAAATAAAGCAACATCTTTAGGGTAGAATTCTTCTAAATGATTAAATACTATACAGTTTCCTATGCCGTGTTTTATTCCTAACAAATAGGATAAGCCATAACTCATAGCATGTGCTACACCTACTTGAGAGTAAGCTATACTCATACCACCATGCCATGAGGCCATCATAAGCTTATCTTGAGCATCCTTTTTTGTTAAAGTATCCTCCAGGTAAATTTCTTTACATAAACTATAGGCCATATCACCATAACTTTTACTAAAAGCGTTTAGATAGGTGCCATTAAGAGATTCTACACAATGTATAAAACAATCCATACCTGTATAAAACCACTGATCATTAGGAACTCCCTTTGTAAGTTCGGGATCTAAAACGACTTGATCAAAAGGAGTGAAATCAGAATTTATGCCTAATTTTCGCTCTGGTCCTGTTAAAACAGTAGTTCTGGAAACTTCTGCCCCTGTACCAGAAATAGTTGGTATACCAACATGATACACTGCTTTATTCTTTACTAAATCCCATCCTTGATAATCTTCAGATTTTCCTTCGTTGGTAAGCATAATAGCAATTGCTTTGGCTAAATCTAAAATAGATCCTCCGCCTATACCTATTATACCTGAAGGTCTTTCTTTCGATGTTAGTATGATATCCTCTACAAGTATGTCTACTTGAGCTGTTTTAGGTTCTTCCTCAGTTGATACATATATTATTTTGTCATCGTAAGCTAATGGGATTTTAGAAGCTATTGATGCATTAGTTTTAAATACATCATCTACCAAAAAGATAAATGGCGCATTTCTGTTTAAGCGATTTGGAGACAACAAGTCACTTAGCTGATTGAAACTACCTCTACCAAAGATTACTCTTGGTACCATTGGAAAGTTTTTATAACTCATGAATGTATTTTCGTTTTCACTATGTAAAAATAGTATTATTTTTAATTTAATCTAGTATTTGAAACTTTTACAGAAATCTTAATTGAGTTTTAGGTCAATTTAAAAGTTTTAATACTTCTTTTAATGTATTAGCCTTTGTGTAGATCTTGTCTTTTATGTCGTCTTCAGAGGCTTGTTCGTGAATCCATGTCGTGTGAAAAGGAACATGAATTGCTTTTGCTTTGATATTAATTAAAGGTAAAACATCAGATTTTAAGGAATTACCTATCATTAAAAACTCAGTTGGATTTATATTTAAGTGTTTTAAAAGTTTAGAATAATTATCTTCCTTTTTATTACTTAACACTTCTATATGATGAAAATAATTTGCTAATCCAGATTTTTCAAGTTTTCGTTCTTGATCTAATAAATCGCCTTTGGTTATCAAGATTAATCGATATTTTTCTGATAAAACTTTTAAAACAAGCTTTACATCTTTCAATATTTCAACTGGTTTATTGAGCATGTTTCTTCCAATATTAATAATTTTTTCTATGCTCTTATTTGAAATATTATAGTTTGATAATTCTAAAGCACACTCTACCATAGATAGGGTGAAGGACTTAACACCATACCCATACAAATTGAGGTTCTCAATTTCTCTTTTAAATAATTCTTGATCAATTTTATTTTTTGTTTCAAACTCTAATAATAACTCAGCAAATTCTTCTTCAGCTTCTCTAAAATAGGTTTCATTAACCCATAGTGTGTCATCGGCATCAAATCCAACAACCTTAATGTTTTCGTAATTTATTTCCATAATTTCTTGGCGCGTTCTAAATCTTCAGGGGTATCAATTTCTATGCCTTCAACATTAGTTTCTACCATTTTTATGCGCTTACCATATTCTAAATATCGAATACATTCTATTTTCTCTGATGCTTCCAACGGTAACATAGGTAGCTTGTAAAAATCTAGTATGGCTTGTTTTCTAAAAGCATAAACCCCTTTATGTTTATAGTATTTGGCTCCAACATTAGTTGCTCTAGCGTAAGGGATAGTGCTTCTAGAGAAATATAGTGCAAAACTGGATTGATCTACTATAACTTTTACAGTATTAGGATTGTTTATTTCGTCTTGATTGGTAATATGAACCATTAAAGAGGCTAAATCTACTTGATTGGTGGTGTCTTCTTTAAAAACGTCAATCAATTTTTTTAATGATTCTTTATCTGTAAAAGGTTCATCTCCTTGCACATTAATAACAACATCTATATCCATATTTTCAACAGCTTCGGCTATTCTATCGCTTCCACAGTCATGTTCCTTTTTACTCATAATAACTTTTCCTCCATTATTAGAGATTTCATTGTATATAATATCACTGTCGGTAACCACAATAACATCATCAAAGAGGTTTGTTGCTACTGTTGCTTCGTAAGTTCTTAAAATAACCGGTTTACCACCTAAATCCTGCATAAGTTTACCAGGAAAACGCGACGCACTGTAGCGTGCTGGAATCATTGAAATTATTTTCATGTGCTATTTATATGTTGCTCAAAAGTAACTTATTTTGAATTTTTAAAAGATGTTATTTTTCTTAACTACTAATTATGGCGTTTTGAGTATTTTTTTATAAAATATTTGGGAATAATTATTTAAATAAATCTATTCCTGGAATATTAGGCATCCCTTCTTTAGCTACAGAAGCTAATTCTGTTTCATTTACTTTAGTAGCCTTTTCAATAGCTTTGTTAAGCGTAAGTATTAAATAATCTTCTAATTGGTCTTTGTCTTCTAGAAGTTGGTTGTCTATTACAATAGATTTGATAGTTCTGTTAGCAGTTAAAGTTATTTTTAGTTTGCCATCATTACTGGTTTCGTCTATTAAGACAGTGTCTAGGCGTTTTTTAGTATCTTCAACCTTTCTTTGGGTTTCTTTAAGTTTTCCCATCATATTCATCATATCTCCAAACATAATTCTTGAATTTTATTAATCACAAAGCTATTAAAAATATTATGGTAAATATCTTTGTTAAACAGATTAAAATGAAAAATAGGGTTGTAATTATTGTCATTAACATTATTTTAGCCGTCGCCTGTAAAGAAAATGAGAAAATGACAAATAAAATAGAACTGCCTAAGCCTCCAGTGGCAAATAAAATAGCTAAAAAACTCATTAGTCATAACGATACCAGAATAGATAACTATTACTGGTTGAATGATAGAGATAATCCAAAAGTCATAGATTATTTAAACGCTGAAAATACGTATACTAAAAAGATAATGCAGCATACAGAAGATTTTCAAGCTAAATTATTCACAGAAATGAAGGGAAGGATTAAAGAAGATGATACTACCGTGCCCTATAAATACAATGGATATTGGTACATGACGCGTTATGAAAAAGGAAAAGATTATCCAATTTATGTTAGAAAAAAAGAACGTTTAGAAGCACCAGATGAAATTCTATTTGATTGTAATGAAATGGCTAAAGCACATGCTTATTTTAAAATAGGAGGTATTTCTATAAGTCCAGATAATTCTATGGTAGCTTTTTCTACAGATACAGTAAGCAGGAGGCAATATACGATACAGATAAAAAACCTTCGAACTAACGCGGTTTTTTTAGATAAAATAGAGAATACAACAGGTAGCATAACATGGGCAAATGATAACAAAACGTTGTATTATACGAAAAAAGATGCTACTACGTTACGTTCTCATAAAATATTTAAGCATATACTGAATACTAATGTAGAGGAGGATACAGAGGTATATCATGAAGAAGACGAAACCTTTAGTACATTTGTTTATAAGACAAAGTCAAGAAAGTATATTGTTATTGGTTCATCAAGTACATTAAGTACGGAGTATAGAATTTTAAATGCAGATCATCCTGAAGGGAATTTTAAAGTTTTTCAAAAAAGAACTAAAAACCTAGAATATTCAATAGCACATTTTGACGATAGCTTTTATATTATTACTAATGCAGATAAAGCCACTAATTTTAAAATATCTAAAACAAGTGAGCTTAACACAGAAAAAAAATATTGGAGAGATCTTATTCCTCATAGAGATAATGTTCTAATAGAAGATATAGAAATATTTAAAGCGTATTTGGTTGTAAATGAACGTGAAAATGGACTAAACAATATTCGTATTATTAGTTGGAATGGAAAAGAAGATTATTATCTTCCTTTTGATAACGAAACCTATACAACTTACATAGGTACTAACTTAGATTTTAATAGCACTACGTTGCGATATGGCTACAACGCATTAACTACACCAAGCTCTGTTATAGATTACGATTTAAAAACAAAAACCAGTGTCGTTAAAAAAGAGCAAGAAATACTGGGAGGCAAATTCCAGAAAGAAAATTACGAATCAAAACGTATATGGGCAACAGCCAAGGATGGTGTTAAGGTACCTATATCTTTAGTCTATAAAAAAGGTATAAAATTAGATGGCACCAATCCTCTTTTACAGTATGCCTATGGTTCTTATGGCTCTACAATAGATCCTTCTTTTTCCAGTATTCGTTTAAGTTTATTAGATAGAGGATTTATATATGCAATTGCACATATTAGAGGAGGAGAATATTTAGGGCGACATTGGTACGAAACAGGAAAGCTTTTAGCCAAGAAGAACACATTTACAGATTTTATAGATTGTTCAAAATTCTTGATATCTCAAGGGTATACATCAAATGAGCATTTGTACGCCTACGGAGGTTCGGCAGGAGGACTACTTATGGGAGCAATAATAAATATGAATCCTGAGCTGTATAATGGCATTTTAGCAGCAGTGCCCTTTGTAGATGTTGTAACTACTATGCTAGACGAAACAATACCTTTAACCACTGGAGAATATGATGAGTGGGGAAATCCAAATGATAAGACGTATTATGATTATATGAAATCGTATTCTCCTTACGATAATGTTGAGGTAAAAGCGTATCCAAGTATGCTAGTGACAACTGGATTACATGATTCTCAAGTGCAATATTGGGAACCAGCAAAATGGGTGGCTAAACTTAGAGCGCTTAAAACAGACAATAATACGTTATTATTACATACAGATATGGACTCAGGTCATGGAGGTGCATCAGGTCGGTTTGAAAGCTTAAAAGATGTTGCTTTAGAATATGCATTTTTGTTAGATTTGGAAGAAATTAATGACTAATAAAAAAAAATGCTTATTTTTGGCACGTTTGAGATGTTAATTATCATTAATTGATACGTCTCAATAATCTACATTTATGAAACAAAGAAATAAAGTTTTTGATAATGTATTAGATTTAGTAGGCAATACACCGCTTATTAAACTTAATAGGATAACTTCAAAATTAAAAGGACGTTTTTACGCCAAAGTAGAAGCTTTCAACCCTGGTCAATCTTCCAAAGATAGAATAGCACTATATATTATTGAAAATGCTGAAAAGCAAGGTATTTTAAAACCCGGTGATACTATAATTGAGACTACTTCAGGTAATACTGGATTTAGCTTGGCAATGGTGAGTATTATTAAAGGTTATGAATGCATTTTGGCAGTTAGTTCAAAATCATCAGCAGATAAGATTGATATGCTTAAAAACATGGGAGCTAAGGTTTATGTGTGTCCAGCTCATGTTAGTGCAGACGATCCACGTTCGTATTATCAGGTAGCAAAGCGTTTACATGATGAAATGAAAGGCTCGGTTTATATTAATCAATATTTTAATCAGTTAAATATAGATGCGCATTATGAGTCTACGGGACCAGAAATATGGGAACAAACCGAAGGTAAAATAACCCATTTAGTTGCTTGTAGTGGTACTGGAGGAACCATTTCGGGAACAGCAAAGTATTTAAAAGAACAAAATCCAGATATAAAAGTAATTGGAGTAGATGCCTATGGGTCTGTGATTAAGAAATATCATGAAACCAGAGAGTTTGATGAAAAAGAAATCTATCCTTATCGTATTGAAGGTTTAGGGAAAAACTTAATCCCAACGGCTACAGATTTTGATGTTATAGACGAATTTATCAAGGTTAATGATGAAGAAAGTGCCCATACAGCCAGATTAATAGCTAGAACCGAAGGCATGTTTGTTGGTTATACATCTGGAGCAGTAATGCAAGCCATAAAGCAATTAGGAGAGGAAGATAGGTTTAAAAAAGATGATTATGTCGTGGTAATATTTCCAGATCATGGCTCGCGTTATATGAGTAAAGTATTTTGTGATAAATGGATGAGTAATCAAGGATTCTTTGATAGTATACATGAGGAAGCATCAGAAAGTATTCAGTATATAAAGTAAAAAAAATTAAAAAATATAAAAGAGATGGCTTTGCATGATGCATAAAAGCTGTCTCTTTTTTATATTCTCTATAATTGAACATGAAAAATTATGTTCAAAGCATATAAATATTTAATTTTGCACGAACTAACCAAGGTTGAATATTTTATATTTTAACACATATAGACCGTTTTTTGTAATTGATTTAAAAATTTTATGGCTATATGTTTAAACTTAACCAAAGACATATTTGTAATAAATGAAGGATTTATTTGAGAAGATTTATAAAGATAAAGGCCCGTTAGGTAAGTGGGCATCTCATGCTGAAGGGTATTTTGTATTTCCAAAATTAGAAGGAGAAATTTCTAATAGAATGAAATTTCAAGGGAAAGATGTTATTACTTGGAGTATCAATGATTATTTGGGATTAGCTAATCACCCAGAAGTACGTAAAATAGATGCAGAAGCTGCTGCTCAATATGGATCGGCATATCCAATGGGAGCACGTATGATGTCTGGGCATACAGGTTTACATGAAAAATTACAAAATGAATTGGCCGACTTTGTAAGTAAAGAAGCTGCCTATCTTCTTAATTTTGGCTATCAAGGTATGGTATCTACTATTGATGCTTTGGTTTCTAAAGACGATATTATAGTTTACGATGTCGATGCACATGCCTGTATAATAGATGGTGTACGCTTACATATGGGAAAGCGTTTTACATACAAGCATAACGATGTAGAGAGTTTAGAGAAAAATTTGGAGCGCGCTACTAAAATGGCTGAACAAACAGGAGGAGGTATTTTAGTGATTTCTGAAGGTGTTTTTGGTATGCGTGGGGAGCAAGGGCGTCTTAAAGAAATAGTGGCGCTTAAAAAGAAGTTTAACTTTAGATTGTTTGTAGATGATGCACATGGTTTTGGTACACTAGGAGCTACAGGAGCAGGAGCAGGAGAGGAGCAAGGTGTTCAAGATGATATAGACGTTTATTTTGCAACGTTTGCAAAATCTATGGCCAGTACAGGTGCTTTTATAGCAGGAGATCAAGAAATTATAGATTATTTAAAGTATAACTTACGTTCTCAAATGTTTGCAAAGTCTCTACAAATGCAACTTGTAGTAGGGGCACTTAAGCGTTTAGAAATGTTAAAAACAATGCCAGAATTAAAGCAAAACTTATGGAAAGTAGTTAATGCATTACAATCTGGATTAAAAGAAAGAGGCTTTGATATTGGTACAACGCAAAGTTGTGTAACACCAGTTTATTTAAAAGGAAGTATTCCTGAAGCTATGGCTTTAGTAAAGGATTTACGTGAGAATTACGGGATTTTCTGTTCTATTGTAGTATATCCAGTAATACCAAAAGGATTAATTCTTTTAAGAATGATTCCTACAGCAACACATACCCTAGAAGATGTTAAAGAAACTTTAGATGCCTTTGATGCTATTAGAGACAGGCTTGAAAATGGTACATATAAACGCTTGTCTGCTGCTGTAATGTCGGCAATGTCTGAATAAGATTTTTAAATAAACAATAAAGTATTTTAAAAGGCTTGGTTTAATTACTGAGCCTTTTTTAATTTACAATGAGCACGTGTCTATTCTAAAAACCGAGCTTTTAATTCGGGAGTAGGTATCATACAAGCTTCTTTTTTACCATACCACTTATAGCGATTTTTAGCTATAAAATCGTAAACCCAATTTCTAATAAAAGCAGGAACAAGAAGAAATATACTTAATAAGTTTGTAGGAGCTCCTAATTGAGATGCTGTTTTAAGAGCAGCAGTGCTTTTATAGTATATACCTTTACCAGGAGTATATAATAATATAGAATCCATTTTTGAGGTATCAATGTTGTAATGCGTGATAATACTTTTTCCTAAAGTGCTTTGAAGTGGAGCAAATAGAAATCTATTGTTCTTATCATGTTTTATAACATATTGTATACTGGTGTTACATAAGTTACAAACACCATCAAAAAGAATGAGTTGTTTTTCTTTAGGAACCTTAAAATTCATATTACAAAAATACCAGTTTTTAAGGCGTGATGTACAACAATTAAGAATGAATAATTAACAATGGATAATTAACAATGAATAAAGGATAATTATACCAATTCTTAAATGAATAGTATTGACTCGATAATCGAGATTTAAATGCTCCGAGATTGTCTCGAAATCAAAATGTTTTTTTTCAATGAATGCCTCGCAGGCTTGCCCCGAGGTAGTATACTTAATTAGTCAATTTAATAGTAGCTCTAGTTTTTTATGAGTGTTTTTAATATTTTTTAAAACTTGTACTTAAAAAAGATTTAGGATTTTCGTTTGCTATTTTATAAAATAAATCCTCTCCTATGTAACTGCGTAAATTTTGAAATAATGCTTTTTCTGTATTTTTTTGGGCTACGACATAGTAATCTGTACCAAATAGAATTTTATGACTAACCTTTTCATCCTGTAAAATGAATTTTAATAATGGAAATAATTCTTGATTAAAAAGAATAAAACTAATATCTGCATATACACCTTCATATTGAATCATCAAATCATAAATAATAGACAACCAACTGGCATTCCACCAAATGGTTCTTGAACTTCCATGGTTGAGCGTATTTTTTATTTTTCTGTTTAAATAATCTGCTCGTGAAAGATGTGAAATATTATTATTGTAGTTTTTCCAATTATCTTCCGAGTAACGTTTCCATTCCTTTGTCCCACCAAAATGGGCCAAACAGATTTTTAACTTACTTAAATCTGTTTCTTCCCCTAAATATTCTGAGAGTAATTCTTTATTTAGTAAGCAATAATAATTTAGTGGATGTGTAAAATTAGTGGTGAAATCGTAGTTCTTTTTTTGAGGTAAAGGAATAGGGATAGGCCCTTGGTTTTTATCTTTTGTAAATTTTAAAATAGGATGCTTGTTCCATTCTTTTTTCTTTTTACCTCTATAAAAAACGGTGCCTTCTATACAATGGGTTATAATTGGTACTTGGTGTTCTTGTGCAAACTTGTAGGCTTCAATAAGGTTTTTGTCAAATGGATAATAACCCAATGCAGGATACATCTTTATACCATGAAAAACACGTTTTGAAAGGTTTCGCTTCACATAGTTTTCATAACAATTAACTCCCTTTAAATTACATGTTGCTGCAATACGTCTTGGGTCCAAAAATACAAAAGGCAATAGGTTATTTTTGTTATTTTTGGTAACCTTTAACAACTCTTCTATTTGTAACATGTAGTTTAGAATAGGTTTACCGGCTTCCATGTAATCCATATCCATAGGTAATACAACAAATTTGGTGTTTTGGTCATAGGTTTTTTCTAATAAATCAAATACTTTAGATTGCCCTTGTTTACTGTAGGTTGCATAACGCCCTAATGTGATGTAGCGTTTATAAGCAGCTTTACTTTGTGAGGAAAATAGATTGCTAATAGCTAATGTGTTAGTTGCTATTTTAAATGCCCATTTTAAGAAGAATAGAATAAGTGTATACACCCAATAACCAACGTATGTAAACTTTAAAATAGCTAAAAAAAAGTATTTTACTTTATTTGTGCGATGAATAAATTTTATATAAGATTTATTTCGTTTTGTTAGATTAAGGTAGTACCATTTTACTAAACGCATAGTTATAACCTGATATAGCAATGGTAATAGCTTTTTACCAAACAAATTTGGTACATGATCTATGGTAAAGGTATGTGTATGACAATTAAAAATTGTAGTATCCTTTTGTTTTTCCATAAGTTCTACTTTCTATCTTAGAAGCCTTGTTGTTAATTTATTTTATTCCTGTTTTCTAATAGTTGAAGAAACTATTTTGACGATTCATAATAGTATTTGTTTATGCATTCAAAATGTGTTTTCTGTTGTATAGATATTAGCTAGTCTATTATAATTATAAATTGAATCTAACCTACATATTGACTTTTATCTAAGATGCTTAAATCCAACTCACCTTATTTTGATTTTTTAACTTTGTGGTCATAACTTTATATGGCATAATAATTAATGTTTACAGTACAACAGTTTTTACTACATTAATGATGGTTTTTATCACTTTACTCTTAAAATGTCCTATACTTATTTTATGTATGCCTGCTTTGTGAAGTGCATGCATAAGCATGACGTCTTTTTGGCTTTTAATAAGCCACTCATAATCTTCTAAATCAATATTGTTATTCACTAATAACGCTGTCCAGCGTTTTAGTTTGGCTTTGCTATCGTTTAAAAATTGGTCGATATCTTTTTTAGATTCATTTTTTAGACCTTCCCATTTGTCTTCAAAAAGTGTTTCTAACGCTAACTTTAATTCTTTTAGTAGTGTTTCAAAATCCATTTCTAATCCGTTTTAATTTTTAGATATTAAATCTAACAGTTTATCCTTGGTTTCTTTGTCTTTTTTAATTTCGTATTGAATAAGTAAATCCATTGCTTGCACGATTTGAGCTTTAGCTTCTTTAACAAAAAAAGTGTTTAATTGCTCTTTTTCTTTCCAACGTTTAAAAAAGCCTACTAGTAGGTTTTTATCTTTGTCTGCTAATACTTGCCACATAGCATAAGTAATTTCATTATTAGGTTTATTTTTTTCGTATTCGGTTATTTTTTGGATCTCCATTGCTAATTCACCTATTTCTTTTAAATGGTTAGAATAGGGCGTTACAGCCTTGTCTATTAAATTAGAAGCTTCAACTTTAATTTCTATTGTTTTTTGATAAGAATATTGATCGAATACAGCAGTTTTAAAGCTGTTACAGGAAAAAAATAGACCAAAAATAAGTAGGATTACAGGGATGTGTTTTATGTATTTCATTTTTAATAGATTAAGTTTTTCAATTTATAGGCGCTGTTTCGTTAAATACGTCTACTTTCGTTCGTATTATTGCGTCTATATGATATCTAATAATTTTTTCTCTTCCTTCTTTGGTCATAAGCAGTGTTTTGCATTCTTCCTCATTATCCATAAAAAAGTTTTCCGTAAGTATAGCTGGCATTTTAGTTTTGGTTAATACATAAAACCGACGTTCTTTATCCAAATCGCCATCTGTGAAATCTGTGCGTAAAATTTTATTTGGAAACTCATTTTTATAAGCATGCCCAAATATTGTGGCTATTTTATCACTTTTAGTATCGCCAGGAGAGGTGAAAATCTCTGAGCCCTTACCTCCTCCAGCATTGGCATGAATACTTAAATAGAAACATTTTTTTGAAGGATAACCATTAGCGCGTTTTACTCTAGTTTCTAAACGTACATCTCTATATTCGGGAGCAATATTTACGTAAGGAATATTAAGTCTTGTTAATTCTTGAATAATACCATTAACTATAGCTCTATTAAATTCGCCTTCAAAAAGTTGAGAACCATCATCCCAAATAGGGCTTCTTTTACCTTTGGTTTGGTATTTAGAATTAATGAGACCTCCGTGGCCGTTGTCTAAAAGTACAATCATGAAACTTGCTTGTTTTTATTAAGTAAATTAAGGTATCAATAAATCAAAAACTTGATCAATAATCTAATTTTTTACTTTATCAACATTGTGCGAAAAATAAAAAACGCTCATATGTTTTATATTGATGCAATAGATTAATAACGTATAATGACTAATTTTCTCTAAATCTAATCAAAAAATAAACATATTGATCAAGGTTTTGTCTTACAATTTATAAGCAAAACCTTAGTTAACTTTTTCTTAACAATTAAAGTGAACTTTTATACTTGTCTAATACAGAGTTTAAACATTTATATTGTATCAGTTATAATTTCAAGTTGTAAATAGTATTAGTCATTTTACCGTAACTCCATAAATTTTAAAATTAAATACAACTAGCCATAGGATTTTGTTAGTAGAAGGACCTACCGATCCCAATTTAAGAAAGATATGAGAAGATTTTGATAACCACTGGATACATGATAATAATTTAACGTATTTACCTTCCATAGACGAACAACAAATTTATAACTACTTTCCATTTCAAGAAGTGTCATCTACAATAAAGAATATAGAGATTAATGTATAGTGATTTATAGTGAGCAAATAATTATTATAAGGTTATATTGATATAATAAACCAAGAATTAGTATGCAGAATTACATAATTTAACATACAAATTTGTTCCTTTTGATACCAGATTTAATTAAAGTTTACGTTCCGATTCTTCAATAGGTATGTCATTAATACTTGCAAAACGCTTTTTCATTAGCCCGTATTGATCAAATTCCCAATTTTCATTGCCATAAGCTCGAAACCATTCGTTTTGCTCATTTCTATATTCGTATTCAAACCTTACTGCAATTTTATTGTTAGTAAAAGCCCAAAGTTCTTTTTTAAGTTTGTAATCCAGTTCTGTAGCCCATTTATTTTTTAAGAATTGTTGAACCTCTTCACGTCCATTTATAAAATGAGAACGATTTCTCCATTCTGTATCTATGGAATAAGCTTTTGAAACTTTAATGGGATCTTTCCCGTTCCAAGCGTCTTCTGCTAACTGAATTTTTTGCTTAGCAGTTTCTTGGTTAAATGGGGGCAAAGGGAGTTTTTGTTTGGTCATAATGTAATTATTTTCGGTTTAAGCATGTTTCTACAGTTTCTTCTTCTAAACTATTAGCTATATAGTCGGTAAGATATGTAGCATCTTTCCCAACATGTGAAAATCTTCCAGAGCCCCAAGTGTGTAACCATGGTAATCCTAAAAAGAATAAGCCTTTTTCTTTGGTAATACCTCGGTTATATGTTGGATAACCTTTATGGTCAAAAACATGTGGAAATTCCACCCATTTAAAATCCACTTTAAAACCAGTACACCAAATAACATTAGTAATTCTTTCTTTGGCGTAATTAACAGGGAGTTCATTTTTTTTGTTTGGATGCCAATTGGCTATATATCGAGTTGTTTCTGGAGCATCAATATTATTGGTAGTGATGTATTTATCTATATTATTCTGAATCCGGTTATAGGTTGCATCGGCGCTATCTAAATTTTCTTTTAGATCATTAGAGAAATGTACCATACCTTTTCCCACCGAGCTTATTTGCCCTCGTAGTTCTACACCTTCATAAGCTAACTTTCTTAAATCAATATCTCTCCCACCATCTCTACCTGTTAAATAATGATTGGTTTTATGGCGTGCTTCCTCTGGATCTGGATGTGATTCGATAGGTTGATCGTAGTAACCCATATCTTCTAGCCATTCCACAGCATCTTTTCCTCGATAAGTTCTTGGTGCTCGAGGAGCAGTACCTACACTTAGAAATACTTTTTTCCCAGCTATATGCAAATCTTCAGTAATTTGTGCTCCCGATTGCCCAGAACCTATCACCAGAGTAGCTCCTTTATTTAATTGTTCTGGATTCTTATAATCTGCAGAGTGAATTTGTAAAATATCATTTCCAAAACCTTTAGACATTGGTAATACATTAGGAATATGATACGCTCCTGTAGCTATAATTACTTTTTGTGCAGTATAGTTGCCTACCGAGGTTTCTATATAAAAATCACCTTCTTTGCTCTTTCTATAGACTTTATAGACTTCTGCATTGCCTTCAAAAGGAGGGTTAAAAGAGGCAGCATAGCGTTTTACATAATCTACAATTTCATCTTTTAACATAAACCCTTTAGGGTCATTGCCATCATAATCAAAACCAGGCAATCTACATTGCCAATTAGGGGTAACTAAACAAAAAGAATCCCAACGGCGTTTACCCCAAGAGTCTCCTATATCGCCTCGATCTAAAATTAAATGCTTTATTTTTTGTTGTGTTAAACCATAGCTAGCAGACAATCCTGCTTGACCTCCTCCTACAATGATGACTGGATAATGTTTCATAATATTTTATTTTATAGATATGATTTTTACTTTTTCGGTGTCTTTATATTTTTTAGATAAAGCGTAAATACGTTTTTTTTCGGCCATAGCCGAAGTACATCCAAAACCAAATTTTTCGGCTACACGATCACTAGCTTTATCTAAACTTTCGTTGCAAATACCTTCAAACTCTTTAATGGTGATTTCATCTTCGGGATTAAAATAATTTCTAATTACACTAGATGGGGAATAGATTTTGTCTTTAGTATTATCTGGCCATTTTATATGTACGTATGTAACAGGCATGGTTTAAAATTTTAAAGAGTTATTTTGATGTATGATATCCAAAGTCTTATTAGAAGTAATACTTCCAACATGATCGCATTGAATGTTATGTTTTTGAAATACTTGTTGAATAGAGTTTACATATTCTTTTTTGCAAGTCATTATATAGCCATAACTAGGAAAACTAATTAACCATTTACTCCAGTTAACTTCCAGAGGCTTTTTAAGTTGGTCTAAGTGGATTTGCACCCCAATATTTGAAGTATTCATTAGCATTAATAAAGTACCTATAATGCCTCCCATACTAATATCTTTAGCGCATTTACTCCACTTACGATTGGCAATTTTATAAGGTAATTTTGCTAATTGCTGTAATAGTTTAGAACTAGTATTAGTACTTGCATTCCAAAAAGGATATGTTTTGTAATATGATCCTCTTTCGATGTCTATAACAATTAAAAGTTCATCGCCTACTTGAGCATCAAAACTAGTTAGTAGGTGTTTACTTGCTTTACCTAATATAGATACGCTTAGTGCTTTTTGATTATTGTGATAGCAAGTATGTCCACCAACAATAGGAACACCATAATTTTTAGAGGCTGCTAACATACCTTCCCATATTAACTTTGTATCATGACTGTCTTTGGCATATAAAGTATCTGTTACAGCAATAGGTAATCCTCCCATAGCACAGATATCACTAATATTAACCATTATGGCAGAATACCCAGCAAACCAGGGATCATTTTCTAAAAAATCGATCACAATGCCTTCCGCAGCAAATAATAAGTATGAGCCATCTTCTTGAGGTATAGCAGCGGTATCATCTCCCAATCGTATTAAACTTGATGTATCATTAAAGAAATAACTACTTGTAACTTTAGGGCCAATAGTTTGATAAGTAGTCTCAATATATTGTTTATCCAAGATATGAGAATGATTTCTAAGCTGTGCAATTTCAGATAATATAGTAGTTTGTTCTAAGGTCATAATCAAAAAAATTAAGCCACATGAGCTAATGCAGAAAGTGAGGAGTTAATTTTAATAGGTCTGGTATAAATTGGAGTAGCAGGGTAGGCATTCAATTTAGCTTCCATTAAAAAATGTTTTATACCTTGTTGTTTTAGTTCTCCAACAATATTCCAATTTAGGCGTTTAAACAGTTTAACATTTTGTTCTTGTACGTGAGCAGAAAACTTATGACATCCAATAAAATTGGCTAGTGATACAGCACGATAAATAAGACCTGCTGCGATTGACATATGGTATAGCGACGAAATTTTATTGAATTTAAAAAGATGTGGACAAATGAATTTAGAAAACGATCGGTACTCTTTAATAACCCCAAGGCGACCACCATACCATTCACCAGGTTTTTCTTCGTAAATACGAACAACACCAACAACTTGATCTGGAGTACCTAGATAATGATTAATAGCTATGATGGGTATTGCTTTGAGATCATTAATATCAAAATCACTGTTTTCAAATAACCTTTGTTCTTTACAAAAAATAGCTCTACGTGTTTTATAGTATGCATCTAGTTGTTTGTGGTTACTAGGGATATTAATGTCAATAAAGTCCAAACCTTTGTCTTCTTTACTAGTTTCAAAATAAATCATGCGATTTGTTTTTTCTCAAAAGTTGATAATGTAGAACAAGCGCCACATTTAGCACATCCAGATTCTATGGTATCTGAAGTCATTTTAGCTTTGATTAAGGCACTTGCTAATGGATCTAAAACCTTCTGCATAAAATCTTTATCTGGTGCTATATGGTGTTGTAATGGAGTATTTCGAACGGGAACGAAAGGAACCACAAAAGGATACACGCCTATTTGAATAAGTTGATTCGATATTTCTAAAATTTCTTCGGGAGTATCTCCAAGTCCAGCCAATATGTAAGTGCTTACATTTCCTTTCCCAAAAATTTGAACAGCAGATTCAAAGGCTTCAAAATAATAACCTAAGGACACTTCTGCTTTTCCAGACATAATTTTATGACGTACTCGGTCTGTTACTGCTTCTAAATGCATACCAATTGCATTTGCTCCTGCTTCTTTTAATAGGGTAAACCATTCAAAATCATTAGGCGGTTCGCATTGTACTTGTATAGGAATGTCTACTACAGCCCTCACAGCTGTAACACTTTCAAATAAAATTTTAGCGCCTCGATCTGGACTGGATGGAGTTCCTGTGGTCATAATAAATTGTGAAATACCATCAAGCTCAACAGCTCTAATAGCTGCCTCGGCTAATTGATAAGGTTTTTTATAGGCAATGGTAGTATCATATTTAAGCGATTCACCTATGGCACAAAATTGACAAGAGGTAGCTTTGTCTTTATATCGAATACAATTTTGAAGAACTGTAGTTGCTAATACATCCTTACTGTGTAGCCGTGCGATTTTCCAGAGAGGAATTCCATCTGAAGTAAATTCCTTATAAAACTTTGGTTCTCCAATAAAACGAATGGTTGTAATGAGTTTTCCATTTTTTTTTAAAGAAGCATATCCCATTTTAGAAGGTAGGGAAGCTTCAAAAGGAGAGTTTTTTGCAGCGTCACTATACACAGGTATCATTAAAGTGGTGTTGAAGACTGTTATGGCTTTATGGTCTGTAGGGCCTGCACCACCTTCTCTTGATGTGAGATCATTATTACTTGCTAAACGAATACCGCTGGTCTGAATCTCATTTAGTAATGTATGATTGTTTTCTAATGTCAATGTTTGGTTCATGAATAATCGTTTTAGATGAAGTAGTTTCTTTTTCTCTCATTAAATTTTTAGGCTCTTTATCTATAAGAAGCGACAATAATTCGGGCCTTGAATAATGGCCTATAGCATCCATCATGCGCTTTCTTTTAGTAATTAAAGACATATCCATATTGGCATATACAATCCCTTCACCTTCAGTAAGCACATCTGAGATAATGATACCTTCAGGGGAAATAATGGCTGTGAAGCATCCTTTCTCTAAGACCTTCTGCATGTTTTCATCTGAAGTAATAGTTTGTACTTGTTCTGGACTTAAATATCCTGTTGCATTAATTACAAAGCAACCAGATTCTAATGCATGATGACGCATGGTAACTTCCATTTGGTCTGCAAATATTTGACCTACCATAGAACCAGGGAACTGGCTGCAATGGATTTCCTCATGATCATTCATAAGCGCAAAACGAGCTAAAGGATTGTAGTGCTCCCAACAAGCAAGCGCTCCAATTCTACCAATACTTGTATCAACCGCTTTTAAGCCACTACCATCACCTTGCCCCCAAATCATACGTTCATGATAGGTAGGTGTAATTTTTCGTCTTTTTAAAACAAGAGCTCCAGTAGTGTCAAAAATAAGCTGTGTATTGTAGAGTGTGCCTTTATCTCTTTCGTTGATACCAAGTACTATAACCATATGATGTTCTTTAGCTAAGCTACCTATAAATTCAGTATCATCACTTGGAACAACAACTGCTTCTTCATAAAGTTTTATGTGATCTTTACGAATGGATACAGCAGGTTTTATAAATGAAAAATAAGGATAGTTTGGCACTAAAGTTTCTGCAAATACGATAATATCGGCATTATTTTTACTAGCGGTTACTATGGCATCAGCAATTTTTGCAAGTGTTCCAGATTTGCTTTCTAGAACAGGTGAAATTTGTGCAGCAGCAGCTTTAACTATGGTTTTTTTAAACATTATTTTCATTTTAGGATTTAGCATTTTGCTTTTAGTTTTTTAATTTGCTAAAAGCAAAATGCAATAATTAAAGTATTACTACATAGTCCAAGTGTGCATTATGAAAGCATCGGTATTTCTATGTTCTAATTGAATATCCAACACATCTAAAGGACTTATAGGTTGGATGCCTGGTAATAAAGAAGGTTCTCCATGACCATAAAGAGCCTGTAAAGCAAAGCGGCAAGCGTAAATTTTACCTCCTTCTTCCATGAATTTAGTCAAACGAGCTGCGTAATTTAAATGCCCAGGAAACGCTTCGCTTCCCAAAGTAGGGAAACCTCTTTGTATCCCTAAAGTAACTCCAGGGCCATAGAGTAAGATTGAGGTTTCAAATCCTTTTCTTTGAAGTCTGGTAGCAGATAGAATATTTACCAAACCTATGGATCCTTCAAAAGCTACCGTATGAAAAGTTACTAAGGCTTTTTCTCCTTCTTTAGCTTTTATGTCTTCGAATACTTTGTCTTCGTAATCAACGAAAAAGTCACCATTTTTGTGTATTGGTTTTTCAACTTTAGGCATAATATTTTGTTTTAGAATTAATACATTTCAAAAGTAGATCACTTAAGTATTTAGATCACGATACAAAACCAACAAAACATAGCACAAAATTAACTTTATATATGTTTTTAGGTTTTTCTTTGAATTAAATTCAGTGTTTTTGTTGTTTTTGAATAATTAATTCATAAAAAATGCTTTTTTGTTGATTTTTTTGAATATATTGCATTCTAAGTATTATTACTTAATTTTAGTGACATTTAATGCTTATGGAATCTTCAAATGCTCTCCCTATATTTAATATTGTAAATTTTGACGATTATAATAACTGCATGTGTTTTGAGGATAATTTTTATGTCCGTAGATTTAGTGAACACGTAAAGGAGAATACTTTTATTGAAAAGCCGCATAGCCATGACTTTTTTTTAATACTGCTCATTACACAAGGCTTAGGAAAGCATATTATAGATTTTACAGAATATGAAGTGGCTCCTGGTTCTATGTTTATATTGTCTCCAGGTCAAGTGCATCAATGGATGTTGTCTCATGACATAGAAGGATACATTTTATTTTTTACAAAAAAATTTTTTCTTCACGATTTTGCTACTAGTAGACTTACACGTTTTCCATTCTTTAATTCAACGTTTACTAGTCCTTTTCTTAAATTAGATCAAGAAAATGTTGCGTCTGTATTTTTAAAATATAAACTTATGTGTTCTGAGTATTCAAAACGAAAAAACGATTACCAAGAGATTATTAGAATGTATCTAAATGCATTGCTTTTGGAACTAGCAAGATATTATCCTTTAAAAAAACGAAATAAGTATACATTGCCCTATGACATATTACAGTTAAACAAGTTTGAAGCTTTGATAGATAAATATTTTAAATTACATCGTCCTTTATCATGTTACGCAGAACGCATGAATATATCTGAAAGGCAATTAAGCTATTTGTGTAAAAAAACTGTAAATAAAAAACCTTCTGAGATTATGTTAGAACGTATAATCTTAGAAGCAAAACGGTTGATTATACATTCGGATTTGTCTATTGCTGCTATCTCTGAAGAATTGAATTATAATGACAGCTCCTATTTTATTAGACTTTTTAAGAAAGCAACAAAACAAACACCAGAGCAATTTAGAAGAAAACAACATATAGAAGTATACGAAGAAGAACAGTTTTTTTGGAATGGCTTTTTAGGTTGAAATTAGAGGTTAATAAAAATAGACTAGAACTACTTAATTAGTATAGGGGCATTGGTCTTTTTTGAATTATCCAGATTAGAGCTTAGGATGCTTTTGTAATTTTAGATAACATTTTTCTTTTAACCACATTCTATTCTACTATTAATTATAATAATATTATTCACTAAAAAATAGCTAATCTAAACACTTTACTTATAGCCGCTATAGAAAGTAATATGCTTATTCCTAAAATAAGAATCCCTAAAATGTTCTGCTTAGTATTATTTTTATAGTTTCCAAGAATAGCACCCTTATTCATAATCCAAATTAAAATACCAGCTATTACTGGTAACAAGACACCATTTGCAACTTGCGCAAAGGTGATAATATCAATAGGTTTTATATTTAAAGAGGAAAACACCACGCCTAAAACCAAAATAAACATCCAGATACTTTTAAACTTCTTTGCATCTAAAATAGAATGCCACCCTAAACAACCACTAGCTACATAAGCAGCAGCTAAAGGCGCAGTAATAGCACTTGTAATGCCTGCAGCAAATAGGCCTATTGCTAAAAAGTACTTTGCTAAACTACCAAATAACGGTTCCAACCCTTTTGCTAAATCTGAAGCATTAGTGATATCCTGATGTTGAATTGCAGTAGCCGAAATTATAATGCACATCGATACCAAACCACCTAAAATAACAGCTATAAATGTATCTTTTCTAGCAAAAGCTAAATCGGTTTCTTTTTGCCACTTTTCTTTAACTAATGCTGCGTGCAAAAATAAATTGTAAGGCACAACAGTTGTACCTATTAATCCTATAATAAAAAGAACACTATTCTTTGGAAATTGAGGGATTAAAGCCCCTTTTATAATGCTTAGTATATCGGGTTTTGTTAATAACGCAGTAATAAAAAACGCTAAACTCATAAGGATTACCAGAGCAACAAGTACGCGTTCTATAACCTTGTAACTCCCTATGTAAAGCAATAAAAATGCAATAAAACCAATTAAAAGACTATATACTTTTATGTTTAGACCTAATAAATTAAGTGATGGACTGCCAAACAACGTTTCTAATCCTAAAACCCCTCCAGAAATGTTACCAGCTTCATAAGCGGCATTCCCAATAACTATGGCCGATAAAATTAAAATTATAGTTATCGTTTTTAATACAGGGTTATTAATTTCTTCTCTTATTATTTCAGATAACCCTTTTTGAGTAATAATTCCCAATCTAGCTGCCATTTCCTGTAATACAATAGTAGCGCCTATTGATAACACCATGGCCCAAAGTAAGGCATAACCAAAATTAACACCAGCTATGGTACATAAAGTAACCGTGCCTGGACCAATAAAAGCCGCTGCTACCAAAGGTCCCGGGCCAATATTTTTAAACCATTTTTTAATCATTAGCTACTGTGTTCAATGCGTAAATAGCAAAACTCCCCAGCCAATGGCTTCCCATATAATCATCATTAAAAATACTTGGTAATGAGTAGTTTATATGTTGATTAGCAATGTTTTTTAAATGCTCGTACTCTGGTAAGTCTTTAGCTATGGTATTTAAGTTCCATGCTCTTGAAAAGTTTACACCATCTAAATGTACTAAATGTCCGTCTGTTCTATCAGATACGACCCCAGTTTCTAAGGCGAAGTTTTTATCTTTTAACTGCGGAAGAAATGCGTCTAACCAAGTTTTAAATTTATCTTTAATTAGTAAACGTTTCATTAAAGCAGCTTCTTCTAAACAAGGCGATAAAAAATCGGCGCCCCCTGGTTCCCATGATAACGGACAACCTTGATCTTTTTCGAAAAAGAAAAGCGCTCTAGTTTTAATAGCATTTTTTAAAAGGGTATGATCTACAGTTTTTGCATAGTCGTAAGCAAATGATAATCCAAAAGCCGTATTAGTATGTGTACCCACTCTAAGCGGATAATTTAATTTTGGTAAATAATCAATGTATTTTTGAACGATTAAATTGGTTAGAGGCTGTAGATTAGTTTCTAAAACTCTGGCTGTATCATCATCCCAAGTGTGTAATGCTTCAGCGAGCTTAAGTAACCAAGCCCATCCGTAGGTACGCTCATAAGATTTATTGAACTTCCTTTCAAAGTAAGACACTTCGGTTTCAATATTTTCTTTAGATATATTTTTAAGTAAACGTTCCTTTATTTCTTTAGCGTTATCAAGGTTTGGAAATTGTTTTAATAAAACAACCAAACTCCAATGTCCATGTACCGCAGAATGCCAATCAAAACAACCGTAAAATGCAGGATGTAATGTTTTTGGAGGTAATAAATCGCTGCTGTTTTCTAAAACTTGAGATAATTTATTTGGGTACTCAACATGCATACAATGTAATGGTAATTCACTAAGTTTATTAGCATGCTCTAAGTCTAGTTTTGGAGCAGCAACTATTGCAATAGCATCTTTATTTGTAGTCTCTTTTACACTTTGCTTTTTATTTGATGTATTACAACTTACTAAGGCTAACGTTGCTAAAAAAACAATAATTTTTTTCATAGTTTATTATTTATAGATTGGTTTCATCTTTATGACATAATCTATAGTTGAAAAACCACAGAAAGAAACAGAAGAGTTATTGCTTATAATTTGATTACTAAGGTAATAAATAACTTATCACTTACCATCGCTAATAAATATATGTTACGCTACATAAAGTACCCTTCACGATCCAAACTTCTATGTTGAAAGCTTCATAATTGCTTGTAATACTAATTTATAATATCGAAACAAGCATCACTTATTTTATCATATCCACCTAGACTATTTTTAGAAAAACACTTAGAAAATGTGTTTACTATATTAATCTCAAAAGGTTTTAGATCTCCCTGTTTAAGTTTTTCGAGTACCGAATAGTGTATTTTTAGTTTACCATAATTGTAAGGACTATTTTGTGAATACATCTTTAAATTTCGATCTCTATTACGGCTTATCAAATTCATAATAAAATATCGTCCATTATGTGATTCGCTACTAAAATTCTCATGTAATTTAATACCTTTATCTATGATATTATAATCCTTAATTTTTGATAACATCCAATTGAACGAGTAATTAGGTATAAATGAATTTTTATATCCACCACCAACATCTGAGTGTGCTCCAAAAAACCAAACTTCATCTACTTTTTTATTTATATCGATTGGAGCATTACAATTACTAATTAAGTGTTTTTCTGTTAAAAGAATTGGCGTAAATAAATATGCTCTTTGGTCGTTTAAAGCTAATGCATGCGCGGCTTTTTTAACATTGCATAATTGATCGTTATACTTTTTATTTGGTTTTATGTAGTCTTCTTTAGAATTTGGTAATCCTAATGCAGAAACAGTATCCCACAACCCCATGAACTCTATCTGTACATTATTTTGAGTTGTTATATCTTTAAATTTATTTTTTACGGTTTGTTTTATAAGATCAACAGTAGTATTTTTTTGTTTATATATTTTGTATAGTTTTTTAAGTATAGAATTTTGCTCTTTTTCATTAAGTTTAGACAAATCTAAAACACCAGCAAGGTCTATTAATCCAGATAAAATTCGAGAAGCATAAGCGCCTCGACTAAAACCAAAAATATAAATTTCGTCCCCACGTTTTTTATCATAATTGTTAGCTATAAACTTATAAGCATTTCTAACATCTTCTCCTATTCCCCAACCCATAGCCAGACCTATAGCTTTACCTTTTGTTCCAACTCCTTCTATATAAATGGCAATTATGTTTTCGTTTTCTTGTAGTGTTACTAAATTATATAGTTTAGCGACATTAGTATGGCTAGACTCATCATTTCCCGTGCCATCTATAAAAACCAAAAGCTTTTTTGGAGCTGCTTTGGTTTGCGTTGGTAAATGATATACAGGCCTACCACAACCAAATAATAAAAAAAATACCAATGCTATTTTTAATAATTTCATGTTTTAATGTGTGTTGTTCTTAAATTTACCCCAACCATCCTTCACGATCCAAACTTCTATACTGTATAGCCTCACTAATATGTGCTCCATTAACATGCTCCGAATTTTCAAGATCTGCAATAGTTCTGGCTACTTTTAAAATACGATCGTAGGCCCTTGCCGAAAGGTTTAAACGCTCCATCGCGGTTTTTAGTAGTTGTTTCGAATCTTCATCTAGCACACAGTATTTACGAATTTGTTTAACATTCATTTGTGCATTATAGTGTACTGCATCTGAATCCTCAAAACGTTTTGTTTGAATGTCTCTAGCTTTAGTTACGCGTTTTCTTATGGCTACAGAAGATTCCCCTTTTCTATCATCACTTAATTTATCAAATGGTACAGGTGTCACTTCAATATGTATGTCTATGCGGTCTAATAAGGGGCCAGAAATTTTACCTAAGTAACGTTGCATTTCGGCAGGACTGGACGTTACGGGAGCATCGGGGTCGTTAAAATACCCGCCAGGACTCGGGTTCATACTCGCCACCAACATAAAAGATGAAGGGTAGGTTACCGTAAATTTTGCTCTTGAGATGGTCACTTCTCGATCTTCTAGTGGCTGTCGCATAACTTCTAAAACCTCTCGCTTAAACTCTGGCAATTCATCTAAAAATAAAACACCATTATGTGATAACGAAATTTCCCCTGGTTGCGGGTAACTTCCACCACCAACCAAAGCAACATTAGATGTGGTGTGTTGCCCATTTGCAATGTTCGCATACAGGCTAAAAAACCCGAGTATAGACCATTTCCACCGCAAACTGACAAAAGCCTCGGAGCTTGCCTTAAACGGCGACGCTTGGAGCTTGAATGGACGCAACAAAATGTTGCTGATTTTATAGGAATTAGAAAAGATAGTTACCAAAATTATGAGAGGAACCGTTATATTCCACACGTTAAATATATGAAAAAGGTTAATGACTTTTTGGGGTATAACTTTTGGGATGATGGTTCAGGTTCTTTGGCTAATAAAGTTTTGTTGTATCGAATAGAGCATGTATTAACCATGAGCCAACTAGCAGAACAACTTAGTGTTAGTTGTCATACTATTGAACGTATCGAGGGCAATAGAAAAAGTGTTTCCAATAGTATGGAAGAATATGTTTTTAAATATCTACATTAATAAATTGAAAAGTATAATCTTTGTGTACAACAGTTATAGTTTATATAAAAAATTATTAACAGAATTGAAAAAACTTGGTTATACAATAGATAAAATAATCTAGCAAACAATAAAAGTGACAATTATTATTTTTTTAAAGTATTAAAATTCGATTAATTTTGTATCACATACTTAATAAAATATACTAAGTTATTTTATTCAACAAATTAAACTAATAAAATGAAGCTTTCTAAAAAATCATTAATAGTAATCATATTATCAATTCCACTTCTAATTAGAGCACAAGACTCAAATAACCTTTATTTTGATGGAATAGACAATTATGTTAATATTAATGATATTACAGGGAATATTGGAGAAGATAACAACGTTATATCTGCCGAAATTCGTTTTAAAACTAATGCTACTAGTTTTGATTCGGCTAATCAATTATTATCATTTCATAAAAACGATAACTCTAACATTTTAAGAATTGGTACTGGTGCTAATGGAGGCATCTTTATAAAGACAGGTTCTGGAATAGAAGTACAAGGCTCGGGGTATAATGATGATCAATGGCATTTACTTTCTGTAATTGCTTTTGAAGATGGTAGAATATTTGCTTATGTTGATGGTGTAAATTCATATGAATTTAACTTGAATAATACTTTGACTTTTGAATGGAGCGACGCCAAAAAATGTAGTATAGGTCAAGAATATGATCCATCTGGTTCATCCGACTTTTTTACAGGATCGATCAGCGAAGTTAGAATATGGAACAAACAATTAACCGTTCAAGAAATTATAGGACAAAAGTGTTCGAAATTAATAGGAAACGAAAATGATCTAATTGCACTTTATAATTTTGAAAATAGCAATGAAGATTATACTGTATTAGAAGATAGTTCTAATAATGCTTATAATGGAACTATAGAAGGAAGCATTGAGACAGATTGGAAATTAAATGATATTGTTTGTATTTCTACAAGTAGTTTTAAAAATGTCTTAGAGTTTGATGGCAATACAAACTATGTTAATATTAATAATGTAACAGACCATATTAACTTAGATGACAACGTTATAACTGCCGAAATTCGTTTTAAAACTAATGCTACTAGTTTTGATTCGGCTAATCAATTATTATCATTTCATAAAAACGATAACTCTAACATTTTAAGAATTGGTACTGGTGCTAATGGAGGCATCTTTATAAAGACAGGTTCTGGAATAGAAGTACAAGGCTCGGGGTATAATGATGATCAATGGCATTTACTTTCTGTAATTGCTTTTGAAGATGGTAGAATATTTGCTTATGTTGATGGTGTAAATTCATATGAATTTAACTTGAATAATACTTTGACTTTTGAATGGAGCGATGCCAAAAAATGTAGTATAGGTCAAGAATATGATCCATCTGGTCCATCCGACTTTTTTACAGGATCGATTAGCGAAGTTAGAATATGGAATAAACAATTAACAATAGAAGACATTAGTAATGCCACTTGCCAGAAGCTTATTGGAGATGAAACAAATTTAATAGCGCTCTATAATTTCGAGGATAGTAATGGCACATTAACTGATAGCTCTGGTAATGCTTCTCATGGAATTATTAATGGTTCTTTTAATTGGAGTGAAGATTATGTTGTTTGCAACAACCCAATAAACGATTTAACCAGCTTTTCAATTGTTGGTGATGCGCCCTATGATCATTTAGGCGAGACTATTCTTTTTGAAAAATTAAAAAATAACATAACAGAAAATAATCAGTTGAGTTATGCGCCTTTTTTAATTCATGTAGGAGATATAAAGAAAGGGAGGCCAAATAATGACAAAAGTAACGAACAAGATCGTGGAACCTACTGTACTGATATTAATTATTACCTCGATGCAAAAACGGCTTTAGAACTTTCAGATAAACCAACCTATTTATTGATAGGAGACAATGAATGGAATGATTGTGAGGATATTGATATTGATGTTGCATTAGCGAACTGGAAATCAACATTTACAGACTTTAATAATACGTTCAAAAATGATATGGATGTAAACATACAAAACGTTAGGGAGGAAAACATTGCATTTATTAGAAATTCGGTACTCTTTCTTACGATTAATAATGTTAGTGGTCATATTATAGGTCCTGAAAGTACTTCTCAAGAAGAGAAAGAAGAAAGAAAAGCTGAATGGAACTTGAGATTAAATGATAATAAAAATTGGATTGAAGAAAATGTTGCGAAATATAAAGATTTTGTACATTCATTAGTTATTATTGCTCATGCTAGACCAGATTATGCTAAAACTCATGTTACCAATGGTCCTATTTTTCTTAATGGATTGTTATATGCTGTAGAGTCCTTTTCAAAACCAGTATTATACATTCAAGGAGATGATCATAATTTTGATATTGATGAAAATTATGAAGGCTTAAGTAATTTAACCAAAGTTGTGATTGCTGCAGATCAACACACCAGTAATGGACTATTACAAGTAGTAGTTACAAAAGATACGGATACGCCTTTTTTCTATGATAAAAAACCATTTAAGCCTAAACTTTTAGTAGATCCAATTATAGGCCCTATAGATGCTAATACAGTACTAGTAACATGGCAAACAGATATTCCTGCATCTAGCGCAGTTCGTTATGGAAAAGCGATAGATAATTTAAGATATAAAACGCAGGATGAAGCCTTAAAAACAAATCATAGAATATTGATTACCAACTTAAACAATATATCAGAATATATATTTGAAGTAGGAACAAGAACCTCAAGATTAACAGATGGTAATGAAAATTCTACTTCAAAAGAGACAGATCTTTCTAAAAATAATATTGGAAAAGAACAATTAATTATTTACCCAAATCCATCATCAGGAATAATAAATTTAGATCAACTAAGCTTAAAAGAAGCTCAATTTAATGTGAAAATATTTGACCTTCAAGGTAAGTTAATGTCGGTAAAAAAAAATAGACAACAAATAGACATTAGTCATTTAGAGAAAGGAATCTATCTATTAAAAATAGATGGAGAAATAGAGAAAAATAGTTATACATTTAAAATTATTAAAAATTAAATCTATTTTGCTTTTATATGTTGTAAATAAAATAACAAAGACTTTTACCCCAACCACCCCTCACGATCCAAACTTCGATACTGTATGGCCTCACTAATGTGAGAGCCATTAACATGCTCCGAATTTTCAAGATCTGCAATAGTTCTGGCTACTTTTAAAATACGATCGTAGGCCCTTGCCGAAAGGTTTAAACGCTCCATCGCGGTTTTTAGTAGTTGTTTCGAATCTTCATCCAGCACACAATGTTTACGAATTTGTTTAACATTCATTTGTGCATTATAGTGAACAGAATCCGAGCTTTCAAAACGTTTGGTTTGAATGTCTCTGGCTTGTGTCACGCGTTTTCTTATGGCTACTGAAGATTCACCTTTTCTATCATCACTTAATTTATCAAATGGTACAGGTGTCACTTCAATATGTATGTCTATGCGGTCTAATAAGGGACCAGAAATTTTACCTAAGTAGCGTTGCATTTCAGCAGGACTAGACGTTACGGGAGCATCAGGATCATTAAAATAACCGCCAGGACTCGGGTTCATACTCGCCACTAACATGAATGATGACGGATAAGTCACTGTAAATTTAGCTCTGGAAATGGTAACTTCTCGATCTTCAAGTGGTTGACGCATTACTTCTAAAACCTCTCGTTTAAATTCTGGGAGTTCATCTAAAAATAACACACCATTATGCGATAATGATATTTCCCCTGGTTGAGGGTAACTTCCACCACCAACCAAAGCAACATTAGATATAGTATGGTGCGGACTTCTAAAAGGCCGTTGCGCCATTAATCCCGTATCTTTTACTCTTCCCACTACCGAGTGTATCTTGGTCGTTTCTAAAGCTTCATGTAAGGTCATAGGAGGGAGGATGCTAGGTAATCGTTTTGCTAACATGGTTTTACCAGCTCCTGGAGGGCCAATTAAAATGATGTTGTGCCCACCTGCCGCCGCTATTTCCATACAGCGCTTTATACCTTCTTGTCCTTTTACATCTGCAAAATCAAACTCAGGAAAATCTAAGTTTCTTTCAAATTCTTTACGAGTGTCTATTATGGTCTGTTCTAAAGGTTCATCTTTATCAAAGTAATTAATCACTTGCTTGATATTGTCTACACCATAAACCTCTAAATCGTTTACTATCGCAGCTTCTTTCGCATTTTGGCTTGGTAAAATAAAGCCTTTAAATCCTTCTTCTCTGGCTTTTACTGCTATGGGTAAGGCGCCTTTTATGGGTTGTAAACTGCCATCTAGAGAGAGTTCCCCCATGATTAGATAGTGGTCTAGATATTCGGCTTTAATTTGTTTGGAAGCTGCTAAAATACCAATGGCTAAACTAAGGTCGTAAGCACTACCTTCTTTGCGTAAATCGGCAGGCGCCATATTAATAGTGATCTTTTTACCTGGGATTTTATAACCGTTGTTTTGTAATGCAGCTGCTATACGGTAATTACTTTCTTTTATAGCATTGTCTGGAAGTCCTACCAAATGATAGCCAATTCCAGAATCTACATTAACTTCTACAGTGATTGTGGTGGCTTCGACACCAAAAACAGCGGAGCCATAAATTTTTACAAGCATGAGTTTGGTTTAGATTTTAAATGTAGGGAAATTCGATTTAATATAAAACTTCGTATTTAGTTTAAAGAAAGTTTATGTTTGTGGTGTTTTATCAAAGTAATTAATCACTTGCTTTATGCTATCAACACCATAAACCTCTAAATTGTTAACTATAACAGTTTCTTTAGCGTTACCAGATATATGGGTATAGAAATCACCTGTAGTTATTGAGGTTTGAAGCGCATTCTAAGTTATTAATAATGTTCTTGATATTTAATGACGTCATCAATTTTAGTCATTTTAAAATGTTTATTTCGTGTTTTTCTATTTAATTCTTTATACCAATAAGCTGCTTTATCACAAAAGCCATTTAATGCTTTAAAAGTTGATTTGTATTTATTTATATATGATGCAGTTCCAACAGAAAGAAGTGCTGCAACAGCATATTCAGCAAGGCTACTTCTTTCATCAATAAGAATTTCATTTATCTTTTTTGCAGAAAATTTTGCCCCTTTAGCTTTTAATAAATTTATAGTGGTTTTCTCTAATGCAGTAGCCCTAAATATACTGTCTTTTAGAAAATTTTCAGAAGTATAACCTAATCTAATAGTAGCGTTCTTATCCAGTTTTTTTCTTGATAAACTTATAGGTTTATATTGATTTTCTGGGAAAAAATATTTTTTTTCTACCCCATTAGATTTAATTATTAGATGAATACTTAAACCTGAAAAATTTGATATCTCTATTTTTTTCTTATTTATAGCTCTAAAATCTACCTCACCACGATAAATTGATGATACTTGAGCATTAACAAAATAAACATTTAAAGAAAAAACAGTAGCTAAAACTAATAATCTAATTGAAAAATCCATGGTATTTAGTATTAAAAAGTAAAAAAAATAATAAATACTATTAATGGTTTGTACTATAGGGAGTTAGGGTGTAATATAGAAATATATTTTTAGAAATGACAGTTATCATTGTTAAGTTTTAATTTACCTTGTAGATTGAATAAAATTAAATCTACTGCCCCATCTTTAACACAAATATGCCTTTAATAAGTCTGTTTTTAACTATAACAATTATAATATAGTGTAGTGATTATAATTTTAAGATGATAAAACCCATTTAAATATAAATATTTACTTACTTTAACGGTTGATAATGTCGATAATTTAATATAATTTTACTTTCATTAAATCTAAAAAAATAAAAAGTTGACTCAAAAAATTACAATAGCAGGATTAGAATTTGAACTTAAGTTTTGTAAAAAAATAAACGAAAAACCTATTGAAAATTGGGAGGTTTCAAGAATCCCATTGGCTAACATATACAATAGCAGAGATTCAGATAACTATACTGTTAATATTTTAGCCTACATTCCAACAGATTTTAATACTATAAAAGACTATAATCAACCTCATTTAGATTTATTGCCTGAAGAAAAAAACAAGTTGTTTTTTAGTTATAATGGCGTTTCTGTAGTTAAAACTTCAATAGATAGGCATTATACAGACAATACTATTTTATGTAGAAGTTTTAGTATTGACTATAATTCTTCTAGAGCAGAACCCATTAAATATAATTTATACCATATTAAGCTAAACTATCGCATTGTAAAAAATGATGGGCAATCTGTAGAGGCTGTCATTGTGCATGATAAAAACTTTGATCCAGAAACTTCAAGAGGTACAATAACCACAACTAATACAGGGATTCGATAAATAATGCCTAACAAAAGGGGACTGCTATTACTTTTTTTTTTAATTAGTAACATATTATTTTCTCAAAATAAAGATGATTATAGACGGTTAATAGATTTTGGAATAAAAACGTGTAAAGTACTAGACCAAGCAGATTACTGTAAAACCATCAATTATTTTAAGAATAAAAAATACGATTCATGTTATTTATTTTCAGAAAAGGCAATAACAAATAAAACGTTGTCACCTGAGACAAAAGATGTTTTATTTTATATGAAGAGCGTATCTGCTGTTAAATTAGGTTTATATCAAAATGCTTTATCTTCTTTAAATGCCATATCAAAAAAATTTCCATTCTATCAATTAAAGAATTATAGGTATGGTATGGTATACCTTGAATTAGAAAAATACGATAGTGTGATATCTATTTATAATAAATGGCTTAGAAACAATCCTACAAATAGAAATGCACAAGAAGTGAGTGTTGTTTACCATAATTTGGCTTCGGCTTATATGCTAAAAAAACAATTTAAAAAGTCTGAGTTTTATTTTAAAAAGGTAATCAATGAAGCACAAAAAATAAATAATACTGTAAATATTATAAATGCCAAGAGTGATTTAGCTAATCTTTATTATGAGCAGTATAAAGATCACTTAGCAATTCCTCTTTTTAAGGAAGTATACGAGCTTGCAAAACATGATTCTAGTTTGGAGCTAAAACAAAATACAGCCAAAAATATGGCTGTTGTTGAAAAAAACAGAAAACATTACAAAGAAAGCACTAGCTATTATGAAGAATACATTAAATGGAAAGATTCTTTATGGAATAGAGATAAAATATCACAGCTTTTAGAAAAAGATAAACAAATTGCCTTGGTTAAAAAGGACAAGGAAATTGCAATTCAGAAAGAAACAACACTAAAACAAAAAGAACGTATTCAACTATTTATAATTATACTTATTATTGCTTTACTTTTTTTAGGTGTTCTTTTTTATTTATACAGATTTAAGATAAAACAAAATACCTTAATACAAGCTCAAAAAGAACAATTAGAACATTTAAATACAACTAAAAACTATTTACTCTCTGTAATATCACATGATTTAAGAACCCCTGTAAATACGATCAAGGCTAATCACAAAAAATTATCAGTATTATTAAACAGTAACCTTAATCAAGATGCTATAACATTAAACAAAAAAAGTGAAGCCATTTCAGAAAGTACAAGTGGTATATTAAATAATATATTAAACTGGGCTTTACAGCAAAATAATCAGTTATTATTTATTCCAGAAAACCACTTTATAAACCTTTTAATAGTCTCAATATTAGAAGATTTTAGATCAATAGCTCAAGCCAAAAACATTTCAATATCAACTGTGTTTGAAGACTCAGACAGCCTGGTGTTTTTGGATAAAGAGCTGTTTAAAATTGCTTTTAGGAATTTAATAGATAATGCTATTAAATATACTCCAGAAGGCGGTAGTATTAAAGTAAAAACAGCGTTTACAGACACTATGTGTATTCTCACAATAGCAGACACAGGACAGGGCATGTCTCAAGACGTATTAAATAATATTAATAATTATAATATCTTAACTGTAGAAAAAATAGATCGCTCTAAAGGATTAGGGCTAGGGTTAATTTTGAGTAAAACGTTACTAATAAAAAATAAGGGAACTTTTGAAATAGAAAACAATTTAAATAAGGGTATAACAATTACAATAGAGTTACCAATAAAAGAGCTATAAGATGAAATCGTTACAAATTTTAATACTGGAAGATAATATTGATGATGCCCAAACGATTATTAATTTATTATCTAAACAGTATGCGGTTACTCTAGTTAATACATTAAAAAAGGCAAAAGCTATTTTTGTTACTTCTAAATTTGATTTAGCTATTGTTGATATAAATGTCGATGGTAAATTAAACGGTATTGAATTTGCAAAACATATCCAAAACGCTGCAAAACCTATCCCTTTTTTATTTCTTACCAGCATGCAAAGTAAGACTGTTTTTGAGCAAGCAAAATTAACACAACCCTTTACGTATTTATTAAAGCCTTTTAATCACTTAGAATTACAATATACCATTGAATTAGCCGTAGAGAAATTTTTTCAACAGGAGAATACCTTAAGAACCAATAAAACTTTAATATCCGATTATTATATTCTTGTTAAAAAACAACATTTAATTTGTAAAATAAATTTTGATGACATTGAGTATGTAGAAGTAGAAGAAAATTATTGCACATTGCATGTTTCTAACAATAAATACGTAGTTAAAAAATCATTATCTAAAATTAAGGAGATATTAGGTAAAGAAAATTTTGAACAAACGCATCGAAAATTTTTAATTAACTTCAATAAAGTTAAAAGTATTAATCTTAGTGAAAATACTATATATTTAAATTCAGGCTTTCAAATAGCCATAAGTGAACGCTATAAAAAGCACTTGACTTCTCGTTTTAATATCATTAAATAAGATATTTTAAAGTTATACCAAATCTACTATAAAAGCGACCATAAGATTTAGAATTAATTTTCGCTTTATCGAGGCTTTAAAATTAATGCATAGCTATAGTTACGGATTCATTTTATAATGACGATAAAGTAGAAAAGTAAACTTAATATGAGTTGCATTTTATAGTAGATTTGGTATTATCTATTAAAAACCCCCTAAAAAGTCTTACACAAAATTTCACATTCATGTGCTAAACTGGTGTGAACATCTCCCTAATAGTTACGTTAATCTACATTTTTTTTATTTCGTTTATTTTTCTTATGAAATTTATAATGTAATTCTTACAGATCACTTGCTTATTCTTTGTTCGATAAGCTCTGTGCAATTCTAAAAACCCATTTTTAAAAGTATTAGAATGAAACTATTTAAAAGAAACTCAAGAAATAATCAAATTTAAATTTAATATTATGAAAACTGAAACTCAAACTGTTCAAGACAATGCTTTAGTAGAAGCATATTTAGTAAAAGGCTCTATTATTAGTGCTGCATTAGCTGCCTCAAAAGCACATTTTGCATTGGTTGTATCTCCTTTACATGAAACCGTTACAGGAAAAGTAACAATTACTAATGGCTCTATAAAAGATTTTAAAACAATTCAAGCCGATGTAAAAGGTACTATTAGAAGTACAGGGTATGGCGATGTTACTAAAATTGTAGACCTAAAAGGGTTTTATTATACCGATATCACTATTCCAATTCCTCCATTTGGACATGAAACAATTCCTATTCCTGTACCTGTAACACTATTTATGGATGTAAATAATGAATGGAATGGTAATGGAGGTTTCTCTTATGGAAACCATAAAGTAAACGGCACTGTTACATCAGAATAACCATGTTTTGAGGTAGTGAAATTGAAATACTAGAAATTTCACTACCTCAATCTATTGAAATAAAAACGTACTAACCAAACTTAATTATTAAAAAAATGAGTATTTCAAAAGAATGTAAAATAACAAATTCTACTAGTAATGCAGCTTTAGGCATACTGCCAACAACTACACAAACTAAAACTAGTGATAGTTTAATTAATGCTTATAACCAAAGTATAGAAATACTAACACTAAAAAATGGTGAAAAAATTATTGATGCTACAAATGAAGGCATAGTTACTTTAAATCAAACATACACAGACCCGTCTACGGGAAGCGCTACATATTCTATGATATATAATGTATTAATTAGCACTTCAAGTTGGTTTTATCCCATATCAAGTAAAATAGTAGAAATGGCAAACAATAGCTATCCCGATCAAACAGTGGATAGTGCAAATGAAACAGCTATAACAGAGGCCGCTAATTTCTTTCAAACCATATCTGTATACCCTACCTCTAAGCTAGCAAAAGATTTCCAAAAAGCGATGCAATCTGGTATTGCTACAGCAAAAAAAGAAGCAGATGGTAGTTCTGGTTCTTCGCAAAATATTGTTAAAGTATTAAACGATGCCGTAAATGCTTTTTTTCAAGGCACTAAAAATTATAAACATGTAACCATGTCTGATTTTATGGCTATTGAAACGTATTATAAAAAATTTCCATTTGTATGGTCTAATTATTCAAAAACGATAACCTATTATTTATATAGTAGTGATGGAACAACAAAACAATTTATAGGTACTATTACACTTACTAAACCAACTCAAATTAGTGTTACAAGTGCTAATGGTGGTTATACCTGCACATTTTCACCAGCTAAAGATCCTAATGATCTAAAATCTGTAGCCGTGGATACCACGTCAAATAAAAGTCTAACCTATGTGAATGGTTTATTTGTAGATGATGTTACTAAAGATGTGCCTGGTATTGCTGTAAAAGGTATTTTTCAGTTGCGAAACTTATTTAGCAATGATCCTAAAGATGTTACGGTGATTCCCGTTTTAACAGGTACAATTAATGGGATTACATGTTTAGGCAGGGATCAAAGTCAAACAACAAAAGATAATCCTAAAAGTTTCAAACAAATTATCGATTTAATCCTTGAAATAGGTGCAGGCATTGTTTTTATACCAGCTACTATTGTTTTAATTAGGACCTATTATTTATGGTGTAGAGATCGTAATGCGCCTACAACAAGACAAGAACTTGATGCGCTAGAAGGTCGCCTTAACAATAGGCTATTTAATGAAGTGGATTACCTCTATGATGCTATAACAGATGGTCGTATATCACCACCAGCAAGTATTGACGATGGACTAAGCAGTTTATCCTCTAGTCAGGATTTGTTTATGCGTGCTTCATCTTTACGCGATTTATCGGCAAGCCAATCTCTTTATGAAGGTAGGTTAAGAGTTTTAGATCGCTATGCCTCTTCTTTCTCTTCCGAACAAGGTGTTGAAATGCAAGAATTAGGCACGCGATTAAGTAGACTTTCTGGAGATATAGGCTTTGATGTACCACCTCCTAGCTTACGTGATCTTGGAAGTTTAACGTCATCTTTCAGTTCACTGTCTACAGATCTTAGTGATTTTACTACCAGTGTAAGTACAGATGTTTCAAGTCGTGATTTAAGAGATCTTGAGGATATGGCATCAGAAACAAGTTCAATAGTTAGTGATGTTGCAACAGCTGTAACTAATGATTCTGAAATTTCGAGAGAAAGTAACCCAGATTCAGAAAATATTTTACCTCCAGAGGATTAAGACTTTAATATTTATAAAAAATGAAATGAATATGAATTTTTATTATTTCAAAAATTCACATAGGTAAATAATTGAAATTTATGTGAGTTCCTGAATTTATTCAAATTTTTAAAACCCTTCCCGACGGAAGGCATGTATTCAGAAATCAAAAAATATAAACAGATGAAAAACCAGAATATAAACCATTTAGATACTATTACTAAAACACAAGAGCAATCTAAAGATTGTAGTGTGACCAATAACAGCTCACAAGATGTAGTTGTTGTTCTACCAACAGCTGGATTAACACCAGGACCAGATAACTCGGCGACTGTCATTAAAGGACTAAATTTTGAGGTATTAAATACTAAAGGGAGCAGCTCTCCTGTAATCTCGAAAGGCAAAAGCGCATCTGTTGTTTTAGATATGATGTATAAAGACCCAGATAGTGGAGAAGAAAAATGGTCTTCACTTTATGACTTAATAATTAGTTCCAGTAGTTGGTATATCCCTGTAGCGAATCATTCTGCCAGTGCCATTTTAGGACCTTTTGAGCCAGTTACTGCAACATCAGACGATGAAACGGCCATGCAACAAGCTTCTACATTTTATCAAACCATAATAGCATACCCAAACTCAAAACTTGCGTCAGATTATGTTGCCGCTATGAAACAATCTCAAACAGATGCAAGTTCTAAGGCCGATGGTAGTTCTGGCTCTTCTCAGAATGTCGCAGATTCATTAAGCGATAGTGTGCAAAAATTCTTTGAAGGAACTAAAGAATTCAAAAAAGTAACCTTGCCAGTTTTGGTTGCAATGGAAGGTTATTACAGAGATTTTTCTTTTGTATGGAGTCAATATAAATCTACAACCTACAACATTTATAAATCTAATGGAGATCAACTAGGGAAAGTAGCTTTTACAAAACCTGCAACTATAGATGTAACTAAAGATAATGGTGGCTATACAGTAACTTATACCTCTTCTGATGGAAAAACGACTAAAAACCTCATCTATTCTGATAGTTTATTTGTAGATGATATAAACTCTGATACGCCCAATATAGCGCTTAAAGGAACTTTTCAATTAAAGGGGGTTGTTAATGCAACATCAGATGCTACAATGATTACTATGTTAACAGGCGTTATAGGAGCAGATACGTGTTTGGGTGTTGATTTTGAAATCAAAAAAGATGCTAAGGGAAATCCTGCTTGGTACAAAACAAATGCTTTTCAAGAGTTTATGGCTATAGGAGGTTTAGCCATGTTTGCCATGCTTGCGTTAGGCCCTATTAAATGGATTTATGGTAAATGCTTTGGAAAAAAGACACCAACAACAGAAGAGCAGTTTCAAAAGATGCAAGAGGATATTAAAGCGTCTCTTAAAGAAGAATTAGATACTGCAGTTAAAAAAATATCAGATGGAAAAGGAGAGGTTCCTGATAATCCAGCAGATGCACTTGAAGAAATGGGAGCGTCTAAAGGACGAGTGCAAGCTGCCGAGAATGCAGGGAAAATCCAAGAAGGATTAGAATCTGAGGCGAATACGCTTGAGCAATTAGCAGAATTTGAGGGAGATATGACACCAGAACAACTACAAACCTTAGAGTCTAATGCGAGTGATCTTAAAGAAATTCAAGATGCACTGGATAATGCCCAATTCAAAGATTTACCAGATGTAGTAAAAGCACAAACAGAGAAAATGGGAGAGTTAAAATCTAATATAAATGATTTTGTTGAAGACGTGCAAGAACATATATCTGCCGAAGCTAAAGCACAAATTGCAGAAAACAAAGCTACAAGTGACAAATTAGTTGAAGAAGTAAACGAGTCTCAAAAAGAACAGGAAGAAGAAGCTTCTCAAGATGGTGATGATGTAGAACCAATCGAACCAGACGCATAAACTAACCTTTAAAAATTTTACAAATGGCTAATAACATAGTTAAAATAAACAATCAACTAAGCCAAGCATTAGATATTTACACATTTACCGTGCCATCTGGTGCTTCGGCTTCCGACCCCGATACAATGTATCCTAATTATACTAAAGTGGGTACTGTAGCAGCTAATGATACTAATGGAACTTATACGCCTTCATCTAGTAACCCTTTAGAGAATCTAGCCTTTGTGCAGCAAACTAATGGCTTACCAGTGTTTCAGGCAGTAACTAATATATTAGGGGATACACAAGTAACCATTCCTACAACAGCAATAACTACAGCTCAGGCTGCTTTTGAATTTTATAAATCGTATAAAGGCAGTCCATATGCACCTAATGCTTTGCAAATAAACAGTATAATATTAGATAACACAGACCTCTCTACTCAAAAAAGTTTGTTAGATCAATGGTTTAAAACAAACAAGTTTGCTTTCGATTATGGATTATTTTCCTCGGTTTCATATTGGGCAGAAAACGATGCAAGAGCATGGGCTGCAACTTATTATTGTTATAGTCCTCAAAACCCAAAACCAGTTATTCCTCTGGTTTTACCTAAAAATCAAACAGGACAATTAGTTTTAGGAGCCAATGGTACGGCTACTTATGCTCCAGTTACCGGTACTGATAATGCCGGAAATCCAATTTTAGGAACGCCAATAACACTTACCTACGCTAAAAGTGTTGCCGCTTCAAAAAATGCAACCGATACATCTGGAGTAAATCTAACAGCGATACCTCAGGATATGGTGTTACATAATGGCGCTTCTGGAACATATGAGCTTTTCTTTACAGGCAAAATTAATGGAGATGATGTCGTTATTCAACCTTACCCCGTTCCTAAATTAGCTTGGTGGATGGGAGTATACGATTTGGCTTCTTTGGCTTTTACTGCGATTAATGTAATAATGATTGTACATACTGTTATAGAACTTGCCAAAAGTCTGCCTGATTTATTTAATGCACTAAAAACTGGAGGAGAAGCTATTGTAAATTCTACAAAAAATGCAGTAAGTAAGGTTTCTCAATGGATTAATGAAAAGTTTAGCGATGCCGCAGAACCCAATGGAGATTTGGTAAATACAGATATTGATACCGATGTAGATACCGATGTAGACACCGATGTGGATACCGATGTAGATACCGATGTAGATACCGATGTGGACATTGATGTAGACATTGATGTAGATGTAGATGCTTTTGTAGTTGTAGACATTGATGTAGATATTGATGTGGATATCGATACCGATGTAGATAATGTAGTAGATAATGTGGTAGATAGTGTCATTGATGTCGATACAGATATTGATACCGATGTAGATGTAGATAGCAATACACTAGGAAATCTTTTAAAGAATATAGGAAAATCTCTTTGGGAAAATAAAGGAACCATAATGAAAGCAGTTCTTAAAAATGCTGCGGTTATGGGAGGTATGATGGGGGCTCAAAAACTTCTTCAATTATGGTATAAAAAGGCTGGTAAAAGTTATGCGGGAATGATACCTGCTGAAGCTGCACCATTAGGCTTATTAACAGACTATATGTTAAATCCTGCAAACTTAATTTCAGATCGTTGGAACACTTTTGCAGATTATGCACAGCAAGGCGCTAGTACCGATGAACAAAACTTAGTAGTCGCAGGACTTATCTCATCTAAAAACGCTACCGAAGATGCTGCATTAGCAGCATGGAGATGGAGTAAATCAGACGAGGAAGCCTGTGTAAACGCTATGGTAGCAGCTGCAGCTACAGATAAGTATAAAGGATACAACACTTTGGCTACATACAAATATAGTGGCAAAGATTTACCATTAAAAGTAGGAGCAGGTGTAGCTCTTAAATTCTTAGTTAAAATTAGTTAGTTATGTTACAAGAAAACAAGATTAAAAATTACCCAAAATACGAAGACCATCAACAAGCATGGGAAGAATTAGCACAAGGAATAGCGGCTATTAAAAATGATGTAAGCCATGTTGAAGATGGGAGTGTCTTACCAAATTCTAAAAAAGGAGAATTAATTATTATTGGTTCGGGAATTGAAACAATAGGAGTCTCTCTAGGGGATAAAAAATTAATAGAAGATGCCGATAAAATTCTTTTTTGTGTTGCCGATCCAGCAACTATAGTTTGGCTAAAACGCTTAAGACCAGATGCATTAGATTTATATGTTCTGTACGGAGAAAATAAAGTGCGTTACACAACATATATGCAAATGACCGAAGCGCAACTTTACTGGGTTCGTAAAGGTTTAAAAGTAGTGGTCGTGTTCTATGGACACCCGGGGGTATTTGTGCTTTCTACCCATAGAGCTATAAAATTAGCAAGAAGAGAAGGCTATAAAGCCACAATGAAGGCAGGTGTGTGTGCGTTAGATACCTTATGTGCAGATTTAGGAGTAGATCCCTGTCATCCAGGATTACAAACTCATGAAGCAACAGATTGTCTTATTCGTCAACGAAATATAGACCCTACGTTACATGTTATTTTATGGCAAGTAGGTTTAATAGGTGAGTTAGGCTATAGAAGACAAGGGTATTTAAACGATAACTTTTCGTATTTTATAAAGTGGTTACAAGGGATTTATGGGGAGGACTATAAAATCACGCATTATATAGGATCGCGATATCCAACCATAGAGCCCTTGATTAAAAAATACAAGTTAAGTGAACTACATGATCCTGAAAACCAGACCAAAATAACAGGGCTTTCTACCTTTTACATTGAACCCAGAGATGTCGTACCTTCCCATTTACAAACAGTAAAAGATCTTGGGATTTTAAAAGAAGGACAACGCATTGTTCCTCCAAAATCACCATTGCGTGAAATAGGATTGTACGGTCCGCGTGAGATGAAAGCCTTTGATGCGTTTTCTAAATTTAGAATTCCGCCATCGTATAAATGGCAAGGAAATACTGCTGCTAGTAACTTTTTAATAGAATTACGCTTTGATACAGAACTACAAGATCTCTATCTTAAAGCCCCTTTAGAAGCATTAAATGACCCTCGTTTTAGTGGCTTGTCAGATAGAGAAAGAGCCCTTTTAGCTTCTCGAGATTCTGGAGCTATTCAAATAGCTTCTAAAGGCGCATACATTCGGTCTATAGAAACAGAAGAAACACTCACCAATATCCTAACGCGTAAATCTTCATCGGCTTCTCTTTTAAAAAAGATTGCATATTTAAACAAAAGTAATGCCCGAGACGAATTTAATCGTTGGTTAAGTGAAAATGATTTAGAAATAAATTGGGGGGCTTTACATAGTTCTATAGATTTTATTAATCGTAATAATATGTTCCCTTGGACTGGCGTATACATTGAGCCTACACAAAAATTGGCTGTTACTATTGTTGGTAATCAGGTTAATAGAAGAAAAAGTATTGTATACGTCAATGATATTCGTATTAAAAAGTTTGCATTTGAAAACGGAGTTGTTAAATGGAAAAGTAATGCGCAAGTACCTTTTAATGGCTTTATAAGGCCAGATGTAGACCTGCAAGGTAAACGAAGGATTATTGGTAAAGTATGGTCCGATGAAGAAATCGTACCAGCTAATAATAACTTTATAGCTTATGATGTAGATCCTGAGCGAAAAACTTTAGGAGCAGAATCTATAAAACTGTATAAAGAAAATCATATACAAGAAATTTATGGAAACTATGCGGTTCGAACAAATGGTCGTTTTTCCAGGACGATTAATGCGTTTAATCTTTCAGAATCAGGCTTAGAAATCAATCAGCAAAAAGTAGCGTCTTACAACTTCGAGAACGGAAAATTAAGCTGGACAGGCGGTAACAAGGCTTGTTATTCTGGAACCGTAAGTTTACTAGTAGATCCTATAATAAAAAGTATTGAACTCTATGGTAATTCAACGTCTAACGAAGAAACAGGTGAGTTTAAATGTTATGGAGCGCTTCAATTTAATGAAAAGCCAAAATATCAAGGACCAAAAGTTCCAGAATGGGCAGAAAGTTATTTGGCAACTATAGCATATGATAATAGTAAAAAAGGCGGATTGCTTTTCTGGCATAAATGGGAGAAACAAAACTTTACCAGTATGGTTATGAATAAATATATCTCAAACCTAATTTAAAATATAACATCATGAATACTAACCATTCATTTAATTTGTTGCAAAATATATCTCATATTAATCAAATTAGTGCTTTACAAGGTATTGTAATAGAAAATAGTATTTCGAAAGCTTTACCAAAAACCTCTAAAACTATTCACTATGGTCCAGAGGGTACTAATATTTCTGTTATGTCAGATACATCTTTTATTGATATAAAAACAGCTTCTAATGGATCTATTATTGGGGGAACATTAAAACATTATTCAACTAATGAAGAAGGAAAAGCCATTGATTCTAGCGAAGTGAATTTAAGTAAAAACGGCACGCCAAGTATAATTAATACAATTATAAATAACCGTTTTGATGTTGGTGTATTTAAAAAAATATTATGTGACATGCGTGAGTTATCTTGGCTTGGAGGTTCTTTAATAGAATCAGGATCGGTAAAAATAACAACAACTCAAAATGAAAATACACGTTCTACAGGCAATATTAATTATAACAGTGAATGTGTTTCATCGGGAGATTTTACACATTATGCTATTGGAGGTAACGGTGTTATTACAGGATATACTGAAATAGACTATGGGAAAACAAAATTTTCTGGAAATTGTATAACTGGAGGTTATATTTCTATCACATCTAAAAATGAAAATAAAATATCGAAATCTATATCTAATATATTTCTTAGTAAATTAGGTAGAGTACTTCAAATACATAGCAGTAATTTTAAGCTAGGAACACGTCATGTTAAAAGTAAGGTAATTGCCGATTTTAGTAATATAGAATTTACCCCACGTAATGAATTTAGTAGTGGTACAGCCAGTTATCTGGTTAGTGATGAAAACGGTAAAACGATTGCAAAAACATCTATTAAATTTAATAATCAAGTGCCTTGCAGCGCCATTACTTATAATTATACTGAAAATAACAAGATTAATCAATTAATAGAAACAGATTATGAGAAAGCTAAATATAACAATGATTTAAAAGTTATCGATTCGACCATAAAATCTGATGTATATAATGCTAATGAAAAATTGATTTCTTCTTCTATAGTTGTTTATAATGATTTAGGTAACCCAGTTAAAAAAACCACATATATTTTTAATCCAAAAATAGAGGAAAGAGTTTCAATTATAGAAAAGGATTTAAGCAATGTTGTTTTTGATCATAGAAACGCTCCTTTCTCTGGAGAAATAACACAAACTGTAACAGATTTAAAAACAGGTAAAACAATAAAAACAATAAAAACAATAGAAAAAATTGCAAATATAGCTTCTACACATGATGATTTAAGCGTTGAAAAGAAAACGCCAAGCAAAACAAAAACGTCTATTGTTGGTAATTATTCAACAAGTGAGGTTAAAAATGCTAAAGGAAAAATCACTCAAACAAAACAAAGTTTTAAAAGAGATGATGGCACTTTATATAAAACTGTAATTACTAAAGTTAAAAACGATAAACCCAAAACCACACAAGTATTACTTTATAATACTAACGGTACCAAAGTAAATAAAAGCTATACAATAAATTTATCGAAAGTGGCTATAAATAAACAAAAAGAGATCGAAGGATCATTAATTATTGATGGATACGTTAGAGGAAATGTATTGGCATCAAAATCGAATATAATATTTTAAAAAATGGAAAATAACTTTATTGTTTTAAAGTATAATGTTAAACAATATCCGTTTCAAGACATGCTGTGTAAACAAGTTTTTAAGATTCCTAGACTTGAACAGTTGCATCTGGTTTGGAAAAAACAAAATAAGCGAGAGGAGCTTAATTACAAAGATAATTTAGCACTTAGAAAACTAATGCAACGCTTGCCAGATGAATCTTTATTTTATAAAATATATCATAAGTGGGTAGCAAATATTTTGGCGCCTCACTATGCGAATAAAATAAGTTATTCTGCACATCCAAAAATGCGTGTGCATTTAGCAGGAACAGGTACTGTTAGTGATTTTCATCGCGATGTGGATGTTACTAAACGCCACGATCAAATTAATTGTTATTTACCTTTTACAGATGTGTTTGAAAGTTCAACCTTATGGTATCAAAAAGACTATAAATCTAATGACTATAAACCAATGAATCTTAAATATGGAGAAGCATTACTTTGGGATGGTGGATGGTTAAAACATGGAACATATAAGAACACCACTAATAATACCCGTGTGAGCTGTGATTTTAGGTTTCATGCTAAGATTTTAGATAGGGTTAAAAGCCCATGGAAAGATGTGCTTTCAGGTAGAAAAAGTTCTATTTCGTCAAGTGTATAAAGATTAAAAAGATCGATGGTAATAACCGATATTTTTAATCTTTATACACTTGGTGAGATACTATAACTAATTCGGTAATTAGAGATTAGTATGTTTTTCCATCCAGGATGCTATTTAATATTTACTTTTTTATAGCAACATTCATAAAACAAATAATTTAGCGACTTGGTTTTATGAGTCAAGTGAATTAAAATTTTCTAAAAATAGATCTTATCAGTCAATTTTAGTTTCTATAATCGTAATCGCAAAAAATGGCTAACTTTTTACGCTCATCACTTCCATTTTCTAAATACAGCATTGCTTTTTCCATGTGTTGTTCGGTGCCATCCGAACCAATAATATCAAATTCTAATGCAACATCAATCATTCCAGTATCACCAATAGGTGTAATTTCCCCTATTTTAAAATTCTTGATTTCAGTGTCTTTAGCTATTTTATCTCCTACGCAGTAACCACTTGCTATTTTTTCGTAAACGTCTTTCTTGATCTGATCTTCAAAAGTCATTTTCTTTCCACAAGAACTTATAGTGATTGCAATTAGTGCGATTATTAATGGGAGAATTATCTTTTTCATAGCTTAATGTTGTGTTATTGTTTTATTTATAATGTCATCGCTAAGAATAGCGCTATATAAAACTGCCTTGGCGTTTTATATCTAACGCTAACGAAGTTAGATAAAATTTTCGCAACAACAACATACCCTTTTATTACTTCCTCAAATTTTTAATGCGCTGTAAAAGTGTAGGATGCGAATAATGCATAAACACATAAGCAGGATGTGGTGTTAGGTTGCTTAAACTATTTTTAGAAAGTTTTTTAAGAGAGGTAATCAAAGGGGGGGCTTTATAAGTGTTTTTTGCATAATCGTCTGCTTGGTATTCAAATTTCCTAGAGAACATGTTCATAATTAACCCTGTAATTTCTGAAATAGGGGAGTAGAGCAACATAAAAGCAATTAAACCTATATGAAAACTTGGAATCTCAACACCCAGTGCTTGAGATAACAAGGGGTTAGAGATAAATAATGATAAAATATAAAGCGTTAAACCCGTAAGTAAAATTGAAGCAAATAAATTAAACACAATGTGTTTTTTCTTGTAGTGCCCTACTTCATGAGCTAAAACGGCAACAATTTCATCATCATCTAAATCGTTAATTAAGGTATCGTAAAGCGTGACGCGTTTTTCACTACCAAATCCAGAAAAATAAGCATTAGCTTTAGTACTTCGTTTAGAGCCATCGATTACAAAAATTTTGTTGAGTTTAAATCCTACAGTTTCAGCGTAAGCCGATATTTTATCTCGTAAAGCACCTTCTTCTAAAGGGGCTTGTTTATTAAATAGAGGTACGATAAGTTTGGAGTAGAACATATTCATAAACACAGAAAATAGAGCAACTAGCCCCCAAGCATAAAGCCAAAAATATGTACCAGTTACATTATAAAACCAAATAATTAATGCTAATACACCACCACCAAAAACAGCCGTCATGAGCCATCCTTTAATTTTATCTAAGAAAAATGTTTTTTTGGTGGTTTTATTAAATCCAAATTGTTCTTCAATTACAAAGGTACTATAGTAAGAGAATGGTGTGGTTAATAGATCACTACCAATCATAATAACACCAAAGAAAATAAGAGCTATTAGTATTGGACTTTCGCTGTAAGACCTAGCAATGTTATCAATAAACTCAAAACCATCAAACCATAAAAAACCTAAAGTTAAAAGAATAGAAAATGTGGAGGTTAGTATTCCAAACTTATATCTGGTAGCCTTATAGTTTTGAGATTTTTTATACTCGGTATCATCATAAACATCTTCTAGTTCTTTAGGGAGCTTGTCATTAAAATGTTTGGCATTTAAAGCATCAATTAGTTTATCTATTATAAAGTTTATGATAATGATTGCAATTATGATGTAAAAAAGTGTTGTTGAGGTCATGTTGTTTCTTAAATTGAAATATATTTCTTTGTCACGTTGAGCTTAGTCGAAACGCAATTAATATCGAATTTTTAAAGCACTTCGATTGTACTCTGTTTAGATAGTTAGGTAGATAATAGTTAATTGTAAAAATATGTGATTTTCATTTTAGATGTATATCTTATTCTGGTGAGTACTTATAATGTGATGCATTTCTGCATTCAGCTAAAATTTTTAGCATGTCAAAATTACCACTAATAAGTGCTTCTTTTTTAGCTTTTGTCCATTTTTTTATTTTCTTTTCAAAATAAATAGCTTGTAAAACATCATTAAAAACTTGATTGAATTTTATTTCTAAAGGCCTTCGTTTATATGTATAGCATTCGGTATTTTTACCTGATAGATGTTCTTTCAAGCGCTTATCAATATTATTTGTTATACCTGTATAGTATGAATTATCAGAACATTTTAGTATATAGACATAGTACAAATTCATAAGTTATAAATATTTATATGTCTTCGACTGCGCTCAGACTGACATTAGGATAATGTTATTCAAAATTCCGTTGCCTTTTTGCTTCAAAAATAAGAATTCCTGCTGCAACCGAAACATTCATAGAATCGATCTCACCTTGCATAGGGATAATAATATTTTGAGTAGCGTTGATACGCCATTCTTCACTTAATCCAGTAGCTTCCGTACCAACAACAATAGCAGAGGCTTGTGTAAAGTCTTGCTTGTGATACGCTATAGCACTTTGTAAGATAGCTGCGTATATATTGATATTTTTTTCTTTTAGAAAAGTAATAATTTGAGAAGTAGTACCTGTAGCAATTTGATTGGTAAATACGCAACCCACACTAGAGCGGATGATGTTAGGATTATATAAATCGGTTTTTGGGTTTGCTATAATTACAGCATCGACATTAGCAGCATCTGCAGTTCGCAAAATGGCACCGATATTCCCTGGTTTTTCTGGAGCTTCTGCGATTAGAATAAGTGGAGTTTTGGTTTGAAATGATAAGTTGTTTAATTCATTTTTTTTAGAATTGGCAACAGCTATAACACCTTCGGTGGTTTCTCGATATGCTAATTTTTGATAGACTTCTTTTGAGACTTCAATAAAATTAATTTGTCGATGTGTTGATGTGTTGATGTGTTTATGCGTTAATTCGTTTATTTGTTCTTTGGAGCATAGTTCTGGATAAAATAAAATGGTTTCTAATGTGTAACCTCCTTTGATTGCTAAAGCTATTTCACGAACTCCTTCAATTAAAAACGTACTAGTTTTTTTGCGTTCGCGCGATTTATCTCTTAATTGTAAAAGTGATTTTATATAGCTGTTTTGTGTACTTGTTATTTGTTTCATAAGTGAGAAACAAAAATAGTGTTTTATGTCAAAATTTATTATCGAGAATCGTAAGAGAAAAAATATGACATAGGTGAATTTTAGGAATAGAGTATTATTTTTGAGTAAATATGCAATAATGATTAGAGATTTAATTTTTTTGTTTTTTATTTGGGGAATAGTTTATTTGTTTTTTTGGACTTTTTTTAAGAATTCAAAAATCAGTATATTAAGGATGGTATCTTCATTAACTATTGCTATCATAATTTTATATTTTATAATATTTCCATCACGTTATTATCAATGGAATTCTTTTAATAAAGAAAAATGGCGTACAGATACAGATATGAGATTTAAGATGTCTAAAGACCTGATGAGCAATTGTCTAAAGGTTGGAATGCATAAATCTGATGTAGTTAAATTATTAGGAAAAGGAACAGATTGTTTTAAAGACAGAGATAGTATTGGGTTGTATTATTGTTTAGGGCAAACACCTGCATTTTTTATTAAAATGGATTCTGATTTTTTAGGAATTGACTTTAAAGATTCTTTAGTTGTTAGCTTTTCACAATTTGAAGACTAAATACCTATTTTCTCCTAATAACTTACTATATATAAAGATGTTTTAAGAATAATTAATAAGAATAAACTATCTGTAATAAAATATAAATAAAAAAACAAACACTTAAAGCGTAAACCCTCTTGCGTTTATAGCAACAGGTGTTTTAAGCATAACATTACGTAATTCTTTCTCTAAACTTACAGAGGGAATTTCCAAAAAGGAAAAATTTTTATTCATGTTTTTAGTATTGATAAACAAGTTCCCCTCATACCCTTGGCGCATTATTTCTATCCCATCAATACTAAGTGTATATTTTTTTAAATATTCTTTAAAATAAGAAGAAGTACTCAATTCACTTTTTAAATCACTAAAGTTTAATGAACTTAAAGCTATAGGCAATTTAGTTGATTTTTTATGAAGTGTTTGACTAAAAGAAGATAAGCAAAGTAAAAAAATAAAAGCAGTGATGAATAGTTTCATAAGAGATGTCATTTTTTTAAAGATATAAAATTTAGCTAAATAAACAGTAATGTATTAGTTGTTAATAGCTTTGTTCTCCAAATAATTCACCAAAAGCGCCACAACATAATTATAACTTTCAATCCCTATAGATTGTTTTTTTGTTTTTAAAAAATTATCATAAAGTAGCTTAATTGGTAGTCTATATTGTTGAATTATATAGTTTTAACTATATTTATCCTCCAATAACCACCCAAATCAAACCCTAAATGATACCAAATTATAAGCAGTTTGCTTTTGTCTTTTTGTTTTTTAACAGTGTTTTTTCTTTTTCACAGAACTGTGATTGCGATTTCTTTATCCAGCCAGAATCAGGTTTAAATATCTATAATTCATCAGATTTTGATGGCATTATGCCAGGAAATACTATCTGTATTCAAAATGGTTTATATGGCGCATTACGTTTCAATAATTTAAACGGGACTACAGAAAACCCTATAATCATTAAAAATTGTGGTGGTAAAGTAGTTGTAAATGCTAAAGAAGTGCCTTATGGAGCTTTACAGTTTAACAATAGTAAGCATATTCACTTAACGGGTTCGGGAGATGCTAATTTTGAATACGGGATTTTTATTGAAGAAACTAAAAATGATAATAGCGGTAAATCGGGAAGGTCGGGTATAGGAGTAGGGGCATTGAGTTCAGATTTTGAAATTGATCATATAGAAATTCAAAAAGTAGGCTTTGCTGGCATTATAGCTAAAACAGATCCCAAAACGACTAATTGTGATTCACCAGAAACACAGGCGACATTTCGAGACAATTTTGTTTTAAAAAATCTAAATATTCACCATAATTATATTCATAATACTGGAGGAGAAGGTATGTACATAGGTTCTACCTGGGGATTTACCAAAACAACATCCAAAGATAAGTGTAATGGCTTTGCTCACTTCATAGAAAATATAGAAATACATCATAATAAATTAGAACAAACAGGTTGGGATGCATTACAAGTATCTTTAGGGCATAAAAATGTTAAAATACATCATAATGAAATTATTGGATATGGTTTTTATGCTGCTCAGGAAGGGGAACGAAATCAAAGTTTTGGGATTGCTCTAGGGGGAGGAACTCGTGCAGAAGTCTACAATAATAAAATTATACAGTTAGCAGACAATACAACAAGTGTTCAAAGAGGCATTAGCGGTATTGATATTTTAACAGGAACAAAAATTTACAATAATCTTATTGTAGGTTCAGGTAATTATGGTATTTGGTTTCATATAAGATATGAAGCACACCCATTATATTTACCAGATATGGAAGAGGATAAAGGGTTTTATATTTTCAATAATACAATTGTAAAATCAGGAGTTAATAACCCTGATGATTTTGGAACAGGAACTTATGTAAGTACTTGCGTGCCTGGTACCAATAATGGATGTCGACTTAACTTTGATCTTAAGTTTGTAAATAATCTTATTGTTGATCCTAAATTAGAATTAAATAGAACACCATCCTGGATGAATTTAAGTGATGTATTTGTACAGTTTGTCAATAAGGCATTGCGTGATTCACCACATACAACAGTTAGTCATAATTTATATGTAAGAAGTGCTCCAACAAACGCGCAATTAGCTCTTGGTTCGATAGCAATTAACGATATCGCTTTTAGCGATGCATCTAATAACGATTATAGGATTTTAAGTGAATCGGTAGCTATTGATATAGGGATGGATGTGGGGGCTTTTGGAATAGTATCGCAGGATAATGGAGGAGAGCAACGTTTAGTAGGTAATGCTTACGATATTGGAGCTTTTGAATTTCAAAGTAATACAACAAATGATACAACAAGTGATGAGAATATTGTATTTAACAAAAATCAGTTTTTGTCATTACATCCCAATCCAGCCAGAAATTCTGTAACATTAACATTTAGTGAAGATGTTACTCAAGATATAAAAATAGAAGTTTATAATGTCCAGGGGAAACAAATTTTAGTTGTCAATAAAGAAATAGAGAAAGGCAATGTAGTTGTAGATATAGCAGCTTTTAAGAGTGGTATGTACTTTATGAAAATTAATAATGGTTTACAAGAGTATATTGAAAAGTTAATCATTAACTAAGGCTTTGATTTCCAGATAATTCACCAAAAGCGCCACCACATAGCTATAACTTTCAATGCCTTTGGATTGGTTATTGGCTTTTAAAAAGTTACCATAGAATACTTTAAATAAAGGTTCTAAAGGGTTTTCGTGAGCTTGCCAAAAGTCGCGCCCTTCCTTAAAATCTTTTAGAATGCCTTTATTAATATCGGCTACCAAATCTTCATATAAGCATTCATCACGTCTATAAATTTCGTTAAGACAAAAACGAAGACCAAACGAATAGCCACAGTATTTAAAATAGGGATCGTCATGATGCGTAGCAGCTAAAAAACCTATAAAATTTGCTTCATTCTCAGCAGCATACCCTAATTGATGTGCAATTTCGTGTGTAGTGGTAGTTGGTAGCTTATATAAAGGAATTTTGCTATTTACCTGAGCTTCGTTAGTAAACGGATTCAAATACCCACTAAACCCCATATAGGTTAACGGATAGCTAAACAGTGATTTTTTACGACTCTTGGGGTGGTATTCTAAATTTGGAAATATACTTTTTAAGTTTTCATAGCCATTAGGCACTAACTTTAAAATAGCTTCTTTGCTGTAAGGCGATATAATTTTAATAGAATCATTATTCGCAATATCCAAATGTAGTTTATTAGATGTTTCTATAAGTTTTTCGGTAATATTAACCAATTGTTCTGTCGAGTAATCATGCTTTAGATTTAAACTTTTATGAAGCGGCAACCTATAGTAGTTTATAGCCCAAAATAAATGAAAAGCAAAATACACCATAGCAAATGTCGCTATAACATCAATAAACCATTGTTTGGTGTTTTTACGTAATAGTTTACGGTTTTTTAAAAACCATCTTAGTATATAAATAATAGCCAAAGTATACACGATATCTCCAAAAGAAAACGGCAGCCAACCCAATGTATATCTAAGTAATTTAGATATAAATATGTATACTCCATTACTGTAAAAGCGTTCTACAAATTCGGGGTAATTAGAAAGCCATTTTATTAAAGCATATTGCAGAATTAGTGAAAGCGCAATAATAGTTTTCTTTTGTCTTAGCATTTATCAAAAATAATAAAAATATGTACCGCAGCTATAGTTCTTGTCTATAAAGGTTTCTCCCTGCTTTTCGTTATGTATAGTAAGATGAATAAAAAGGTTAGAAGGTTAGGAGGTAGAGAGGTTAAAGTTTAGAGGTGTTATGATGTTTTTTTAGTAAGCAGTAAGCAGTAAGCAGTATGGAGTATGCAGTCGTTGATAAAATTATTAAAGATAAATAGAAAGGTAATGGGTATTCACTAAAAATAAACAGTAGTTTTAAACAACCAACAACCAACAACCAACAACCAACAACCAACAACCAACAACCAACAACCAACAACCAACAACTATTTGTACAATTTTGTTAAATTCGCACTACTAAAAATATCCTGTTATGAGTTCAGAAATAAGACAATTGCAACCGCAACAACTTTGGAATAAATTTGCCGATTTAAATGCCGTACCAAGAGCATCAAAAAAAGAAGAGCGTGTTATTGCGTTTATGAAGCAGTTTGGTGAACATTTAGGTTTAGAAACCATAGTAGATAGCGTTGGCAATGTAATTATTAAAAAGCCTGCTACTTTAGGGATGGAAAACAGAACAACTGTAGTGATGCAATCACATCTAGATATGGTACACCAAAAAAATAATGCTACTGTTTTTAATTTTGATACACAGGGTATAGATATGTATGTAGACGGTGATTGGGTAAGAGCAAAAGGGACCACTTTAGGTGCCGATAATGGTCTGGGAGTTGCCACAATAATGGCAATTTTAGAAAGTAAAGATATTACACATCCACCTATAGAAGCCTTGTTTACAATAGATGAAGAAACAGGCATGACTGGTGCTATGGCATTAAAAGACGATGTGCTTTCAGGAGGTATCCTTCTTAATTTAGATACCGAAGAAGATGACGAAATAGGTGTAGGTTGTGCAGGAGGGATCGATGTAACGGCTTCTAGAACATACAAACAAGAAGAAACACCTAAATTAAAAGTAAGCTATAAAATTAGTGTTAAAGGTCTACAAGGAGGACATTCGGGCATGCAAATCCATGAAGGTTTAGGCAATGCTAATAAAATAATGAACCGTTTGTTATTTGATGGTTTTGAGAATTTTGGATTACGAATTTCTGAAATAGATGGTGGTAGTTTACGAAATGCTATTCCAAGAGAAAGTAATGCCATTGTGGTTATAGATACCATACATGAAGATGCTTTTTTATTGGAAATTAATCTTATGGTAAACAGCATTAAAAGGGAATTAAAAACAACAGAACCCGATTTAATTATTGACGTTTTAAAACATGATATGCCAACACATGTTATGGATTTAGGAGTTCAAGAAGGGCTAACACGAGCGTTGTATGCAGCTTTAAATGGGGTATATCGTATGAGTGCGGATATACCAGATTTAGTAGAAACCTCCAATAATATAGCCAGAGTTGTAGCTAAAGATGGTCACATTCATATAGGGTGCTTAACACGCTCCTCGGTAGAAAGCTCAAAAATGGATTTGGCACATACATTACGGGCCACTTTTGAGCTGGCAGGTTGTGAGGTAGAATTCTCTGGAGATTATCCTGGATGGACACCTAATATGGATTCTGCTATTTTAAAGGTAATGACTAAGATTTATAAAGATTTAAATGGCGAACTACCGCATGTAGCCGCTTGTCATGCAGGTTTAGAGTGTGGTATTCTGGGACAACACTATCCCAATATGGATATGATTAGCTTTGGTCCTAATATTAAAGGAGCACATTCACCAGATGAACGTGCTCAAATATCTTCGGTGCAAAAATATTGGAGGTTTGTTTTGGAAATATTAAAAGAGATTCCCAACAAAAGTATTATAAACTAATAGGATCTGTCAAAATTTTTTACCCTGTAACTATTTAGGATATTATTATTTGTTTTAATCAATCCTGAATTTAATTGGAATAACAAAATGAGCTTCTCTTGGTTTACCTTTATACATACCAGGTTTTTCTGCTTTCGGTAAAGATTTAATAACCCTTATAGTTTCTTCTTCTAGTTCTACTCTGGTAGATCGCGCTCTTATGTCATCTATTTCTCCAAGTTTATTGATCCTAAAAAAAACATAGATTTTTGCAATTCCCGAAGGCATATCTATACGGTTTGCAATGTCGGCATTAAATTTTTTACCAATCATTTTTTTTATTGTACGATTCAAACAATTTAAACGTGTTCCCCTAGAGGCAGCTTGACTACTGCATCCAAAATAAACGGGTTGACTATCCAATAGGATTAGCTCTTTTATTAATGGTTCGTATTTCCTTATTGGAATTAATTTTTTTCCTTCAATTTTAAAAGCAAAAGTTTCTACATTGTAGGATTCTGTAGGGTTGCCAATATTATCTAAACGAGGATTAATTTTGGGGAATTTTTCAAGAATAACATTAAAATTTTTTGATGGGTGATCTACAGAGTTTTTGAGTGTTGATTTATGAGTAATAACCTGCCCCTGTTTATTAAAAAATAGTTTGGTATAAAACTCAATAGTATCCTTTTTTGAAGCCTTAATTAATTTTTTCTTTATTTTTTTACTCAGATTCTTATCTATAAATGCTAAAGTTTTACTTTTAAAACAATTACTAGTTTCGTTAGCATAGTTTTCACAATCTACAAAAGTTATAACATCCTCTTTTAGAAGAGAATCTTGGGCAAATATAGTTTTGGAGATAATGATGAATAGTATAAGAGGTATTTTTTTCATAGTAATTTGTATTTATACCAATTCCCAAATGAATTTACTGAGTTAAAAAGTGTCTTTTGAAATTCTTCTTCAACATAAAAAAGAACCGTAACTACGGCTATGCTTATTTTTTCTGTATCGTATAATTTCAAAATCCATCATTTTTCTTTACAGTATATTCATTTTAGAATTGGTATTATTGAGAAACCGAAGAGTATAATTTTTTATAGCTATTAAAATATATTGAAAAACAGTGTTTTAATTACTCGATAATCGAGATTTAAATGCTCCGAGGTAGTTTACTTAAAATAAATGTATCATTAAAAAAGATAGTACCACGCTTTGTCCTAGAAAGTAATATGCTGGTAAGTCCACGTACTCAAAAAGTTATATGTGGAGATAATTTAATGTAAGTTTTATTTTATAATTTAACAAAAGTAGTCACTATTTCAAATACGCTATATAAGAGATAGATACCTCCTAGAACAAATAAAACACCTTGCTTTGATTTATCTTTAATCGCAAAAGCAAGTCCAATGGGTATTAGTCCCCAAATAAAAGTCATTAATGCGTTTACTGGTTCAAACCAACCTTGAGAAAAATATTGATCGAAGAATTTAGGGATTAAAAACCAAAAAATTCTGGATATAAACATCCAAACTACAACAAGTAATATTATAGTATCTCCATTAGTAGATTCATTAGAAATAGAACCTCTCATTTGGGATGTTCTAGAATTTGTATTATAATTATTTTCTTCGTAGTCTCTCATGTGTTTACGTTGTCGTTGATGATAGACGAATTTATACTAAATTTATAACAAAACCATTATGTTTTAGCTAATTAAATGATATGACGAATTTTAAACTTTATACGACAACATCTCTTAATAAATTATTTAAGAAGAACAATTTCAAGGTTCTTCTTATTAGCGCTAATTCTCCTCTTCAAAAGTAATGTGCTGGTATGCTCCTATATCTGGAGTACTTGTTCTATTAATATTCAATACATCTGTAGGTACTTGACTAGCGAAGGTTGTATTTCCTTTGTTTATAGCTGCAGATTCATCTCCTATAATCAATTCGTTTTCTCTGGGATCTTTAAAATTAGGGGCTTCATTAAAAATAACATTTTGGTAGTGAGCAGTGTTACTAAAATCGTAATTATCTCCTGTGAAATTATTGTTATTGTCACTAAAACGTATTAAACAGTTGGTGAATTTAAAGTTAAAATTAACGGCATCATCCTCAACTTCATCTACAAGAAATTCTGGGTTATCATTACCAAATATAATACAGTTGTTAAAATTTGCTTCAATAAGATCTGTAACTATAATCTCTTCCTCATCTGTTACCAAAAAGTTATTTAATAGTAAAGCAGGTAGCGGTCTTGGACCATTTAAATAATTAGCAATGGTACTGTGCGTGAAGTTATATTTTCCTCCAAAGGTGCCAGCAAAAGACGATTGTCCTGCTTTATTAATTACTAAGTTTTCACCAGAAATAGAAGTGGATCTACCCAAAATACCAAAGCTACCAGAGTTATATATTTTAGAATTAGTAATCGTTAACTTATCGTTGGTTTCACCAATATTCCCGTCACATAAAATACCTACTAGTGCATTTTTAATGGTGGCATAATTAATAGTATTGTTAACACTACCTTCTACTAACCAAATAGCACCCCATTGCCCTGGGACATCAGAAAATTCGGGTTCTAAACGGTCGCTTTCAAAAATCACTTCATTTTCTAGTGTTTCTTGATCTGGACTAAAACTACCATTGATGTTAATTGAAGCTTCAGAAGACACAATAATACCAGAGTTTTTGTGAAAATGTAACCGTGCACCAGCTTCTACAACCATAGTTTCTCCCTTAGGTACTGCTGCAAAACCATATATTACATAAGGTTTTTCATTAGTAAAGGTAAGCTCTTCAGGGAGTAATTCACGTCCTTGTAGATCTGTTTCAATGGTTTCTTCTCCAACATTTAAAGTTAATGTTTCTACAACTTTTGTAGTGTTATCCCTATCTGGATAAATAAAAACAGCATCTTGTACTAAGGTGACTAATTCTACTTTTTGAAAATTAGTGCCAGAGTCAAATTCGATTTGATCTTCATAAATAAATTGTCCATTTGCACTAGCAAATTCATTAATATCTACTGTAGTTTCAACGAATATGAATAAACTATCTTTTGCTAGTAGTTCCACATTTTCAAACGTTTTTCCTGGCAGACCGTCTACACTTAATCTGTAATTAGAAGCTTCTCCTAAGCCTAATTTAAGTGAAGGAATAACAATATCGTCATCACTGTTGTTATATACTTTTAAATTGTAGGTGCTAGATCCTATATTGGTAAAAATAGTATCTAGATATACAGTATCTTTTGAAAATTCTAATTGTCCTGTACTAGGAGAGAATTCAAAATCTTTTCGGCATGAGCTCCATATTAATAAAAAGCATATAGATAAAAAGAAGTAAAAGTAGTTTTTCATGTATTAGTAATATTTTGCTAAAAATATAACTTTTGAAACGATCAATTATTATAAATACTTTTATTTCTTTGTTGGGGTATCTAATTTGTTTAGTTCTAAAAATTTAATACTATAGTTATATAAAGCGTCTAAAAGGATTAAATTGTCTTTGGTTTTTAGTAAGTTATGGTCTAATTGATAGGCTTCGCAATATTGAAAAAACAGGTATTTATAATCTTTTGGTATTTTTAATTGAATTAATAAATCATCGTTAAATAAAGCACTGTTGGAAAAAAGAGAATCAAGCTGTTTATAATTAATAGGTTTTTGTGTTTTTTTAGTTTTTTTCTTCTTAATTACTCCTATTAATTTTAATAGCTCTTTAACGTTAATTCCTTTAGAATAAGAGGAGGAATGCATGTATAAATGCGGATTATTTTTCATGTCATTCTTTATTTGGAGTATAGTATTTGAGTTAACTTCTTCAATTTTAAACGCTTTTTTATGGACACTATCTTTTAAAATCACTTCATCAAGCTTATTCGTGATTTTTTTTAAAGAAATAACAATAGTCGTATTAAAATGATTGTTTTTTAATAAGAGTTTTTTTGTTGATGAAAATAAGATGAAAAAATAAGTGTGTCTCCTATAGAAGCCTTGATAGTAAAATCGCCTTTAGTATTTGAGTAAGTATACGTTTTGGTTGAACTGTTATACCAATTCTTAAATGAATATACTGTAAAGAAAAATGATGGATTTTGGAATTATACGAGACAGAAAAAATAAGCATAACCGTAGTTACGGTTCTTTTTTATGTTGAAGATAGAATTTCAAAAGACACTTTTTAACTCAGTAAATTCATTTGGGAATTGGTATTATTTATTTTTGCTCCTTTTACAGTAGTTTCATCATCATATACCTTTCCCGAAATAATATTCTGAGAAAATAGCATATACGGTAATAGTAAAAATAGTACCCTTAAAATCACTTCAAATTAGAAAACGTTATTTGTTTTCAAATTAAAGTGTTTTATTGACGTAAGTTAACCGTATTAAGATTATTTAACAGGAACTTTAATTAAGAATTAACAAATAGAGCTTCAATATCAGGAGTAATTCTTGATGGGCGTTTTGTTTTGAGGTCTATTAAGCACCATTTCGTCTCAGATTTTGCCAAAAGTTTATTGGTAGTAGCGTTAAATATTTCAACATTACGAATGCATGTTGCTCCTCTGGATTCTGAAATAAATGTTTTTATTTCTATAATATCATTGAGTAATGCTTCTGTTTTGTGTTCTATAAAATGGGTAATGAGTACCCAATAGTAGTTCTTTAAAATAGCTGTTGATGCATTAGTTTCCCAATGTGCTTTTGCTATATCCTGTACCCATTGTACATAGTGTACATTGTTAACATGATTATGTTCATCTATATGTGATTTGGTAACTGTTAAAGTTTTAATGTATGTATGCATAGAATAATAAAAATGGCATCCAATTTAATTGGACGCCATTATTTGTTAAAAGTCACTTTGTTAAATTAATGCACTTAGCATTTTTACCGCAGATTCTGCTGTGATATCACGTTGAGGTGTACCAAACATTTCGTAACCTACCATGAATTTTTTAACTGTTGCACTTCTTAAAAGTGGCGGGTAAAAACTCATATGCCAATGCCAGTGATCATTAGCTTCACCATTGGTTGGCGCTTGATGTATCCCACTTGAGTAAGGGAATGAGGTATTAAACAATTTATCGTAAGCTTTTGTAATTACAGCTATAGCTTCGGCGTATAGTAATGCTTCATTTTCATCCAACTCAGAGATACTTTTTTGATGTTTTTTTGGAGCTATCATTACCTCAAACGGCCATGTAGCCCAAAACGGCACTAAAACAACAAAGCTATCATTCTCAAAAATAATTCGTTCTTTTTTATCTAATTCTTGCGCTAAGTAATCTCCTAAAAGACTACTTTTATTTTTGTTGTAATAATTTAATTGTTGTGTGTTTTTCTTGACTACTTCGTTTGGTAATGTAGATTGACTCCATATTTGACCATGAGGATGAGGGTTACTACATCCCATAACTGCACCTTTGTTTTCAAATATTTGTACGTAGTTAATAGTTTCGTTAGCTCCTAATTCTTTATATTCTTTTTGCCAAGTAAACACAACTTTTTGTATGTCGTCTGGCGACATATCTGCTAAACTTTTTGAATGGTCTGGACTAAAGCAAATAACTTTACAAATACCTGTTTCACTTTGTGCTAGGAGCAACCCATCATTAACTTCGAATGATTTTGAATCTTTTTGTAAAGCGGCAAAATCGTTAGTAAACACATAAACATCTTTGTAGTCGGGGTTTACTTCTCCATTTATTCTAGTGTTACCAGGACATAAATAACATTTTTCGTCATAAGAAGGTCTTTCTTCATTATTTACAGCTTCGTTTTGTCCTTGCCATGGCCGTTTGGCACGATGAGGGGATACTAAAACCCATTCACCTGTTAAGATATTGAGCCGTTTATGCGAATAGTCTTGTAAGTCTGTATTCATTTTAATAATAGTTTTAGTTGCTTTTTAGTTTACTACCTTAGTACCGTCTGATAATTTTACAGAATAAACAGAACAGTCTTTATTAAATTTTTCTTTGTATGCTTTAGAAACTTTAGTTTCAAAAGCTGCGGCTTTTCCTTTTTCTATTAGGTTTATGGTGCAACCACCAAAACCACCACCCATCATTCTTGCTCCTGTAACATAGTTACTTTCTTTAGCTTGGTCTACAAGAAAGTCTAACTCTTCACAACTTACTTTGTATTGTTTAGATAAACCATTATGTGAACTATAAATAAGCTCTCCAAGTAAGTTAATATCACCAGCTTCCATAGCTTTAGAAGCGTTTTCTGCTCTTTCGTTTTCTTCGATTACATAAAGCGCTTTTTGATAATTTTCTGGACTAACTTGATCTTTTATAGTTTCTAAATCTGCTTTTGTTGCATCGCGTAAAGCTTTAACATTTAAAAGGCTTGAAATGTTTTCACAAGCCGAACGTCTGTCGTTATAGGCACTGTCTGATAAACTATGTTTTACATTGGTGTTTATTAACATAAGCTCATGATTTTCGAAATCTATTTTATAAGGTTTAGCTTCTATAGACCTACAATCTAAAAGTAAGGCATGATCTTCTATCCCAAACATACTTGCATATTGATCCATAATACCACAGTTAACGCCTACATAATTATGTTCTGCTTTTTGTGATATAAAAATCATTTCTTCTTTGGTGAGGCCTAAATCAAACAATTCATTTAATCCATACACCACACTGTTTTCTAACGCAGCCGAAGAGGACATACCAGCTCCAGAAGGAATGTCTCCCACAAAAGCGATGTTAAAGTTACCAACAGTTTTATTTCTGTTTTGTAATTCTGCAACAACGCCTAATACATAGTTTTCCCAGCTTCCTTCTTTAGAGGGTTTTAAAGCATCAAGAGAAAATTCTATGGTTTCGTCCATATTTACCGCATGAGCTACACAAACAGCATTATCGCTTTTTTGGATTGCTGCAGCAATGCCTTTGTCTATGGCTGCAGGAAAAACGAAACCGTCGTTATAATCGGTATGCTCACCTATAATGTTAATTCTTCCAGGAGAAAAAATAAGCAAAGGTTCTGCGTTAAATTTATCTTTAAAGGTTGTTTTAATGTCACTAATCAATGTCGCGCTCATTGTTATGTTTTATTTAGTTAATTTTTAAATTCCAAGTTAGGTGATATGATGTATTTGGAGCTAGCGTTTCTAGCCCAATTTTATTATTAAAACTATCGGAAACCCCAGTTGTAGGCTCTATAGCTATGGTGTTTTTTCTAGGTGGTGTGTAGGCTTGTAAAAAGTTAGTTTCGGCATCACAACTAAAAAGGAGATTGTATCTAGGCGTTTTAAATGTCACTTTATCTGAGTTTAAAATCCAGCAGTCATCTAATTGCTGATCCTTAATTTGCATTGTTCCTTCATTTTTAATATCCTCAACGCCTGTGGTGATATTACGATCTCCTAAAACTAATTTTTTATTACTATCAAACAGTAACTCACTTTCAAATAAGTTATCGCTTATAAAATAAGGATGCCATCCTAATGTAAAAGGAAATGGAGACGTATCTGTATTAGTTATACTAACTCCAAGGCTTAAACCAGATGTATTAAGCTTATAGGTTAGCTTAATGTTATAAGTAAACGGAAAGCCTTTTGATTTGCTAGTCTCTATATATTCTAAAGAAACTAAAGCGTATTTATCTGTAGTTTCCTTGGCAGTAACTTTAAAAGTCTTATTGTAAACCAGACCGTGCAGTGCATTTTGCTCTTGTGGCTGATTTTTTTCTAATTGATAAGAGTTCCCCTCAAACGCATACGCGCCGTCTTTAATTCTATTTGCAAATGGAAACAAAATGGAAGAAGCATAGGTGTCTGCATAGGTTAGAGGATTTAAATCTTGAATTATAGCATGCCCGTTAAGCGTTAACTCTTGCAAGCTAGCGCCAGCATCAAGATGTATTTTTCCATATAATAACTTAGAATCGTTTTCTAATTCTATGACGTTGCTTTCTGTTGAGTGATTGATTTTATACACGTTTATAGTTTTAGTTTAGAGTGAATGCCTTAAAATTAAATGGCTTGGATTTTCTATAAGTTTATTATCGTTATTCAATAGCATTTCTGCTAATCGTTTCCCCATAAAAGCAAAATCTGTGGAAATTGTAGTAATGCCACCTTCCACAACTTCTTTTAACAAGGTATCGTTATAAGATATAATCCCTATGTCTTTAGAAAGTTTAAGGTTATTTTCTTTTAACTTTTTTATAATTCTTAATAGGTTTTTGTCATCAGGTATAATATATAACTCTCCTTTTTGAGGGGTTTTACTTTTTAATGATTCTAAAATACCATAGTTTAGAGATTTATCATTACAAAACAACTCAAACCCCAATAACATTTCTTTTGGTTCTTGGACTTCAGAAAAAACTAAAATCAATTTTTTATATTTTTCTATTTTTTCAAAAGCTTTTTCTAAACTAGAATAGATGTCTTTTTCAAAATTTTGAAAAATACCAGGATAATGTTTTAAGTCTTCTGGCTTTTGATCTAAAATATAAACTTGGTCTTTAGGCAGTTTTGCAAGAATAGATGCCGTGTTTTTTAAATTAGCGGGCATGATTACATAATGATTGTAATTCCCAATATTATCTTCTATTATTTTATTAAAAACAGTAGTGTTAAAATGATGAAAATAAATGTCTACTTGTATATCATGAGTTAGGTTGTTAATAAATGAATTGTATAAATCTTCTTTAAAAGAATTTAATTCATCAAATAATAAAAGTATTTTCTTTTTTACTGTTATATTTTCACTGGTAACATAATAACCTTTACCCACTATAGACTGAATTATACCTCTACTTTTAAGCTCGTTAAAAGCCATAAGCACAGTGTCTCTTGAAAGGTTATGCGTGTCTCTAATAGCATTAATAGAAGGTATTTGATCTCCTTTTTTTAAGCCGCCAGAAGTAATTGCTTCCTCTATAGAGAAGACAATTTGTTTGTATTTTGGAGTTCCTATGTCGCTTTTAACCGAAATCATACTTTAAGGCTCAAAAGTATACTTTTTTTAATGAAAAACCAACTAGTAGGGAGTGGTATGTTTTTATGTAAAATGATATTTGTAATGATTAAATTTCTATATTTGGTTTTTTGATTTTTGTTTTTAATTAATAATAAATACTAAGCCCTGAAATCTAAAACAATTAGAATCAAGAATATACTAATATAATTTTAACAACCAACTAACCAAAAAACACTAAATTATGACAGAAGGATTTCATATGTGGGACTATGTAGTCTTCATTGCTTACGCTATTTTAATTCTTGGGGTAGGATTATGGGTGTCCCGTGATAAGGATGGACATCAAAAAAATGCTGAAGATTACTTTTTAGCAAGTAAATCTTTACCATGGTGGGCTATAGGTACTTCTTTAATAGCTGCTAATATTTCCGCAGAACAATTTATAGGAATGTCTGGTTCTGGCTTTGCATTAGGGCTTGCAATTGCGTCTTACGAATGGATGGCAGCGTTAACTTTAATAATTGTTGGTAAATACTTTTTACCAATTTTTATTGAAAAAGGACTTTATACTATTCCAGAATTTGTTGAAAAACGTTTCTCAACAAATTTAAAAACAATTCTAGCAGTATTTTGGTTGGCGCTTTACGTTTTCGTGAATTTAGCTTCTGTATTATATTTAGGAGGTTTGGCTATAGAAACTATTATGGGTGTAGATATGATATATGCTATAATTGGTTTGGCTTTATTTGCAGCTGCATATTCGCTTTACGGAGGTTTATCTGCAGTGGCTTGGACAGATGTAATTCAAGTGGTTTTTCTAGTGCTTGGAGGTCTAGTAACCACATATTTAGCATTAAACACTGTTTCTGGTGGTGAAGGTGTTATAGAAGGTTTTTCTGTAGTAATGGATGCTGCACCAGATAAGTTCCATATGATATTAGAAGAAACCAATGATAACTTCAATAACCTTCCAGGGATTTGGGTATTAATTGGAGGTTTGTGGGTCGCAAACATTTATTACTGGGGATTCAATCAATACATTATTCAACGAACTTTAGCGGCAAAATCGTTAAAAGAATCTCAAAAAGGTATTTTACTTGCAGCAGCCTTAAAGTTGGTTATTCCATTAATAGTAGTGGTGCCAGGTATTGCTGCATATGTTATGGTTAATGATCCAGAAATTATGGCGAGTTTAGGTGAAGTGGGGCAATTAAACGTACCATCTGCCGATAAAGCAGATAAAGCCTATCCTTGGTTATTACAGTTTTTACCAACAGGCCTAAAAGGTGTTGCTTTTGCTGCGCTTGCCGCAGCTGTAGTATCTTCTTTAGCGTCTATGTTGAATTCTACGTCTACAATTTTTACTATGGATATCTATAAAGAATATTTTGATAAAAATGCTAGCGATAAAAAGACCGTAAATGTAGGTAGAATATCTGCAGCTGTAGCGTTGGTTATTGCAGTAATAGTAGCGCCATTATTAGGAGGTATAGATCAAGCATTTCAATTTATTCAAGAATATACAGGCTTAGTAAGCCCAGGTATTTTAGCAGTGTTTTTATTAGGATTGTTTTGGAAGAAAACTACAAATAATGCAGCAATTTGGGGCGCATTATTGTCTGTCCCTATAGCAGGTCTTTTAAAGTGGTTGCCTAAGTTTGAAGCTTTTGAGTTTTTAACGCCTTGGATGCATCAAATGGGTATTGCTACACTACTTTCTATATTAGTAATTATGGTTATAAGTTATCTTGAAAATAAAGGAGCAAATGATGAAAAAGGAATTCATTTTTCTAATGATTTGTTTAAAACTACACCCTTATTTAATATAGGGGCGTTTGTTATTATGATTATTCTTGCAGTTCTTTATTCGATATTCTGGTAGAAACATTAATTAAAACGATTTATACAAAAAACTCCTGATATTACTTTATCAGGAGTTTTTTTATTATGACCCTAACCTTAATTATACCAATTCTTAAATGAATATACTGTAAAGTAAAATGATGGATTTTGGAATTATACGAGGCATAAAAAATAAGCATAGCCGTAGTTCAATGTCATTAAGTTAAGAGTTTATATGTTCTTAGTGTCAGGTTGAGCGCAGTCGAAACCTCTTTGTTAGTTATAATAAAAAGTTCTCGACTGCGCTCGAACAGACATAATTTCCCTTAACTTAATGACGTTGAGCCGTAGTTATGGTTTTTTTTTATGTTGAAGATAGCATTTCAAAAGACACTTTTTAACTCAGTAAATTCATTTGGGAATTGGTATTATGTCGATTTGTTGTCTGTTTTGGGTATTATGGATTCTTTTAGGTTTGTAGTGTTGTATAAGTTTGTGTTATAAAGACTATTTAAATATCAAGTAAGAGGCCAAATGAGAAAAACTTTACTTATTATATTCGTTCATTGCTTTGCATTAGGATTCTATGCCCAAAATAATTACAAACCCGATTGGGAAAATTTAAAGCAACACGAGGCTGTACCAGAATGGTTTGCAGATGCAAAATTAGGCGTGTATTTTCATTGGGGTATTTACTCAGTGCCAGCTTATGGAGGTGAATGGTATCCACGTTGGATGTATGTGCCAAATAGAGTAGGCTGGGGAAGCGAAATCTATAAAAAACACAGAGATACGTACGGTGAAAATTTTCATTACCACGATTTCTTAAAAAACTGGAAAGCCAATAAATTTAATGCTAAAGAATGGGTAGACATGTTTGAAGGCATGGGCGCAAAGTTTATAGGCTCTATAGCAGAACATCATGATGGGTTTTCACTTTGGAATAGTGAAGTTAATGAGTGGAATTCTGTAGACATGGGACCAAAAATTAATATGGTTAAATCTATAGCTGATGAAACTAAAAAAAGAGGGCTCAAATTTATGGCTACGTTTCATCACGGATTTCATAATATTTTTTACCCTAAAAAAGAAGCGTCTTATTTAAGGCCACTAAGTAGACATAATCTTGTTTTTAAATCTGTTGAAGTGCCACAAGATGAAAAATATAAAAAGCTCTATTGTAATATGTCTTACGACGAGGCAAACAATTTATGGCTGGATAAATTAAATGAAGTTATAGAAGCGTATTGTCCTGATTATATATGGATGGATTTTGGACAACGTTATATAAAAGAATCACATAGAAAACAATTTCTAACAAATTATTTTAATAAAGCTCAAAAATTAAGTAAAGATGTTGTTGTAAATACTAAAGGGGATTTTTTTCCAACAGAATTAGCGGTGGTTAATGTAGAAAGAGCTACTATGGAAGATATTACACCAGAAGTTTGGATTACAGATTTTATACTTGGTAGTAGTTGGTGTTACAATAAAGAAAAGAGAACAGCAATAGACTCGGGAAAAGCGATAAGAATGCTTGCTGAAGTAGTTAGTAAAAATGGTATTATGCTATTATCGGCTGGTCCAATGGCAGATGGGACTATGCCTGAAGAACAAGTTAAGGCTATGGAAGGTATAGGTGCTTGGATGACATTGTATGGAGCGTCTATTTATAATACGCGTCCATTTGTGAGTTTTGGAGAAGGCACTACTATTTTAAAACGAGATCCAGAGGATGCATGGAATCAATATGGCGCTATAAAAAAAGGACTTAATCAACTTAATGCTTCAGATATTAGGTATACCCAAAAAGGAAATATTGTTTACGCAATACAATTAGGTTGGGATAGTTCAAACCCTCAACGCTATTTATCTGTTTTTTCTAAAAAAGCGAAACATTTAAAAATAAAGTCAATTAGTGTTTTAGGAAGTAAAGAAAAAATTATCTGGAAAAGAACTAAAAAGGGAGTGTTAGTACAGCAACCTAAGGTTAAACCAGATCAAGCAGATAAAGCTTTAGTGTATAAAATACAACTCAAGTAATCTATAAATATTTTAATTAAATAATACCATCAATGAAAAACAATTTTATACTAACATTTGTTATAACGATTACTTTTATTATCAATGTTAAAGCCCAAAACTTAAATTTTAATGCGTCGTGGAAGTTTTATAACGATAAAGCTGAAGGTGCAGAAAAAAATACATTTGATGATTCAAAATGGAGAACCCTAGACTTACCTCATGATTGGGCTATCGAAGGTCCTTTTGATGTAAAATATAATGCAAGGGCAGGAGGGTTACCATTTCATGGAACAGGTTGGTATAGAAAGCATTTTAAAATGAAAAAAGAAGCTAAGGGTAAAGTCGTACGTTTAGAGTTTGAAGGGGCAATGTATAACGCGCATGTATGGATTAATGGGACCTTTGTTGGTAATCGCCCTTATGGATATATAGGTTTTGAATTTGATATTAGTAAACATTTAAAATACGATGGTTCAGACAATGTTATTTCGGTAAGATTAAAACCAGAAGATTTATCGTCCAGATGGTATCCGGGGGCAGGAATATACCGTTCGGTTTGGTTAAAAATAGATAATCCAGTTCATGTTAAACAATGGGGGACTTTTATAACTACGCCAACAGTAACCAAAGAAATAGGTGTTATTCAAAATGAAACAACCGTTATTAATAAAAGTGGTAAAGATGAAACCGTAACAGTAAAGCAAGACTATTTTAATTCAGAAAAAAAATTAATAGCTTCAGTAGAAGAAGAAATTACAGTTCAAGCAAATAGCACATCTCTTTCTGCATTATATACCAAAATAAAAAAGCCATTAATTTGGGATCTAGATACCCCACATTTATATACAGCAGTAACTACCATTTCAAAAGAAAACACTGTTTTAGATACTTACAAAACACGTTTTGGAATGCGTACTATTGCTTATACAAAAGATGAGTTCTTTTTAAATAATAAACCAATACGTTTTAATGGGGTGTGTTTACATCATGATAATGGTGCTTTGGGTTCCGCTGTTTATAGAAGAGCAGATGAGCGTAAGCTTCAAATTATGAAACGTATGGGGGTAAACGCTATAAGAACAAGTCATAACCCGCCATCTAGAGAATTTTTAGAGTTATGTGACGAGTTAGGCTTATTAGTTCAAGATGAGGCATTTGATGTTTGGAAAATACAAAAAGTACCTAATGGGTATAACACGTTTTTTGATCAATGGGGGGAACGCGATATTAAAGATATGGTGTTAAGAGATAGAAATCATCCATCAATTGTAATGTGGAGTATTGGTAATGAAATTATTGAGCAAAAAGATGCTAAACATGGATGGCGCACTGCGAAAGTGCTTAATGATTATGTGAAGGAATTAGATAAAACCAGACCTACATCGGCTGGGTTTAATTATTATTCAGGACCTTACGATAATAATATGGCACAACAAGTAGATATTGCTGGTGTAAACTATAAACCAACAAAGTATAGTGAGATAAGAAATAATTATCCAGAACTGCCCTTATTTGCATCGGAAACATCAAGTTGTACAAGCAGTAGAGGAGTATACCATTTGCCAATAGAAAAATATAAAACACACGAATCTAAACATGTAACAAGCTATGACTTAATAGGTCCAATATGGGCATATCCACCAGATGTAGAGTTTCATTTTCAAGAGCAAAATCCTCACAGTATGGGCGAATTTATTTGGACTGGTTTTGATTATTTAGGAGAACCAACCCCATATGGAGGAAGGGATAATTCAACTAATGGCTATTGGAATGATGATTGGCCGTCTCATAGTTCTTATTTTGGAGCAGTTGATTTGTGCGGATTTCCTAAGGATAGATTCTATTTATACCAAAGTCAATGGACCACAGCGCCTATGATTCATTTATTACCACATTGGAACTGGAAAGGTATGGAGGGAAAAACTATTCCCGTGTATTGTTATACCAATTGTGATAGTGCAGAGCTTTTTGTGAATGGAAAGTCAATGGGTAAAAAAATAAAAGGAAAAGATTTAACAGAACTTATAATAGACTTTGCCAGATATGAGCCTAAAACATTCCAATCTAAATACCGATTATCATGGGAAGTGCCCTATGAAGCGGGAGATATAAAAGTTATTGGTTATAAAAAAGGAAAACCAATCCTAGAAAAACAAATTAAAACTGCAGGAAAACCAGCAAAAATTAGTTTATCTGTAGACAGAAAAAAAATTAATGCTAATGGTGTTGATTTAGCATATGTAACCGTTAGAATTGAAGATGCGAATGGAAACCTTTGTCCTAATGCAAACAACCTAGTGAACTTTTTGGTAGAAGGTACAGGGGAGTTGTTGGCTGTAGATAATGGAAACCAAACTAGTGTAGAGTCTTTTCAAGCCAATCATAGAAAAGCCTTTAGCGGTATGTGTTTGGCTATTCTAAAGTCCTCTAACCAAAAAGGAGATATAAAATTGTATGCTAAATCTAAAGGGTTAAAAAGTAATCAGGTAGTAGTTAAAACTAAATAAATTAAAAAGAATGCTTAAATACGTTTCTTATGTGCTTAAAAAGTGGCTGTTATTTTTATTGATAATAGGTAGTTCGTTATCTCAGGGACAAATTGTACTTCTAGGAGACAATGCACCTTTTAAGAATATAAACGATGGAGACTTTAATCAAGTTTGGGCGTCTTGGAGAGCCGAAAAGCAATCCCCATATTGGACTTGTGATACTAAAAATGAGAAGGAGCCTATGGGATTACATTACGGTACGTTATATTCTATGAGCGAAAAAGGAATAGCGAAATCTGTGACTTTGGATGCAAACCCTCTCTATCAAAACCCAAAAGAAGGTGATCTATTTTATTGGAGTTTTGGAGCAGATTTAGAATATATTAGTAAAGGTACAATTTCTTTAAGCTTGGTATTTGGAGATAAAGAACGCATACTTGCAAAAAAAGTAAAACTTATAGGATCAGATAAAAAAGTAGAGCATTTTAAAGGAACTTATACTCTAACTAATGATGATGTAAAAGAAGGATTTCCTTTAGTTAAAGCTACGTTTTATTCTGAAAAAGACGTTAAAGTATATTTACACTACGTAAATATAAGTGTTAAATCTCCTGAAACAGTTGGCCCAAAATTAAAGGCTAAAGTGTTAAAAAATAGTATTAAGCTAGAATGGGCAGATCAACTGTCTAACAAAACATCTAAATTTAATATTTACAGGAGTAAGGATCAAAACAAAGGTTATAAGAAGATAGGAGAAACAGAAAAACTATTTTTTGTTGATGAACATTTAATAAATGGCATAGAGTATACCTATGTAGTAACCCGTTTAGATAAAAACGAATCTTCGGGATCAAATAAAGTAGTAGCTTCTGTAATAGATAAAATAGCACCCAAACCTCCATTAGATATACATTGTAAAATTTATGATACCGAAGTAAAAATTGAATGGAAGAAAAGTAAAAGTAATGATGTGAAAAACTATTCTGTGTACAGAGGTGATGCAGAAGGAAATAATATGCGTGAAATTGCGCATGATTTAAGAAAGAACTCTTATATGGATTTCACACCCATAAAAGACGAAAAAAACACTTATGTAGTTTATGCTCATGATTATAGTGGTAATAGGAGTATAGCTTCACCAACTATAAAAGCAAAAGTAAGAACTGTATTAGGAGCGTCATTTAGTGATTTAATTCTTCCCATGCCAATACATAATACATTGGAAGAAAACATTTGGGGGGTAAAAGGCGTAATTCCTCGCGATGTTCAAAATGGTATAGAAGCAGCTAATTGGAGCTATTGGGGAGGGAGGCCTGTAAAAGATACAGATGGTAAATACCATATGTGTGTTACGCGATGGCCAGCCAATGGAATTAAAGGGCATTGGGAATGGCCTAATTCTACTGTAGCCCATGTCGTTGCAGATAAACCAACAGGGCCATATAAAGTTAATAAAGCGATTGCTTACGGTTTTGCAAAAGGTTTAGGACATAATCCAGACATCGTATTACTTAATGATGGGACTTATATGCTTTACTCCCTCATCAATTGGGAAGCGACTTTGTTTACATCCAAATCAATGCGTGGTCCATGGAAGAGATTAGGTATCATGGAAGTAGATTTATCAACATCTAAAGAACACAAAAACTTAAATTATCGTTATTATAGAAATCTTTCAGGAGTACATTTAGACGACGGGCGCTTTTTATTTGTAACCAAAGGAGGAGGAATGATGATAAGTAAAGATACTAATCCACTTGGACCATATACAGCGTTAACCAAGCCTATACAAGGAAACGAAATTATACCCGAGAAGTACAGAAATTCTAATTATGAAGATCCAGTACTCTGGAAGGATGAAGTCCAATACCATATGATTATTAACGCATTTTTAGATTACCGCGCTATTTATTTACGTTCACCAGACGGTATACATTGGAAATTTAACAAAGGAACAGCTTACACACCAGATAACACCACATACGTAGATGGCACTAGAACACATTGGTACAAATTAGAAAGACCTCATGTTTTACAAGATAAATATGGTAGAGCAACTCACCTGTCTTTAGCCGTTATAGATGTGCCTAAAGCAAATGATTTAGCAGGAGATAATCATAACTCAAAAAATATTGTATTACCCTTAGTAGTCCCAAAGCGTATAACGCTACTAAATAAAGAAACCATTAGTGATAACACAAAAAAAATTAAAATTTTGGTTTATTCAGAAAAAGATTTCAATGCTCAAACAGATATAGATTTTTCTTCATTACGGTTTGGAGCTGTTGAAGAAGTAGATTTTGGCAGAGGCTGTAGTGTAGAAAAAACCATTAAAAAAGGAAAAGACCTTATTATAGAATTTAATGCCTATGGGCATGGTTTTACTACTTCAAACTTTACAGGTAAATTGCTAGGTAAAACGAAAGAAGGCGAATTACTTTTTGGTTTTACCAAATTGGCGAAATAAAAGTATAATAATGATCTATAATGAGAGAACGGAGTGGTTACACACGTTCTAATTTTTATACCAATTCTTAAATGAATATACTGTAAAGTAAAATGATGGATTTTGGAATTATACAAGACATAAAAAATAAGCATAGCCGTAGTTACGGTTCTTTTTTATGTTGAAGATAGCATTTCAAAAGACACTTTTTAACTCAGTAAATTTATTTGAGGACTGGCATATTAATTAATTTACTATCAGGTATTTAATAAAATTTAAACGAATGAAAAAAGGAAGAATTCAATTATTAATTTTAATGTTCTTATTTACTATTAATAGTTATCCTCAAAAGGCTCCCTATTTTTTAAAAGGCGAAGACCCTAAACCAAAGGGAAGTAAGTGGAAAAAAATAAAAACGATGTCCGATGAGTTTAATAAAGATAAAGTAAACGAAAATAAATGGCAAATATCGGGTCAAGGGTGGATTGGAAGACCCCCAGGGTTATTTCAAGCAGAGAATATAAAATTGGCAGAAGGGAAATTGCAGATTACAGCAAAAAAACTACCAAAACCTATTATAAAAAACGGTAAAACATTTACGCATGGCGGCGGTTATGTAGGTTCTAGAAGCGGTATGACCTATGGGTATTATGAATGTAGAATGAAAGCTAATAAAACGTTTATGTCGTCTACCTTTTGGTTGATTAATGAGAAAAGAAACGCTAATTTTTGTGATCGTAGAACGACAGAGTTGGATATTCAAGAGTGTTTTGGAGAAAGAACAAGCAAACAAGGGTTTACCATAAAGTTTGATGAGTTTATGAATTCCAATACACACAGCAGACATATACCAGATGGTTGTGATTTTGTAAAAGGAACTGTTCCAGCAAAAGCATCTATTGGAAGTAAAGTCTATGACGATTATCATGTGTATGCTGTTTGGTGGAAAAGTAAAGATGAAATACTTTTCTTTTTGGATGGGAAATTTCAATCTAAAGTAAAACCTAAGGCAGATTTCAATCTAAAAATGTATTTAAGAATGGTCGTTGAAACTTATAACTGGAATCCAGTACCTGTTGATGGTGGTATGAATGCTTCTGTTGAAGATAGGACAACATCTTACGATTGGGTACGCTCATGGAAATTAATAGATAAATAAAAGTTTTTCTCTTTTTTTTAAAAGTGTTATTTTGGCATAGTTATTAGTGTTAAATACTAATAATAACGATTAAATTTTTTTTATGCGCCAAGTCACTTCTATAATACTACTGCTTTTTCTTAGTCTTTTAAACGCACAAGAACCAGAAAATCCATTATTGCGAAAGGATGGCTACCTACAAAAAAAATGGGTAGATAGCGTATACAATACCATGACATTAAAAGAAAAGGTTGGACAATTGTATATGGTACAAGTGATGTCCAATCAAACAAATGCAGAAAAAAAGGCAATTGTAGATTTAGTAAGACAACATCATATAGGAGGGATTATTTATTCCAATGGAGGGCCGGTAAGACAAGCCAAATTAAATAATGAGTTACAGTTACTATCTAAAGTACCTATGCTAATAGGGATGGATGCAGAATGGGGATTAAGTATGCGTTTGGACTCAACATATTCGTTCCCTTGGAATATGACTTTAGGAGCCATAAAAGATAATAAACTAGTAGAGCAAACAGGACGTCAAATAGGAGAACATTGTAAACGTTTAGGCGTACATTTTAACTTTGCTCCAGTGGTAGATATAAATACAAATCCTAAAAACCCTATTATAGGCAATCGCTCCTTTGGTGAGGATAGAGATAATGTAACCAATAAAGCTTTAGCATTCATGAAAGGTATGCAAAGTGCAGGTGTTTTAGCTAATGCAAAACATTTTCCAGGGCATGGCGATACCGATACCGATTCACATAAAACGTTACCTACAGTTAATTTTAGTGAAAAGAGAATTGATTCTATAGAATTGTATCCCTACAAAAAGCTAATAAAGGAAGGACTTTCCAGTGTTATGGTAGCACACTTAAACGTACCAAGTTTAGAACCAAGAGACGGCTATCCCTCATCATTGTCAAAACATATAGTAACAGATATTCTAAAAGACTCTTTAGGGTTTCAGGGGCTTATTTTTACAGATGCGCTAACCATGAAAGGAGCTGCAGATTTTGATGAATCTGGAGATATCGATTTAGCAGCATTTAAAGCAGGAAACGATGTGATGCTAATGTCTGAAGATGTAGGAGTAGGAGTTTCCAAGATATTGAACGCTTATAAAAAAGGAGAAATAACAGAACAACGTTTAGCACATTCGGTAAAAAAAATACTAGCAGCTAAATATAAAGTAGGACTTAATAATTACGAGCCCATAGGGTTGTACAATTTAACCAAAGATTTAAATAGGTTAAAAGATAATGTGCTTTATGAAGAACTCATAGAAAATGCCCTTACTGTTTCAAAAAACGAGAAAAATTTATTGCCTTTAACTAATCTAGAGACAAAAACAATTGCTTACGTTAAAATGGGGGATGATGATGGAAGTGTATTTTTAGATGAATTAAAAAAGTACACAAAAGTACACCAAATAGAAGCAAATGTTTTAGGAGAATTAATGACAAAGTTACAGCCCTATAATACGGTAATTATAGGCTTTCATCGTTCTAATGAAAACCCATGGAAAGCGCATAAATTTACAAATCAGCAATTAGTATGGTTACACGAGATATCCAGAAAACATGATGTTATTTTAGATGTATTTACCAAGCCCTATGCTTTAAACGATATAAGCACTATTAGTAACATAGAGAGTATTGTTGTAAGTTACCAGAATAGTAAAGTAGCGCAGCAAAAATCGGCACAATTAATTTTTGGGGCAATTCCAGCAAAAGGCTGTCTGCCAGTGTCTATTAGCGATTACTTTAAAGCAGGCGATGGCATTGTGTACGATGAAATTAAAAGACTAGGGTATACCATACCAGAACGTGTAGGTATTAATTCCGATAAGCTTAAATTAATAGACTCTATTGCAAACCATGCAGTTAATGGAAAAATGACGCCTGGTATTCAGCTTTTAATAGCAAGAAAAGGAAAAGTATTTTACAATAAGAATTTTGGTAAACATACTTATAAAGGAAAAGAAAAAGTTGCTTTTAACGATATTTATGATGTTGCTTCGCTAACAAAAATTTTAGCCACACTACCTTTGATAATGGAGTTAGAAGAAAAAGGTATTGTATCATTAAATAGTAAACTGTCTAAGTTACTACCAGAATATAGAACATCCAATAAAGCGAATGCTACAATTAAGCAAATCCTATCTCATTACGCCCAATTAAAACCTTGGGAACCATTTTATTATCATACTATAGATAGTATTACTAAAAAGCCAAGTGAAAAATATTATAGAAAAAATAAAAGTAAAAAGTTTAATATAGAAGTCTCTAAAAATCTCTTTTTAAGAAGTGATTATCAGGATTCTATACAGAAAATTATCAGAGAATCAGATTTACTATCCCGTTTAAGATACAGATATAGTGATTTCCCATATTATATTTTAAAGAAATTTATAGAGAAGCATTACGACAAAAGGCTAGATGAGTTGGTACAAACTCATTTTTATCAATCATTAGGTGCTAATTATACGATGTATAACCCCTACAGAAAGATAAGTAATAAACATATAGTACCCACAGAAATTGATGATTATTACCGCTATCAAAAAGTACATGGCTATGTACATGATATGGGAGCAGCAATGCAAGACGGCATAGGAGGACATGCAGGCGTATTTAGTAATGCTAACGATGTGGCTAAAATAATGCAAATGTATTTGCAAAAAGGATTTTATGGAGGTAAACATTATTTAAAGTCTGAGACACTAGATAAATTCAATACCTGTTATTATTGCGAAAAAAATAATAGGAGAGGCGTGGGATTTGATAAACCTCAATTAGGTGATGTAGGACCAACATGCGGTTGTTTGTCAATGAAAAGTTTTGGGCATTCTGGATTTACAGGAACTTATACCTGGGCAGATCCAAAAGAAGACATTGTCTATGTGTTTTTAGCAAACAGAACGTATCCTAATGCAGGAAAAAATTTATTGTTAAGAGAAAATATTAGAACAGAAATTCAACGTTTAATATACGAAGCGATTGAAGACTAAAGTACTTAATCTCAAATAGAGTACTAAAAAAGATGAAACATGAAAATAGGAATTGTATGTTATCCAACCTTTGGAGGGAGTGGTGTAGTAGCAACAGAGCTTGGTTTAGAACTATCTAAACGAGGTCATGAAATCCACTTTATTACGTATAATCAACCAGTAAGGTTGGAATTATTGAGCAATAATGTACATTATCATGAAGTAAATGTACCCGAATATCCATTGTTTCATTATCAACCCTATGAGTTAGCTTTATCCAGCAAATTAGTGGATATGGTTAAACTTCATAAAATAGAAATTTTGCATGTACATTATGCGATACCGCATGCTTATGCAGCATATATGGCTAAAAAAATGCTAAAGGAAGAAGGGATTCATGTCCCTATAGTTACGACACTTCATGGTACAGATATAACACTTGTAGGAAGTCACCCATTCTATAAACCAGCCGTGACATTTAGTATTAATAAATCGGATGCAGTAACGGCGGTTTCTAAGAGTTTAAAAGAAGATACCTTACGTCTATTTGATATAAAACAAGATATAAATGTTATTCCAAACTTTATAGATTTAGATAAATACAATCATGGTTTTACAGATTGTCAAAGAGAAATGATGGCAAATGAAGATGAAAAAATCATCACTCATATTAGTAATTTGCGTCCAGTAAAACGCGTGCTCGATGTTATTGATGTCTTTTATGGTATACAAAAAGAAACCCCTGCAAAATTGATGTTGATCGGGGAAGGACCAGATAAAGAAAAAGCAGAACAACGCTGTATAGAATTAGGTATTTTAGATAAGGTTATTTTCTTTGGAAGAAGTAACGAAATAGATAAAATATTATGTTTTAGTGACCTGTTTTTGTTGCCCTCGCAAACCGAAAGTTTTGGTTTAGCAGCACTAGAAGCTATGGCATCTGGAGTGCCTGTTATTTCAAGCAATACAGGAGGTATTCCAGAAGTGAATATCCAAGGTTTTTCTGGGTATTTAAGTGATGTAGGTGATATAGATAGCATGGTTAAAAACGCATTGAAGATTCTAAAAGATGAAGAACATTTAAATACTTTTAAAAATAACTCAAGACAAGAAGCTTCAAAATTCGATTTACATGCTATAGTCCCTAAATACGAAGCGATTTATCAAGATACGCTATCTAAGTGTTTGGTGTTGTAAAATACCTTCATTCATAGAGATTATTTTTGTTATGTAGAATGCTATAAATTTTTAAAACTATTTTAAGGATTAAATACATTTGGATGAAGAAAAATAAAGTGTTTTTTTTATTCGTGTTAATTAGTATATATAGTTATTATAGCTGTGCGAAGTTTTAAACTTCGCATTTTTACAATATTCATAAAAAACAAAAGCTACATCTCTTTCAAAATGTAGCTTTGATTTATTATTTACTTTATACTTTCTTTTTTATGCTTCGAAGTTACAAACTTCGAAGAGCTGGGCCATCAGGAGGGATAATCTTTTCCCATTATTGATTTATATAACTCTTCTAAATCAATTTCTGGCTCAGAACAATATTTATCATCAAAAATCACAATGGATGTAATTTCTTCACTATATTTTGAATCCACGACTTCTCTTCCTACAGTAATACCAAGTTTTTTAGATGTGAAATCACTTTCATCAATCTCAATGTTTGAATCAATCTCTTTTATAAATTTTAATAATTCAGAATACTCTTTGTTAATTAAATTAACTCCCTGAAATATTATTTCTTTAGATTCTTTATGAAATTCGAAATAACGGATAGACTTATAATCTTCATAAAAACATATAATTAAATCTAATTCTTTGATGTATAGTCTCGGATACTTTTTGTCCATGAAATGATTCATATCCTCCTCATATTTAGATCTCAATTTATTTTTGACTTCATTATAATTATCATCAAAATTTATATTATCTATACCCTCGAACGGTTTAATTTTCATATTTAACCAATTTATTCTTTTAAAAATTGTTTTTCTAAAATTGGAATTACTTCTTTAACAAAATGCTTTCTAGCTTCTTCAATGCCTATATCATACATATCACCATACTTGGCTCTTATTGCTTGTACAAGTTAAAGCCCGCTAGCGCTGACTTGTATGTATCGTCCTTGAGTAAGAAAAAAATAACTTATAAGCTACTTTAGAAAAAGCATAGTTTTCTTATTGAACAGTTTTTGTTTTTACTTATGGTAAGGAATTCATACATAAGAGAACGAAGTTTAAAACTTCGTATGTTTCAAAACATAGAGTATTGGCTATTAATCTTTCTTCCTATCAATATGTCCAAGACTTTTTTCAGGAGCAATAATATCTCTAACTCGTTTTTTTAGTTCGGTAATTTCAGGAAAGCCACCATCTGTTTTTCTGGACCAAATAAGTTTGTTGTTAGCCGAAATTTCAAAAATCCCACCAGTACCAGGTATTAATGTAAGTGTATTAATTTCTAAATTAAAAGTTGTGAGTAATTCCTGAGCCATCCATGTAGAACGCATTAGCCAATTACATTGGGAGCAGTAAGTTATTGTGATACTATTTTTCATGATTTACATTTATGTCAAAAATTATTAAAGCAGAGAATAATTACAAATAATAAAGTTAAGAAAACATTAGAGTGTTTTTCAAGTAGTAATTTCACATCAACACATCAACACATCAACACATCAACACATTAACACATCAACAACTATTTCATATACTTCCCTTTTTTACTCCCTTCATACATTACATATTTCACCAAACGCGATTCTAGTTTTGCATTAAATAAGTGTATTTTTCTAGAAGGACGCAAACCAACATGTTTTAAAGCATCAAGATTAGAAGTAATAAACCAGGCATCGGTACCAGGATAATTTTGTTTAAGCGTATCCCCAATATTTTTATAAAAGGCTTCCATGTCTATATCTAAACGCTCGCCGTAAGGCGGATTAAAAACCATGTGTAATTTTTCATGACCGCCTTTTTGAGTTTTAAAAAAGTCTTCGTGCTTTACAGTGATAAAATCGTCTAGTTGGGCATTTTTAATATTTTCTCTAGCTTTAGTCGTAGCACTAGGTGCTTTATCATAACCTATAATTTTATGGTGAAAATCACGTGTTTTTTTCAGTAAAGATTCTTCTATTTTTTCAAACAATTCAACGTCCCAGTCCTGCCAGCGCTCAAAAGCAAACTCTTTTCGCATAAGGTTAGGAGGGATGTTACAAGCAATCATAGCAGCTTCAATAAGCATAGTACCACTACCACACATAGGGTCCATAAAATCGCATTGCCCATCCCAACCAGAAAGTATAATTAAACCAGCAGCTAAAACTTCGTTAATAGGCGCAATGTTAGTAGCCAATTTATAACCGCGTTTGTGTAAAGATTCACCTGAAGTATCTAATGATACAGTACATTCTTGTCTATCAATACGAATATTAATTTTTAAATCTGGAAATTTTAAGTCTACATTGGGGCGTTGCCCGGTTTTTTCTCTAAATCGATCAACTATAGCATCTTTGGTTTTTTGAGCTATAAATAAAGAATGTGTGAAGAGTTGCGAATGTATAGTTGCATCTATGGCAAGAGAGCCAGTAGGTTTTAAATAGTTTTCCCATTCCATATCATAGATTTTGTTGTACAAGTCTTTTTCGCTAGTAACACGAAATGTATGGATAGGTTTTAAAATTTTAATAGCTGTACGTAAACCCAGATTAGCCTTGTACATAAAGCCTTTATCACCAACAAAAGAAACACTGCGCACGCCTTTCTTTACATGTTGCGCACCAAGTTGTGTTAACTCTTTTTCTAATAGTTCTTCAAAGCCAAATAAAGTTTTGGCAACCATATTGAAATTATCTCCCATATTTTACGTCGAATAGATTGCAAAAATAGTGTAATTTTGCCGCAATTATTAGGTAAGCTACTATTTTGAACGAATTAGAGTATTAGCAAGAACACCTTAAAAAATATATGACAAACAATACTACAAAATGGTTTGCTTCGTGGTTCGATACAAAGTTTTACCATATACTTTACAGCGATAGAAATGATGCAGAGGCACAGTTGTTTATGGACAACATAACCCAATATTTAAACTTACCAGAGCGAGGAACTGTATTGGATTTAGCTTGCGGAAAAGGGCGACATTCCAGATACTTAAACAAAATAGGGTATAATGTTACAGGAGCAGACTTAAGTGAAAATAGTATAACTTATGCAAAACAGTTTGAAAACGAGCGTTTAAAATTCGAAGTACACAACATGTGTAAACCCTTTGGAGAAGAATTTGATGCTGTATTCAACCTATTTACCAGTTTTGGATATTTTGATAAAGATGAAGATAACTTAAACACTATAAAAGCAATAAAATCTAACTTAAATGAATCTGGTTTTGGCGTTATCGATTTTATGAATACAGAATTCGTAATAGAGAATCTAGTAGCTAAAAACTCCAAGGAAGTAGATGGCATTACATTTAATATGCAACGCTTTGTTAAAGATGGTTACATTGTAAAGGAGATTAATTTTGAAGCAGAAGGAGAAACTTATAATTTTGAAGAACGGGTTAAAGCTTTTACTTTAGCCGATTTTGAAGATTTGTTTAAAAGAGCAGGAGTCACACTATTAGAAGTTTTTGGTGATTACAAATTACGTAAATTTCGTGCCAAAACATCAGAACGTTTAATTATGATATTTAAATAACTGCAACTTATGCATAGATTTTTATTTCCCATTTTAGCTGTTGTGATAGGCCTATTGTTGGCTGTGTTTTTTAAATCTAAAAAATCTTGGGTAACCAAATTATTATTGTCTTTTAGTGGTGCATTTTTGTTGGCCTTAACACTTTTTGAATTGCTACCAGAAGTTTATGAGCATTTAAATTCAAAACTTACAGGGCTTTTTATCATGATTGGTATTTTGTTACAAATCATTTTAGAGCTATTTTCTAAGGGCGCAGAACACGGGCATGTTCATATCCATAAAAGCGAAGCACAGTTTCCTTGGCTACTATTCATAAGTTTATGTCTGCATAGTTTTTTAGAAGGATTCCCAATACATGAACATAACGATATGGTATATGGTGTGTTAATTCATAAAATACCTGTAGCAGCATTGGTGAGTCTTTTTCTATTACAATCTAATTATACCAAATTACAGATTGCTTTATTTCTTGTGATTTTTGCTTTAATGACACCAATAGGTACTTTAATTTCAAACTTCACACCAGGAATAGAACAATATATTCATTTTATTAATGCACTAGTTATTGGTATATTTTTGCATATTTCAACCACCATACTATTTGAAAGTGGAGAAGGGCATAAGTTTAACTTATCTAAGTTTGTATCTATTATCTTAGGTGTGGGTATTGCTTTTTTAATTTAATCAATAGTCAGTAGTCAGTAGACAATAGTCAGTAGATTAATGGTTGAAAACATTATTAAAGATTAATAGATAATGCTAGGTATTCAATAAAAATAAAAAGTAGCTTTACCAAAAACCAAAAACCAAAAACCAAAAACCAAAAACCAAAAACCAAAAACCAAAAACCAAAAACCAAAAACCAACAACCAACAACCAACAACCAACAACCAACAACCAAGTGTTCAGTAAAGAGGCATCTAGAATTTTAAGAGAAGAATTTTGGACTAGTTTTGGAAAATCGTTTCCAAGAAAGTGGATATTATACAATACCAAACTTAAAGGTGTAAGTTTTAAATTTTATTTCGATACAAAAAAAGCACTAATCGCTTTAGATTTGGAGGACGATTTAGAGCATAGAATCAAATACTGGGAAAAGTTGCAAGCCTTGAAAACAATACTTTTAGATGAGTATTTACCAGAAGCTATTTTTGAAGACACCTATTTTTTAGAAAATGGTAAAGAAATATCCAGAATTTACATCCCTTTAGAACAAAAAGTCTCTATACATAATAAAAATACATGGCAGGAAGTCATGGTGTTTTTTAATGAGAAAATGAGCTTGTTTGAAGCCTTTTTTCTAGAATATAAAGAAATCATCGAAGGCTAATATGTTTTTTTAAATTATTCGTAAATACCATAGGTTTATATTAAGTTAAAATAGATTTAAAAATGGACTTAAATACCTAAATTTGCACAAGCTAAAAATTGAGCAAAATTATGAGGGACAAACTTGCGAAAATCCTATTCTCTACACGTCTTACCGCTATTTTATTTATTGCTTTTGCGGTTGCTATGGCTACAGGAACGCTTCTGGATAGAAACATGGATACATCACCAACACCATATACCAGAAATTTAATTTATAACGCCTGGTGGTTTGAAGTTATCATGCTACTTTTTGTAATCAATTTTACTGGTAACATTTTTAGGTTTAGATTATATAAAAAAGAAAAATGGGCGACCTTAATACTACATTTAGCATTCATTTTTATATTAGTAGGAGCGGGAATTACACGGTATATAAGTTACGAAGGCATGATGCCCATAAGAGAAGGCGCAACCGAAAACACATTTCTCTCGCAAAAAACGTATATAACAGCTTACATTGATGGTGACTACAAAATAAACGGACTAGCACAACGACTGCCTTTTGAAAAAGAAGTCGATTTTTCACCACGATTAGATAATGATTTTAGTATAGAAACCATTTACAATAACCAACCTGTAAGGATAGAATTGGAAAAGTTTGTAAAAGGGGCGGAGGAAGACATTATTCCAGATGCTAAAGGCGAAGCATACTTAAAAATTGTAGAAGCAGGAACAAATGGACCACATAATCATTTTCTTAAGGAAGGACAAATAGCGAGTATACATGGTATCTTATTTGCATTAAACAAACCAACCCAAGGCGCTATTAATATAACGAACCAAGGAGATGCCTTAACCATAAATTCACCTTTTGAGGGAGAGTATATGACTATGGCCACTCGAGCACAAGGAAAACTGGTTAAAGACAGCTTACAACCATTACACTTACGTTCGCGCTATGTTATAGGCAACATGCAAATGGTATTCCCAAAACCCGTTACCAAAGGTGTTTTTGATGTGGTTAAAAAGTCACAATTATTAAAAAACAGTGAGGATGGGCTGGTATTAAAAGTAACGACAAACGGAGAAACAAAGCGCGTAGGCGTATTAGGAGGTCCCTACATCAATAATAATTTTAAACAAATAAAAGTGGGAGGCTTAGACTTTGCATTTAAGTATGGCGCTAAAGCATTACAGCTTCCTTTTGATATTAAGTTAAACGATTTTGAAGCAGAACGCTATCCAGGTACAGAAAAAAGTTTTTCAGCATTTTCTAGTGAAGTCACAGTATTAGATAAAGAAAAAGGAGATTTTGATTATAAAATCTTTATGAATAATATCTTAGACCATCGTGGATACAGATTTTTTCAATCAAATTTTGACCCAGATGAAAAAGGAACAATATTATCTGTAAACCATGACTATTGGGGAACGTTATTAACTTACATAGGTTATTTTATGCTATACTTTGGATTATTAGCTATCCTATTTAGTAAAGGGACAAGATTTAGTGATTTAAAACGTCGTCTGCAAAGCGTACAAGCCAAAAAAGAAAAATACCTCACTATTTTAATCTTCTGTATTGGTTTAAGTGGTTTTTCACAACATCAACATGAGCATACACCAGATGATAAGCATGATCATTTTGAAAAACCTACGAAAGCTCAGTTAGATTCATTCCTACTTAAAAATAGAATACCCAAAAAACATGCCAATGAGTTTGGTCATTTGGTAATACAAGATACAGATGGGCGTATGAAACCCATGAACACGTATACATCAGAATTATTAAGAAAAATAAGTTATCAAGAGAATTATGAAGGTTTAGATCACAACCAAGTGTTTCTATCCATTCAAGGAAATTCTATGTTATGGCGTACTGTACCTATAATTTATTTAAAGTATAAAAAAGCAGATTCTATACGTAAGATAATTGGTGTAGATAAAAAAGCCAAGCGTGTGGCTTTATCTGATTTTTTTACAAAAGAAGGTAATTATAAATTAATGCCCTATTTAGATGAAGCTTATAGAGCAAACCCTGCAAATGCATTTCAAGAACAATTTAAAGAAGTCGATCAACGTGTTAACTTATTTTACAATACATTATTGGGGCGTTCATTGAAAATATTTCCATTGCCTAATAATGAAAATAATAAATGGATTTCTGCTTACGATTATCAATCAGGAAATTATAAAGTAGGCGACTCTTTATACTCAAACTTTATTAAAAATGGTTTTAAAGCCTATTTGTTTAAAGTAAATGAAGGAAAACAAACAAAAGATTTTTCTGAAGCTTCAAAATTATTAGAAGCCTTTAAAAAAACACAAAACAAGTATGGTCATGACGTTATGTTAAGTGACGAAAAAATAGAAGCTGAAATAGCCTACATTAATTTGGGATTATTTAAAAAATTATCCTATTACTATTTTATTTCTGGTTTTTTAATGTTTGTGTTTTTGATACTTCAAATATTTTATCACAAAAATAAAGTTGTTAATATAGGCGTAATTATTTTTAAGTGGTGTATTGTAGTTTTGTTTTTAATACATATTACTGGATTGGCCGTACGCTGGTATGTCTCTGGGCATGCACCGTGGACAGATACCTATGAAACCATGCTTTACGTGGCATGGTCTACCATGTTTTTTGGATTAGCAACAGGGGTGAGTAAGAAAGAAAATAGAAACCATAAAAGAAGTTTTTTTGGAAAAAGAAAAACATCAGATCTAACGATAGCTTCGGCAGCATTTGTAGTCTCAATAATATTGATATTTGCACATAAAAATTGGTTAGACCCATCCATATCAAATTTACAAGCTGTACTAGACAGTTATTGGGTGTTAATTCATGTCTCTGTTATTGTGGCAAGCTATGGTCCATTTACATTAGGGTTAGTACTTGGTGTTGTGTCTTTATGCCTTATGGCCATTACTACAGATAAAAATAAAGCCATAATAAGCTTAAATATAAAAGAACTAACCATAATTAACGAAATGGCCTTAACAGTAGGCTTGGTGATGTTAACCATAGGGAACTTTTTAGGAGGTATGTGGGCTAATGAAAGTTGGGGACGTTATTGGGGTTGGGATCCTAAAGAAACCTGGGCATTAATTAGTATTATGGTATATGCCTTTATAATTCATATGCGATTAGTACCAGGCTTAAGAGGCCGTTGGGGTTTTAACTTAATGTCTATTATAGCGTTTGCAAGTATCATGATGACCTATTTTGGAGTGAACTTCTATTTATCAGGTCTGCACTCATATGCTAGTGGAGACCAAATAGTAAGTTTTAAATTTATAGCAGGAGCCTGTATTATTATAGCAATTTTAGGTGTCTTCTCATATAGAGGCTATGCAAAGCATCTTAAAAAATAGATAAAATAAAACTAGTGCATTGATCTTATTTTTATTTATCTATATATTTTAGACTTAAGTTCTAAAAGTCTTTATACTTAAGTTTATGAAATATAGCTTACAACTTTATTTGTATATTGGTGTATCAAATAATTAAAAAATGGCATCAAAAAAAACAATAATTAAAAAAATACAAATCGTACTAACCAAGCATTTTGAAACATCTCAAGATGCTTTTAACTTTTTCGATAAAAGCGGCGATGGAAAATTGTCCAAGACAGAAGTCGTTAAGCTTTTAAAAGAAGCAGAAATCAATGGATTTATACGAGGTCTGGTAGGCTCAAAGCTAATAGAAGGTTACGATAAAGATGGCGACGGAAAAATAAGTTGGCAAGAGTTTAAAACAGCAATAAAAGAAATGGAAAGAGATGTTGCTTAAAGTATTATACCAATTTTGCTGTAAAATGAGGTATAAATAATTTGAGTTGTTTTACAGGAGTTCAAAGCATAAAAATCAAGCATAGCCATAGCTACGGTTTATTTTTTTAATGCAGAAATCATGTAAAAGAAACGAATTATATGTCGCATTTTATGGTAGAATTGGTATTATAATCTGTTACTATGAAGTTTTTCCAAAAGGAACTACAATTAAAACCATTTAAGCGAGGATTTCATTTAATTACTGAAGCGGTTTTAATTGCATTACCAGAACTAAAAGAGATTCAAATAGGGCAGTTGCACGTATTTATTAAGCATACTTCTGCAAGTTTGACTATTAATGAAAATGCCGACGCCACAGTAAGAACAGATTTCGAGAGTCATTTTAATACAATGGTACCAGAACATGCACCTTATTATAAACACACTTACGAGGGGGCAGATGATATGCCGGCACACATCAAATCTTCATTATTGGGTGCTTCTGTACAAATACCAATTACTAAGGGACAACTTAATCTAGGGATATGGCAAGGTATTTATTTGTGTGAGCATCGAGATCATGGCGGAGGCAGAAAAATTGTGCTGACACTCTATGGGATATAATGCATTTTTTAAAGGTTGAAAAGAAGTTTTGGCACGGTGTTTGCAAAGTTTATAAAACCGAAAAAAATGAATTGAAAAAGAAGAAGAATTGATTATGAGTAGATGTCCCAAATGCGAGAGAAACAAAGGAAAATTAGATAACTTTAACTTAAATTTTTTTGATTGCTACGAGTGTGGAAAACAGTATGCGTGGTTAGAAATATTTAAGAAGAAAATATTTATAAAGAAAGCAGCTTTAATGTAAAAAATTTGATAATAGAAAATTAAATGAACTTTTAAACAAAAAATCCGATTCAAAACGAATCGGATTTTTTAATTAAGCGAATAATATGTTTTTACAATAGGCGATACGCCTTATTTTACTTTATCAACAACAGCTTTAAAAGCTTCAGGGTTATTCATAGCTAAATCGGCTAAAACCTTACGGTTTAACTCAATATCGTTAGCTTTTAATTTCCCCATAAATTGAGAATAAGACAATCCATGTTCTCTGGCTCCAGCGTTAATACGCGTAATCCATAAAGCACGGAATGTTCTCTTTTTGTTTCTACGGTCTCTATACGAGTATTGCATCGCTTTATCAACCGCATTTTTAGCTACTGTCCAAACGTTTTTACGTCTTCCAAAGTAACCTTTTGCTTGTTTAAGAACCTTTTTTCTTCTGGCTCTTTTTGCTACAGAATTTACTGATCTTGGCATAATTTTAATTGTTTTTGTAGTGGGCGGTTGCTTAGTTTTTAGTTGTTAGTTTTTGGTCTATTTCTATATTAGAATTTAGATTTAAAAAAACAATCAACGTTTCAACATTTAAACGTTTCAACACTTTTAATGGGCCACACTCCAGGGTTTGTAAATAGTTTTAACCAATTAAAACACTATTACTTTAAACGTAACATTGTTTTAATATTATCCTCATCAGATTTATGTACTAAACCATCATGAGTTAATTTAAGCTTACGCTTTTTAGATTTCTTTGTTAAGATATGACTCTTAAAAGCGTGCTTTCTTTTAATTTTACCAGTACCAGTTAACTTAAATCGTTTTTTGGCACTAGATTTAGTTTTCATTTTAGGCATTTTCTTCTCCTAGTTTTAATTATTTCGCTTAATTCCTTTGTACTGAACTCGTTTCAGCAGTTTTTTATCATTATTTAGAATTGTCACCTTGAGCGTAGTCGAGGGAGAATAATTCTAAATTTAATTTACTTCTTATCTTTTTTAGGAGCAATAAACATTGTCATCCTTTTACCTTCAAGCTTTGGCATCTGTTCAACTTTTCCATAAGCCTCTAAATCTTGAGCTAAACGTAACAATAATATTTGTCCTTGCTCTTTAAAAATAATAGAGCGTCCTTTAAAGAAAACAAAAGCCTTTAATTTAGCACCTTCTTTTAAGAATTTTTCGGCATGTTTCTTTTTAAATTCGTAATCATGATCATCAGTTTGAGGACCAAAACGAATTTCTTTAATAACAACTTTACTAGCTTTTGCCTTTAAAGCTTTCTCACGTTTCTTTTGCTCATAAAGAAACTTTTTATAATCCATAACTTTACAAACAGGAGGATCAGCATTTGGTGAAATTTCTACAAGATCTAAACCTTGGGCATCTGCTAGTCTTAGAGCATCCCCTTTTGTGTAAATTCCAATGTCAACATTATCTCCAACAAGACGCAGCTTTTGGGCTGTAATCTTGGAGTTAATTTTGTGCTTTGCCTCTTGAGATACTCTTTGAGGCTGTCTTCGTCTTCTAATTGCTATGGCTTTCTCTTTTTTTTTACCCGCCTGCCGACAGGTATTATTAAACTTTATGGTTTTAAAACGATTTTAACGTTTTACTAATATCTTCTTTTATAATTTTGGCAAAATTATCTACATCTATCATACCTAAATCTTCACCACCATGCTTACGTACAGTAATCTTGCCTTCTTTTTCCTCTTGCTCCCCTATAATCAACATATACGGGTGTTTTTGCATTTCGGCTTCTCTAATTTTCTTTCCTATGGTCTCATTTCTGTGATCCACAAGGGCGCGAATTTCGTGATTTTCTAGCAAATTTAAAACTTTTTCAGAGTATTTTTCATATTTCTCACTAAGAGACAATATAATACACTGTGTTGGCATTAACCATAATGGGAAATTACCACCAGTATGCTCAAGTAAAATAGCAACAAAACGTTCTAAACTACCAAAAGGCGCTCTATGTATCATAACAGGTCGGTGTGACTCATTATCACTGCCTTTATAGGTTAAATCAAAGCGTTCAGGTAAATTATAATCTACTTGTATTGTTCCTAATTGCCAGCGTCTTCCCAAAGCATCTTTAACCATAAAATCAAGCTTAGGTCCATAGAAAGCAGCTTCACCTTCTTCAATTACATAATCTAAGCCTTTATCTGCAGCAGCATTAATAATAGCTTGTTCAGCTTTTTCCCAATTAGCAACATCGCCAATATATTTGTCTGGGTTTTCAGGGTCCCTTACAGAAACCTGAGCAGTAAAGTTTTCAAACCCTAAAGAACCAAATACATAAAGCACTAAATCAATAACACTTTTAAACTCTTCGTCTAATTGATCTGGCGTACAGAACAGGTGAGCGTCGTCTTGAGTAAACCCTCTAACACGCGTTAAACCATGTAATTCGCCACTTTGTTCATATCTATATACGGTACCAAATTCAGCATAACGAATAGGTAAATCTTTGTAGCTCCATTGCGCGCTATTGTAAATTTCGCAATGGTGAGGACAATTCATAGGTTTTAATAAAAATTCCTCATCATCCTTAGGCGTAGTTATGGGTTGAAAACTATCTTCACCATATTTAGCATAATGCCCAGAAGTAACGTATAATTCTTTCTGTCCAATATGGGGAGAAACCACCATCTCATAACCAGCTTTTTTTTGAGCCGCCTTTAAAAAATTCTCTAAGCGCTCGCGTAAAGCAGCGCCTTTGGGTAACCACAAAGGTAACCCTTGACCAACTTTTTGTGAAAACGTAAATAAACCTAACTCTTTACCAAGCTTTCTATGGTCACGTTTTTTAGCTTCTTCCAGTAAATGTAAATACTCGGTTAGCTCTTTTTGTTTAGGGAAAGAGATACCGTAAACACGCGTTAATTGCGGCTTATTCTCATCACCTCTCCAATAAGCACCAGCAACACTAGTTACTTTTACAGCTTTAATAATACCTGTATTTGGAATATGACCACCGCGACATAAATCGGTAAACGTACTATGATCGCAAAATGTAATGGTGCCATCCTCAAGGTTCTCTATGAGTTCAGTTTTAAAAGGGTTATCCTTATATAGTTCTAAAGCTTCAGATTTACTGGCAGAACGCATTTTAAAATCATGCTTCCCACGAGCAATCTCAAGCATTTTAGTTTCAATAGTTTTAAAATCTTTTTCAGAAACAGTATGCTCACCAAAATCTACATCATAATAAAACCCATTTTCAATAGCAGGGCCAATGGTGAGATTAACACCATCATATAATTCTTCAATAGCCTGAGCTAAAACATGCGCTGTAGAATGCCAAAAAGCTTGCTTACCTTCGTCGTTTTTCCAGGTATACAAAATTAAAGAGCCGTCTGTGGTCAAAGGCGTAACGGTTTCAACAGTAGAACCATTAAAACTGGCAGAAATCACGTTTCTAGCTAAACCTTCACTAATGCTTTTGGCAACATCCATAGGAGTAACGTTTTCTTCAAACGTTTTAATACTTCCGTCGGGCAATGTAATATGTATCATTAAAAAAAATTAAATTCAGTTGGCAAAGATAATAGTATAAGGAATTAGATACAATATATATATGAGTTATAATTTCAATTTAATTTATATAGCAAAATGTGCATTTTACAGTTTATTTTGTTTACTCATAGAAAAAACAATAAGTTTCTTTGTTAATTCATTTAAATATTGGATTTTTGGTTTGACAATGATGAATTATCAATTACATATCACCTTTTTATCGCTTTGTACGCGAAGAGTCTCGATTTTAAAACCGAGTAGAGGGCGCTATGTACTATTAAAAACAATGATTATATAAACATTTTAATATACAACTTTTAACACAAGGCGTCCAATTACAAGAAATTGGGCGCCTTTTTTATTTAACTTAATTAAACCTTTTTATTATGAAACCATTATTACATCAATTTTTAATATCTAAATGTACAATGCAAACAACATTAACATTAGTCATTCGCAAACACATATACTTAGAGCACTTATAGTATTGAAAATTAAAAAAACTAGAATAAAAAAGGTGCTCATAGTAATGAAGCACCTTTTTTTATTCATAAATATTAAAAAAATGAAAACCTTAAAGCATATTGGAAGGCATATAGACAGATTATTAACAAGATGGGCTATACATTATATAAATAAAGTAAGTGGCGCGCTTTATCCTAAAACCTATTTAGAAGAATATGAAGAAAACGATGAGGACAACGATCCAATTCTATTTATTTAATAATATACACTCCGTCTATTAAAGTATCAAGACGGAGTGTTTATTAGTCGTCATTACCCAAGATCCAGAAGTCTAACACCCCAATTAGTCTAAATACTCCAAGTAGTCCAGCAATTCAGCAGTCTAAGTAATCCAATACTTCAAGCAGTCCAACACTCCATTTAATCTATGGTGTTCCTCTTTGGGTCGGGCTATACGTTTCAAGTCCCCGATCGTACCTTTCTGTGGGCTTTTATTCATATTTTCTATTTTGCATTAATGAATTCATGAACATAAATGTTTCACTACTATCCCTAACGTGGGGGCAATTAACAATGGATAATGAACAATGAACAATGAATAATGGACAATTAACAATGGATAATTAATAATGAGCAATTAAGGACAATAGATTAAAGATAACAGCTAATAGAAAAGCGACTAAAGAGCAATGCCGGATTACCGAAAGTTGCGAACTGCGAACAGAATACTATGTAAAAAACAAAGATAATATATAAGATGATTTCACTAACAACTAAAACCATAGCTCAAAGCCAATAGTTAGTAGTCAGTGATTAATGGTTGAAAACATTATTAAAGATAAATAGTTAATGCTAGGTATTCAATAAAAGTAAACAGTAGTTTTAGTCAATAGTCAATAGTCAATAGTCAATAGTCAATAGTCAATAGTCAATAGTCAATAGTCAATAGTCAATAGTCAATAGTCAATAGGCAATAGGCAATAGGCAATAGGCAATAGGCAATAGAGGATAAATAATCAGGTAAGATATAAAAAAGAAATTCCATATATATTATTTCACTAAAGACTAAAGACTAACTAGTAAAGATTAGAATAAAAAAATAATAGGATGTAAATAGTGGTGTAATAAGGAGTT
>CANMLX010000008.1 GCA_947498845.1 uncultured Flavobacteriaceae bacterium | reverse complement strand
TCTGCAGTAACTTCAATGGCTTTTGCTGTAATGCTTAAATCATCTGAAACAAAAGACAATGTATAGTTACTATTCAATGCTAAAGTGCCTTGATTGATCGCATAATCTCCTACATTGTCTCCTGTTACTCTTGAGATACTTCCTGTAAAAGCATCACTTCCTACTAAACTACCAGAAGTTATTTGATAGGTTAAGGCTGGATCTACATCACCATATACTTTGGTCTTAGTATCTGCTGTGACTTCAATGGCCCTTTTATTCACGGTAAGTTCCTGTTGAACATCTACTGCTTGATTATATGTTCCATTTCCAGATTGAGAAGCGGTAATGGTTGTTGTGCCCTCTCCAACTATAGTCACTGTGTTACCTGAAATAGTTGCAACACTTGTATTTGAGCTTGCATAAGTGACTGTTAACCCAGAATCTGATGTTGCTGTTAAATTAAAGTTGGCATCACCATAAGTCACATCGCTTAGCGCATTGAATGTAATAGTTTGCGGGGTGCCAACTATAGTTACAGTAATGTCTTTTGTTAAAGGGTTATAAAAACTTTCTCCAGGATGTACTGCTCTTAACGTTACCGTTCCTGGCGAACCCGCTGTAAACGTATTTCCAACTATTGTAGAACCTGTAGCATCTGTTCCTACAATGGAATAAACTATTGTTTGACTCGAAAAAGATTTAGCGTCTTTTATCTCAAATGTTTCTCCGGGGTTTAATGAGAAATCAAAGAAATTCATCGCGAAATCTGTCGCAGCAAAACCTGATCTAAAACATGTAGCTACCATATACTCTGTAGTAGCAGAATAATTAGCATCAGCTTCCTGAGACACTTTAATGATAAACGATCCAGGATTATGACTTGCAGTTAAAATAGCTCCAGAAATAGAATGACCAAGTGCTTCTCCTATAATTTCAAAGGTCATTGCCCCAGTTGAATTCGATGTGAATACTGTCGCTAAATCTATAGTTGTAGTACCATCGCCTTGAGAATAAAAGAAGCCATTATTAATAGTAGCTCTTACATTATCAATGGTTAAGATCATAGTTTTAGAAGCAATTTGATGTGTTGCCGTTGCTGCTTGTGAAGCTTCTATAATTACTGTTCCTGCACTACCTATAGTGACCGTCTCATTATTTGTGCCACTTAATGTTGTTCCTGTGTCTCCATTATTTATAATTCTATAGCTAATTGCTCCACTAGAATCAGAGGTTGCATTCAAATTAAAATTGGGATCACCCGCGCTAACCGTGACATCATCAAATGTCATCGTTGGCGTAATTAAAGATCCATTATTTACTATTGAGAATTCATACCCTACTTGTTGATAGCTATTTAAAAAATATGGCGCTCCAGAATCGTTATAAGCATAAACTGTAAAATAATAGGTGGTATCTGGTGTTAATCCTGTTATTTCCAGATTAGGTGTTATTGAACTGCCTACATACACCACTTGTTCTCCTCCTTTATAATCTGCATCTGGTGTAGGGATTGGCCCTCTAAAGCTATGAGGTGTAAAACTATTTACTGTATTCATTTTTATAATATACCCTTTAGGTATTCCTAGTCCGTTATCAGCGGCTGGAGCTGCAGTAAACGATGCTAGGGTGAACGCCGTACCTGTAAAATTATTGATTTGCGCATTAGATGCTAATTTATCCGTTACACCAGGTGTATATGTAGCAATAGCATCAGAAGTATTCGAAAAATAATAGACTCCTGCACATTCTTTATAAGAATAAATCTTAAAGAAATATTGTGTGTTTGGCAATAAATTATGCCCTGTAAAAACTTGCCCTTCTGGAAATGCTCCAACTAAAATTATCTGCTCACCAGAGCCAGAATAATTTACATCAGCCGTTGGTAATGTATTTAAAGCTCCCGTTATATCAGTAAAAGAATTTTCTATATTTATTTTTACTACTTGACCTTCTACATTTGTTGGAACGTTAGAGATAATGGGCGAAACTCTATTTTCCCAATGTAAATCTGTTCTAAACGAATTTAGTTCTGAATTTCCAGTAGGTGTTCCACATGTAGTTATAGAAACCGAAGTACTTCCTGTTGTTTCAAAATAATCGGCACCCCCACAAGTATTATATGCATATATTTTCACATAATAAGTTGTTACTTCTGCTAAACCAGTAATAGATAAGTTTGGCGATGCCGAAGAACCAATATATACTACTTGCTCTCCACCAATAGCTGTATTATACGCTGTACTTGATGAAGCTGGCACTGATATAGGTGCTGTAAAAGCATCTGTATCACTTACTTTAATTATATATGCCAATGTTCCTTGTGAAGCATTGGATGGTGGTGTAAATGAACTAATATCCATTGTAGTAGTTCCTGTTACATTTGTAGTTATATTTGTTACTGCCGATAACGGTGCCGCACACACATAATTGGTGGTTACTACTGGAGACCCTGTGGTTTCAAAATTATAGGTGCCACCACATAAATCGTAAGTATATACCTTTACATAGTAGTTGGTATTGATTTGTAACCCTGTTATTACTTGATTAATAGCATCTGTAGTTCCTGCCGCACTTCCTACTGCACCAGTATACACTACTTGTTCTCCTGTTTTTCCAGAATAGTCTGTAGAAGCAGTTGGTAATGTTGTTCCAGTAATTGGAGCTGTAAAACTATTGGTGTCACTAAACTTAACTAAATATCCTATAGATGTATCAGCTCCTGCTGGTCTTCCTAAAGTATTTATAGTTGCAGTAGTAGGTGATGTTGGTGATACAGAGTTTACCGAGCCTACACCAGGCACTGTACCTGGACAAGTAGTCACTGCTAAGGGTGTTCCTGTATTATTATAATTTATATACCCTTGGCAATTACTATAGGTGTATACTTTATAATAATAGGCTGTGTTTCGTTGTAAATTGGTCATGGTCATAGCAGATTGTATAGCACCATTATCTGTGCCTACATATACAATATGTTCACCTGAGCCACTATATGAATTACTAGCTGCTACTGCAGGTAAAGCCTGATCCTGAATATAATGATCGGTGAAATCTGTAAAAGAATTGGTTGCAGAGAACTTAACAATATAATAACGATCATCGATTCCATCTATTTGTAAATCATTTAGTGTTACATCCGTATCGTTCACCTGAAAAGGAGTAATACTTGGAATAGTAAATTCATAACAATAAGGAAAATCTGCTGAAGGATTAAATGGTATGGAATAATTAATAGGAGTTGCCGAAGTTGTAAACACTTCTAGAGCATAATAGTTATTACTAATACCACTGCCATTTAAATTATTTTGATAATTTAAGTCTATTTCATGATAAAAAAATCCAGGTCTAGGAGATGCTCTGAGCGTTCCAACTACCGAGCCAGTAACTCCCCAATTACCTCCTGAATATTCCCAGACTCTAAAATCTACATTTGGAGTATTACCAACATAGTTAGCATGAACCAATAATTTTATTTGGGTTGCCTGATCTGATTTTCTGGAAACCACCCAAAAATCGGAATCTGTAGGAGATACTGTTCCTTCAAAATTCCCAGGACCAAACTTTCGAACTTGAGAACTTGTTAATGCACTACCGATAGTATTGTTATTTTCTACCTCGGTATAGGTTTGTGAATATAATTGAGCTGTAAACAAACACAATAACATCACATAAATGTTAATTGTAATTTTTTTCATGATAGGATAAGTTGAGGTTAATTTGAGGTTGACTACTGTATTTTAACTAAGATATCTTTGATACCAAAGAAAATAGTATTGTACAATTGTACTATATATTAAAACTGTTTAGGTTGTATTAATTTGTAGTAATTAATAATAGTGTAGTATAAGTAATTCATAATTCGGGGTTTTAAGTAGGTTATATTACTAAGACAGGGATCTTTTAGCTTACCCTATTTTTATTTTCATGTTATCTTATAAATTAATTGTTTAATTGAAGAAAACAAGTTTGCAACCAATGACCATTTTTAAATAATTGCATTAGCAACAAACCTGTTTTTATAGATTTATTAACGAATATTTATTCTTTTATAATTCGTTTTACAGCTTCTTTACCTTCTGAAGTTATTTGTAAAAAATAGACCCCCTGTGAGATATCAGATAGATTCATACGATAAATCGTTCCTAATCGATTACTTGTTTTTTTAATAACACGACCACTTACATCTAGAATTTTAATTTGATCCATTACGTTTTGATCAGATTGTATGGTAATAATTTCATTTACTGGATTAGGATATACACTAATACCTTTTGTAAATACAGTCTCTTCTACATCTAATGTAGTCACTACATTTACTGTTCTAGTAACCTCTACAGCATCATTACAAGATAAATCACTGGCATTATAGGTAACACTATAACTTCCTACTTGATTAGTGTTTACGGCAGTATCATTAATTACAACGGTTGAACCATCATCGGTTGTTGCTCCTAATTCTGTATACGCATCTCCTAGAATGATTTCTTGAGGGTTGTCTCCAGTCAAACTGATAACTGGTGCTGTAGTATCTGTAGTGGTTACAGTTACTGTTACATTTTGCGTAGAAACGTTACTATTAACATCAGTAGCTGTAATAGTTACTGTAGTATCACCTATATTTGAACAATCAAAAGTGGTTTGAGAGATAGTAACGGTATCAACACCACAGGTATCAAAAACCCCATTTATTGAAGGAATAAAGGCGAGATATTCATTAGTAGTTCCCCAATTGGCTCCCGCATTTCTTCCTGATAAATAGAAAGCTTCATCTTGTGCTGCATTTTCAATACCTTGAGTTACTACATAATCTTCCCCTGGCACAGTAACTGGGATGATACTAGTACTATGAATCTCTATAACATTAGATGTTTCGAATAACTTTATTTGAGAAGTAACCGACCATTGCGCACCTTCAAAATGACTCACATTATCAAAATCTATAATGAGTGTTCTATTTGGAGCTGTGCCTATGGTTTCATAACTAATAACCCCTGCATTAGTAGGATTTAAATCACTCCATGCATAAGCAATTAACGCACGAATATCATCTCCATTATTAGGTAATGAAGCCCCATTACAGCACCCATCTTCATCAGAATCATTTAAAAAACTAATAAAACCATTAGAAGAAATATAAAATTCTGAATACGTTACTCCAAAGAAATCGAAATCAAAACCAATTGGTAAATTACCACTCACTTCATCATCATCTAAAGTAACTCCAGTCTGACTTCCAGATAAAGTAGCAGGAGCAAAAGTTCCTACTCTACTTACTACATATGAAGGATCTCCTGTTTCTAAACCGATAAAATCATCGATAGCTAATGTAACATCACCTGCAGATACATCAACGCTTTGATCTACCACGAAAAATTGGGGAGCAGTAACATCGTTAACAATAACATCGAAACTACATTGAATGGTTTGGTTGTTTTCATCCTGTACTTCAAAAGCTACAGTTGTGGTTCCTACAGGGAATACGCTACCACTAGGAAGTCCAGAAGTGATACTACCCCAAGAGCCATAATCTACAATAGCACCGCATAAAGAAGGGTCACTATTTACTGTAATATCTGATGGGCAACCTCCAAAATTCACTGTTACGGTTGTAGAGCAGCTATTAGCATTTCCAGCAGCATCGGTTGCTGTCATGGTTACCGTATTGTCTCCAATGTTGGCTGCGGTTAACGTTTCAATATCTATAGATGTGGAAAAACTACAGTTATCAGAAATTCCTGTTCCTAACTCATCAGCTGTTAAGGTATATCTTCCAGAAGTATCTAAAGTGACTTCGAATGGGCTAGCACATTGGTTAATTATTGGCGCCGTATTATCCCTAACCGCTACAAAAATATTTGCTCTTGCTGTATTGCTTTGTGCATCTGTTGCTGTAACCAGAACAAAATTACCTGGAGTTGCTCTAGTATTATTACAATTAAATGAAGTGGTGGATAGTGTTACTTGTGGTGTTCCACAGTTATCTGTTACCACTATTCCAAGGGAAGCAATGTCTATATCAATTTCTCCATTTTCGTCAAGATCTACTGTAAATATACTAGAACCTCCTAAGTCAATTACTGGATCTGTAGTATCTTGAACTACTACAGTTACATCCATTACATCACTATTATTTTGATCATCTGTAACTGTAAGTTGAATGGTATTACTGCCTATATCATTACACGTAAAATCTGTTTGACTTAGACTTAATACAGGGCTAGCGGTACAGTTATCAACTGCTGTAATACCAAAACTTTCTGAAGTAATGTTAATCGTTCCCATAGCATCTAAAGCTACTGTTTGTGACGTATTCCCATTTATATTTGTAAAGGAAGGCGCAAAATTATCATTGCCTGGATCGCATGGGTTTGTCATCCCTAAAGTGACCAGTTGTACTTGCGACACATCCATTGCCGATTGATACGTAGCATTTCCAGGTTGAGAAGCGGTAATTGTAGTAGTGCCAGCGCCTACAATGGTAAGCATATCTCCACTAATTGTTGCTACTGCTAAATTGGAACTTGTATAGGTAATAGGCAAACCAGAATCGCTGGTTGCTGTTAACTGAAAAGGAACATCATCAGTTGTTTTATCTGCTAGCGCGCCAAAAGTAATAGTTTGCTCTTGTCCAGAAACCACACCAGATCCAGAACCATCTACGAAATTACTCGCAGCACCAGTTAAGGCAAACTGATTTAAAGTACCATGGTTCCCTTCTGTTGAGTTATCTGTTACCATGGTTATTGCCGTATTATCTTCAGCAATATTGCCTTGATTGTAACTAAATTGCAATACTAGGTTAGATTCACTACCACCTAATTGCCTCATCATATCTGCTTGTATTTCGGCTTGGGTTCGGGCAACATTCCAAAAACGTGTTTCTTCTAAAGTGCCATCTAATGGATAAGGATCAACAGCGCCATTATTAGCACCTATGTAAAGTGGGTCATTATTGGGCGTTAAACTTCCTGTACCTGTTTGAGACATGACCTCTACACCATCTACATAAATCGTCGCTTTTGTTGGCGATAAGGTTACTGCTATATGGTACCAAGTGTTTGATGCTATAGTTGGCCACTGGTATGTGGTTGTTCCCGTGCCAAAACCTGCATGGTAAAATGTAATCCCTCTAGGAAAACCAGTATCAGATAAATACATTAAGCCATAAGAGGCGTTGTATCGAGATTTGGCAAATAAACATTGCCAATCCCAACCGTCATTATTTCTTGCTATAAAATCAAAATTCACCCAAGTTTCAAAGGTGAAGCTATTGGTAAAGTCTAATGAAGGGTCATCTGTCACTGTAATATAGTCGTAACTACTATTTACCGGGCCATCAAAATTTAATGCTGTGGCAGGTGTTTGTCCTTGTGCATGTAACAGCACTAAAAAGAAAAAAACACTTAATAATTTTTGATGGGTTTTTCTAATGTAACATTTTTTCATAAGTAAATTTATTTTGAATTGGTTAATAAACATTTAAGGGACTTTAGTATAAATACAGGCTCACTTAAAAACACCCTATTTTTTTTGAGCTTTAATTTGAAAATGTTTTAAAATCCCATTAAAATGTATTTCGAAGCAAAAATGAAGCGTTTCGTCGAGAATCATGAGGGTTACAGGTATACAAAAAAGTATACATAATTATCAAAAAACACTGAAAAACAATACTTTAAACTATGCGTCGCTATTTTAAAAGACATTTTAACTTATACTTTATGTAATCTTACACTATCATTTTCTATGTCTAAAAATTCTAATATAGGCTTCCCTTTAGGGGCTCCTATTTTTTTACGTAAACGATAGCGGCTTACCACAACACTTCTATTTGAAATCCCCAATTTGTTAGCAATTTCATTTGTATTAAATTTTAAATACTCCAAAGCCAATAAGCGTTCTTCTGAATCTGTGAGGTATAACCTTTTTACTTTTAAGCTTATAAAAAATTTAGGATAGATTTTATTGAATTTATGTTTAAAAGTCTTCCAATCGTTTTTAGTCAATATTTTTGAAGTTATAAGGGATTCTAATTGGTATAAATCACCTTGCTCTTCGTGATCATCTTCAACTTTATATAAGGGTGTTATCATTTTTGTTTTATTTTCCTTTTTAAGAAAAAATGAATTTTGAATAGATGACAGAAGCTTTTTAATATAGTTGTTTAGCATAAGGGCAATGATAAATCTATTTAATACAGATAATTACTTTATTATTTCCAACAGGAAGGCTTCCTAGAGATAAATATGGATAATAAGCAACAACAAGTGAGTTAATACTAATAACATTACTACAAAAAAAGGGACTACTCCCTTATAATTATAAGGTGAATTAGAACTATTAGATTTGTTTTTATAAACAAGTTTCATATTAAACGCATTAGGGTTGTATTAGTAATACATGCAAGTTTTATAGTACCCTATTATTTTTTTGATTACGAGAAGTATTTATCATTGAGATTAACTACTAACAATAAATTTAGTACTAGAAAAGATGATTTTGTTTTTCTTTATAATTAATACATATACAGCCATACATTACAACTAACAGTAGATAAATTATCATCGATAATACCATCACAAAAAGCGCCATTATCTTATACATTTTGTTTAATTTTTTAGTTGCAATTCTATAATTAAACTTCATGACAAATGTGTTAGGGCTATAGTCCATCATTAGAACAATTAAGCATTAATACACCCTGTTTTTTTAGATTTTTTTTTAGACTTTAAGTACATTTGTGATCTTATACTACGTATAAAATGCCCAAAAAAGAGCCTTCAATTTGCGAAGAGAAATATTATAATGAGCTGTTTCATAGTTATTATGAGCCAGTTACTAACTATATATATTATAAATGCGGAAGTCTACAGCAAGCTGAAGACATTGTACAGAGTGTTTTTGTAAAACTCTGGAAACTTTGTAATACGATACTTTTTAATAAAGCTAAGTCTTATATATATACTGCATGTAATAACTCTTTTTTAAACGAAGTGGCGCATAAAAAAGTGATTTTAAAACATCAAAAATCTATTGTAAATACTACTGATAATGAAAGTCCTGATTTTTTAATTGAAGTTGATGAATTTAGACAAAAATTAACTGATGCGATAAATAAATTATCGGTTAAAGAGCGTGAAGTTTTTTTATTAAGTAGGATTGATAAAAAAACATATAAAGAGATTGCTGAAATAACGGGGCTCACAGTAAAGGCTATAGAACGACGCATGAGTAAAGCTTTATTAGAATTAAGAGAGATGTTAGGAAAAGAAATTAAACTATAAAATAGGGTACTTTATAGTTTAACTGTCTTTATAGTAAGAACAGCAACAAATGGACGAAAAACACAACATAGATGATACGTTTTTAGGACGTTGGATTGACGGCAGGTTAACCAACGACGAACTTGCTGCTTTTAAAAAAACAAAAGCCTATAAACAGTTTTCTATAATAAATAAAGAAGCACAGCTTTTAGAGAGTCCTAACATAGATATTCAAACCGCTCTAAAACAGGTTAAATCTAAAATACAAGAGCAGCAAAAAAAGCCTAAAGTGATAAAGTTATGGTATTCTATTGCTGCCGCAGCTATAGTAGTAATTAGTTTAGGAATCTTTTTTAATTCATCTAAAACCTACAACACAACGTACGGAGAGCAACTCGCTATTGTCCTCCCAGATGGATCCAAAGTACAATTAAATGCTAACTCTAAAATTGAGCATAAACGTTTTTATTGGACCTCTAACAGGCAATTAAAATTACAAGGTGAAGCTTATTTTGATGTTGAAAAAGGGGCCGATTTTGTTGTTAATACTAATTATGGTAATGTTTCTGTTTTAGGTACAAAATTTAATATTAGATCCCGTAAAAACAGTTTTGAATTAAAGTGTTTTGAAGGTTCGGTAAGATTTGATAATACTAATAAAACTTCAAGTAAAATATTAAAACCTAATGATGGTATACGTATACAAGACGACACTATAAATACAACCAAACAAAAACAGTCAATGCCTAACTGGATAAACAACAAAAGTATCTTCCAAACCATACCCTTAAAAGATGTGCTAGAAGAATTAGAAGCACAGTTTGGCGTCCAATTTAAAACAGAAACCGTAAATATCAATAGAACGTTTTCTGGGGCATTTACACACGCTAGTTTAGAGCAGGCATTGGAAACGACATTGGTGCCTATGGGTATTACGTATAAATTCACAAAAAACGATACTAAAATCATTACCTTAGAGTAAACTAATCCCTCAAATTAAATGCGTAATTTTCTACTTGGGTTATTTACCTTAATTTTCTCCTTTGGCTTTAGTCAAAAGCTATATAATTATAAGGATACACCTCTTAAAGAGGTAATAATATCTATTGAAGATAAAACGGGGATTACTTTTTCTTATGCCGATGAGGTCGTTTTAGAAAAAACAATAACCTTAAATAATCAAAACTTAAACACACAAGAATTATTAAAAGCTTTAGAGAAGCAAACAGCATTAACCTTTAAAACCATATCCGATAAACAGGTAATTATAATAGTAAAAAAACGTATTTGTGGGACTTTAATAGATGCTAATACAAAAGCACCTCTAGCTTTTGCTAATGTTGTTTTAAATGCTTCAACAGGCACAATTACAGACGACCAAGGGGCTTTCTCTATAGCAACAACAACATTAACGCCTCAAGAATTAAGTTTTAATCTTTTAGGGTATGAAAACTTAAAAACGACACTAAACGTAGGTGATCTATGTAAAACTATTGCATTACAAACCAAATCGCAATTACTAAATGAAGTTGTTGTATTGGGTTATGTTACTTCGGGTATCGATAGAAACAAAGATGGCTCTATAGATATGACTACAAAAAAACTAGGCATTTTACCAGGATTATTGAGCCCAGATATAGCACAGAGCATTCAATTAATTCCAGGTATTTCAACACTAGACGAATCGGCTACAGGCATTCAAATTCGTGGCGGCTCTCCAGATCAAAATTTGGTATTATATGATGACATTAAGTTGTTTAATACAGGGTATTTCTACGGTATGTTTTCATTGTTTAACCCTTTTGCTACGGAAAAAGCCACCATTTTTAGATCAGGCACAAGCGCTAGTTATGGTGATCGTATCTCTGGAATTATAGATATTTCAAGTGGACATAAAATTCCTAAAAAAACAGAAGGCGGTTTTGAAATTGATGGATTATCTATAAATGGTTACATAAAAGCACCGCTTTCAAAAAAAACAGCATTATATGCTTTTGCTAGAAGGTCATATCCAGATATAATTAAAACACCAACATATAGTAGTTATGAGGATAAAATATTTACCAATTTTGGGGTAGTTAAAGATATTAATGATAATGTTTTGATTCTCGAAACCGACGATGATTTTAGCCCAGAAACTAGTAATAATGATTTTAATTTTGCCGATTTTAGTTCTAAATTAATTTATAAGCCTAATACAAAAAATATCATATCTGTAAGTGGTTTATATACCAGAAACCAATTAGATTTTGATTTTTCTGGTGGTGATGAAATTGTTCTAGATGCACTTAAAACTAAAAATAAAGGGTTAAGTTTTAATTGGAAACACATTTCTAATGAAAAACAACAGGAAAAATTAACAGCATACTACTCAGAATACAATTCATTTTATCAAAATGATGAAATTAAGGACGAAACCGACGATGGCATTTTAGACTTAGCCGAAATTAATATTCGTAAAAATGATATTAAAGATATTGGCTTAAACTTTACATCAACCTCACAAATTAAAGACACTCAAAAACTTACTTTAGGCTACCAATTTTCATATACCGATTTAGATATACGTATTAGTAAAGAGAACCCTGTTGATGCTGAATTAGAACAATCTATACAAGATGATAACAACATAAAAAATGCGCTATTTGGTGAGTATTCTATTAATTTTAAAAATAAAGGTTTTATTAATTGTGGGCTTAGATTTGTGCATTATGGTTCCTTAAAAGAATTTTTAGTTGAGCCCCGTATTAATTTTGAATATCCCATTAGTGACAACATACGATTTAAAACTGCTATTGAAAGGCGACACCAACCTATTTCTCAATTAGTTGAATTTAATCATACCGAATTACGCTTAGAAAACGAATTATGGCGTTTATCAGACAACGAACAGTTCCCTCTACTAAGCAGTAATCAAATATCTGGAGGGTTGTTATACCACCATAATAACTTAAATATAGATATCGATGGATATTATAAAGACCTTGATGGGTTAACAACATTTACAAATGGTTTTAGTAATCCATTAGAGAATTTAGAACAAGGAGAAAGTACAATCAAGGGGGTAGACCTACTCATAAAGTATAAATGGAATAACTATAAAATTTGGGCAGGATATACATTTAATGATATCACTTTTAAATTTCCTAATTTAAAAGATACGCCAGAGAACTTCCCTGGAAATAATGATATCACACATCACTTTAGAATTTCCAATACATTACAACTAGACAAATGGCAATTTTCTTTAGGTTGGCAATACAGATCCGGTAAACCAATAACACCGGTTAACAGTTATATTATACAAACGGATGCTGATGGAGAACCTGCAGGGGTTGTTAATTTTGGTTCTGTAAATAGTGGTAGATTACCCGATTTTCATCGTTTGGATGCTTCTGTATTATGTAATTTTAATATAAATACTGGAACGAATGAATTAAAAGCACAAGCTGGTCTATCTTTTTTAAATATTTACAATAGGGTTAAACCTTTAAACTTAATATATAAAGCAGAACGCAAGCCTTTAGATGATGGAGGCATAGCTATTCCAGGCACAACAGGTTCTACTCCTGAAGAATTGGAAGTAATACTAGAGCAAGTAATTCAACGGTTTTCTCTAGGATTTACTCCCAATGCTGTTTTTAGAGTTTATTTTTAATCACAAAAAAACCACCTAAAAAAAGCTTTAGATGGTTTTCTGCTTGAAACAAATTGAAACAAATAAAATTTATGAAAGTAACATAAACCTATATTGTTAATAAATTTAGATTATCACTATTGTAATAAGGCATACTCTAATTTAGGATTACCTCTTTCATTATCAGCGTTAACAACAGCATTAAAACGTAGCTTATAATAATTTCCGGCAGCGTCTTTTATAACAAAATAACGATCGTTGTTTACTACAGCTACTGGTCCTGCAAATGGATTACGCCATCCACTTCCAATAATATTTCTAGCTTGGTAATTTAATGCTGTTTCGTCTACATCTGTTAGCTTAAATGCTTCATAAGAAGGCACGTTAAATTCTGTAGTAACATCATCTTCAACTTTATATGTAGTCACTTGATATAAACCTGTGCCACCTAAAGTGTTATGTATAACATAATCTGTATATGTTGGTCCATTTTCAGCACCAAAAACCCCTGCAAAATTAAGATCCCAGTTTTCTTTAGCTGGTTCTACAGCTACAGCATTACTATTGGTTAGGCTAAATGCGACCACATTTAAACTTGTATCTTTAGTTATTGTAGCCTCTTTAAAGGTTGTCGCCTCTAACTTGGCATATTGTAACTTATAATTATCACCATCCATAAATACTCTAATTTTATACCATCCCCTATCGTCTCCCGAATGGTTTGTACTTCGCGAACCTGGTTCTGTTGGAATTTCAGACCCCATATATACCAGATATACTTTGTTATCTTCGGCTGTAGTAGAAATTGTAGAAATTGCTGTTTCACTACCATCTAAATGATCTGCATAGGTACCATACATAGAATAAGACTGCTTTACACCTTCTTTATAATCTTTAATGGTATTAATTATTTTGGTTTCGGTTTGCTGTGTAAAAGGATTGTATACTTGAAGCTCTAATGCTGAAGAAAATGCGGTAGCACTTGTTACTTGATTTAAATCTGTGAACTCAGAGAGTTCTGCTGCTGTAACCCGAAGTGATGAATTTAAAAATACGTTGTTTTCTGTCCCCGAATGAAATGCAATTTCCCAAGCATCTCTTCTTACATCTGTTGTTTTTTGGGAACTCAAATCAATAAATACTGAGTTTGTATAGTTTACCCCTCCTACATTTGGTGCTAATACTGCGCCAAGTGCTGCGGTTTCTGCAAAACTAAGTTCTAAATTTATATTGCCGCTTATTGTACCATCGGTCAAACTCACATTATCTATGGCAAAACGTATTAATTTAGTATCGCCCTCTATGGGATTTTTTAACTTGTTTACTTTAATTGTAACATTGTTATCTCCTGCCTTAAATGGCAAGGTAATTTTACCTGTTTCTCCAGAAGGCAGTGTTGTAAAATCTCCTGCTTCACCATAAATAGCATTATCTAACGTATAACTTATAGTTAAAACGCCATCTGATGTAGCTTTAGGAGCAAATACTATGACTATTTCTTTATTAATATCAGTTGGAGAAAAACTTGCCGATGGGTTCTCAAAAGCAACAGCAAATTCCTGAGAAATTGCATCATCGTCATTGCTACAAGCACTCATAAAAAAAAGCAGTAGTAGCACATTTAAAAAAAATAAATTAGTTTTCATTGTTATGTTAATTAAATTTTAGATTATACACTAGTTTTAAAAAATAAGATCTTCCATAACCCAATAACCTACTACTTGGAGGTCCTGAATGAGCACCGCCTTCTACGGCTGTAGTATTAACAAGAGTAACATCAAAGAGGTTACGGGCTCCAACTGTTAATTGTATGTTGTTATTCATAAAGTTTTTACGTAGAGAGGCATCTAACATGCTATACGCTTCTTGTTCTCCTCTTGCCAGAACAGTCTCGTTATTCGCATTTTGTTGCTGTACAAATTGTTGTTGTTGCCCATTATGTTTAAAAAAAGCCGATGCTATCACTTCTCGTTTTTTAAAGGTATACGAGAGACTTCCGTTTAATTGGAATCCAAATAGATAATCATCGTTTGCCAAAGTTTGACTGTCTAATACTTTAGACTGTCCATAATAACCAATGCCAAAAGAAGCGTTTAAGTTTTTATGGCGCATAGTATTGGTAAAAAATGCTCCAACGGTTTTATAGGAATCAATATTTATATACTTAAATTGCAGAGGCACAGTATTAACAATACTTAACTCTATCCTATCGTTAACATTCAAGTAATTTAGAGATAATTTACTTTTTAATAATGTTGTGCTTTCAGACCCTGAGAATACAAATGTTTTCTTAAGGTGAGCAAAAACCGAAGCACCTTGTTCTGGGGTTAAATTCTCATTACCCCTAACATCATGATTCGCATCTACCAAATACGTATATAATTCTGTATAGTTAGGTAATCTTGGAGATGAGCCCAGAAGTAATCTAAATTCCAAATCGTTCTTAAACGTATATTTAGAAATTACAGATACAGCTACCTGAGGTTTAAAAAGTGAAGAAACGATTAATCTGGTACCAGGTCGTATCGACAAATTAGGGTTTATAGTAATCTCAGACGATGCAAAAACATCATAATTACTTAATTCTCGTTCAATGTTTTCACCATCAAAAATTCCAGCTTCCTGAGATGCAAAACCATTAATCTTATTAATTTCATACCCTAGCTGAAAGTTAACATGTTTTCGTTTTAAAAAGTTACTAAAGTTTCCTCGTGAATACAGGACATCTCTGGACTCAAACTCAAATTTTTCATCATCAAATTTTTCTCTTGGCTTTATACGGTATTTAAATGTTTCTACATCACGTTTTTGACGCTGGTAAGAAAGCGATAGATCATAGTTAACATATTCTTTTAACTTGCCTATAAAATTAAGGTGATGAAACACACGTGTTGATGTGAAAATAGCATCATTACTAACAGGGTTTGTTGTATCTGTTGAAGCATCATAATTAACAGAAACTAACGGCGAATACCTATTGATAGCCTCATTAAAATACTCAAATTTATAAAATGTTCTAAAATTCTTGCTTCCAGAGTAATTAAGTACTGCTTTAGCTGTATTTTGAATTTTAGGTAACCATAAATAGCCTCTTAAACCATCATTTAATTCATGAAACTGCCCTTTTCTATCATCTAAAAATCCTTTAAAGTCATTCCTTGTATATATACCATTAAAGTATAACTTATCCGAAACATTATGCCCTACTCTTAACGATTGTATATGCCTACCCTCGTTAAATAAAGCATACGATTTACCAACAGTCTCCTCTTGAACATAAGCAGAAGTTTCCCATTTATACTTAGATCCTTTTTTAGTAATTATATTAATAACCCCAGAAACAGCATTAGAACCATATTGAACGCCCATAGAACCTTCTACAATTTCTATTTGTTCAATATCATCCAGATTTATTTGTGTTAAATCTGTATTGTTACCAAAACCTTCATCGTTAATTAATGGAATATTATCAACCAAAACTTTAAAGTACTGCCCATCCAGACCAAACAGTTGTACAGAAGATTTACCTGTAGATGCACTAGGTACTACAGTAATGTTTAACGTTTGATTTAATACATCTGCTAAATTATTTCCTGCCTGCTTATCAATTTGTTGTCTAGTGATGATGCTAACTTCAAAAACAGACTTTTTTATTGATTGTGGGTTGTATTGCCCAGTCACAATTACTTCATCTAATTTTTCAACGTTAACAGAATCCTTTGCCTTTCTATTCGTGGTTTTCTGAGAGTACACATAAATTGACAAAAAAAATGAAAAATAAATAGTTAAATATTTTTTATTTAGAATCATTCTTAATTAAATTTGCAGCAAATATATATCTTATTTTAATTTAATCTAAATAACAATAAATAAAATTTAAATTTTAACACAAATGAAAAATTGTACTACATTAAAAGTTATAATGCTAGTTTTTGCAAGTATTACTTTTACTTTGAATGCAAAAGCTCAAGGCAAGAAAAAGAAAGATATCAATGCTATTAAAAGCATGTGTGGCTGTTTTGAAGTGACCTTTAACTTTGCCGAGACGTTTAATTATAGTGAGGACTCATTATACAAACCTTCTAAAGAGAAAACTGCAAAAGCCTTAGAATGGGCTCAATTAGTAGAAGATAACAAAGATAAAATTGTTATCCAGCACTTATTACAAGTTGGAGACCCATCTGCTCCTCATATAGTAAAACATTGGCGTCAAGATTGGCTTTACGAAAACACCAATTTTTACATGTTTAATGGTGATAACAATTGGAACTACGTGTCAAAACCTAAAGATGAGGTTAAAGGACAATGGACACAAAAAGTGTATCAAGTTGATGATAGCCCAAGATATGAAGGCTCCGCTACATGGATATTTGTTGATGGAAAAAGCTATTGGGAAAACACAACTGACGCTCCTTTACCAAGACGTGAATACACAAAAAGAAACGATTATAACATAACAGAAAGAGGTAACAGGCATGAAATTACCAACTTTGGTTGGGTACACGATCAAGATAACAAAAAAGTAATACGATCTGCTGATAAAGAGGATGTTATTCTCGCCAAAGAAAAAGGATACAATACCTATGTAAAAGTAGACGACTCCAAATGTAAAGCTGCAGCCAATTGGTGGAAAGAACACCACCAAAAATGGGCTTTAGTTAGAAACCAGTGGAATGCTATTTATGGATTAAATAAAGATTTGTCATTAAAAACGAAAGTAGATAACAAACCGCTTTATAAACATTTGTTTTCTGATGAAATAAGCAAGGAAAAAGATTTAGCTAAAGTCATTGCTTCTTTTGTTGTGAAATAATCATATTTATAGATTCCCATAATTAGATACAAGCCATGCAACGATTTTACATCGTACCAAATAATTATTTGACAAGTTGTACATGACTTCTAACAAATAGTAAAGACACATGAAAAACATAGTAACTTTTAAAATAGCCCCAGCCTTAGTCATAATCATTTTCATCTTTTGGGGATTTAAAAAACCCTTAAATACAACATCATATAAATGCATGATACAAATGGCAAACTATTCAGGAGAAGGTGCATATATCGTTATTTCGTTATTAAATCCCAAAGGAGACTATGAAAAAACACTGTACGTCCAAGGTGATGATGACCAATGGTATTCAGACATTACCGAGTGGTGGAAATTCCATGGGAAAGCACGTGCAGATATTGATGCCATCACGGGAGCAACTGTAAGTGGTGGCAATCGAAGTATAAATGTGATTCAAATAGAAGATAATAAAATAAACAAAGGGTATAAAATACGTTTCGAATCGGCTGTTGAAGACCAAGAATATTATAAAAAGGATGTTGAGTTTGAATTAACAACAGCCGCATTAAAAAGTGAATTTAAAGGCACTGGTTTTATTCGCTATATCCGTATGCTACCTCAATAACCCCTATATACTATGACCATTTCTATATGGAGATATAGTCATTTAATTCTGGCTATATCTTCTTCTATTTTTATATTAATTACAGCCTTAACGGGTAGTGTTTTAGCCTTTGAGCCTATTTCGAATAAACTAAAGCCTTATGCTGTTAAAAACACTAATATGCTTTCGTTATCTAAAACTATTAAGACCTTAAAAGCAGAATATGATAATATTATAAGTATAGATATTGATAATAATGATTTTGTAGTAGCTTCGGTGGTTACCAACAAAGGGAAAAAAGACACTTTTTATATCAATCCATTTACAGGAAAAAAAATAACCAACACTATTGAAAGAGCAACTATTTTTAAATTTGCAACCAAATTACACAGGTCCTTATTTTTAAAATCTACAGGCAGAATTATTATAGGAATCGTTTCTTTTTTACTCTTATTAATAGCCACTACGGGTGTACTACTTATAATTAAAAAACAAGGTGGAGTTAACCGTTTCTTTTCAAAAATTGTAAAAGAGGATTTTGTACCCTATTACCATACTGTTATTAGCAGATATGCCTTAATACCAATAATTATAGTTACAGTAACAGGTATTTATTTGTCCTTAGAAAAGTTTTCGTTATTGCCATCAAACAATAACAAGCATGTATTAAATCAAGTAAATTCCACAAAAACACCACAATTAAATAGTACAGCGTTTGCATTCTTTAAGTCTACAACATTAGATAATTTAAAACGCATTGAATTTCCTTTTTCTAGTGATAAAGACGACTATTTTACATTAAAACTCAAAGACAAAGAGGTATACGTTAATCAATATACGGGCAACATAGTAAGTGAGAAAGAAGATAATTTAATTGCTTTGGCATCAAGTTTTAGTTTGTTATTACATACAGGAGAAGGCTCAATACTATGGTCTGGTGTTTTATTATTAACTAGTATTTCCATATTATTTTTTCTTTACTCTGGTTTTTACATCGCGCTTAATCGTAAAAATAAAAGCATAAAAATTAAAAATAAGTATCGTAAAGACAATGCCGAGTATATTATTCTAGTAGGCTCCGAATCTGGAAGTACATTTACATTTGCAACAGCTTTATACAAGGCTTTGATCTCTGAAAAAAAATCGGTTTTTGTTTCAGAATTAAATAACTATTCCTGTTATAAAAAAGCAAAGCACCTTGTAATATTAACAGCTACTTATGGCGATGGAGAAGCACCTACAAATGCTAATAAGTTTAAAAAACTTATTGATACATTTCCTCAAAAAAACACATTACAATACTCTGTTGTTGGTTTTGGATCTCTTGCATACAAAGGATTTTGTAAATATGCTATTGTAATAGATGCTTTACTCCAAATGCATAAAAATTTTATTCCAAGTGCTTCATTATATAAAATAAATAACCAATCTTTTAATGCTTTTAAATCTTGGACAGATTTATGGAGTAAAAGCATAGGGCTTAACCTTAACATATCTCTATCTAGAGATAAATTAAAAAACACTACGCAATTTAAAGTCGTTAATCGAACTATTATTAATACCGATGATTCCTTTTTAATTGAATTAAAAGCACCAAAAAAAACAAAGTTCTTTTCTGGTGATTTATTAAGTATTTATCCCAACGAAGACCACTTAGAGCGCTTATACTCTATTGGAAAAATCAATAACAATATCATACTCAGTATTAAAAAACACAAGTACGGCATATGTTCCAATTACCTAAGTCAACTTAAAATAGGAGATACTTTACATGCTCATATAAAACCGAATAACGAATTTTATTTACCTGAACCTGCTAAAGAAGTCATTATGATTGCCAATGGTACTGGAATAGCGCCTTTTTTAGGAATGATAAACAACAAAACTACAAATAAAAATAAAACTTATTTGTTTTGGGGAGGACGCACTAGAGACTCTTATAAAATGTATTCAACATACATAGACAATGCCTTTTATAATAAAAAACTATCTGGTCTTTATTTAAGCTTTTCTCAAGAGAACAGTCACAAAAAATATGTACAGCATATATTAATAGAAAACGAGGCTTTAGTAACTCGTGTCTTAAAAAACAAAGGGGCAATTATGATTTGTGGTTCTATTGCTATGCAAAAAGACGTTTTAGAAATGTTAGAATGCATTGCCATAACTCAATTAAACGCCCCATTAAATAAAGCGTTAATAAAAACAGACTGTTATTAAAAATAATTTATGTGTGATAATTTAAAAACAATAGCTAAGGTAAGAAGCGGAGAACTATCAATATGTTGTCAATGCCATATTTACCACTTGGAGTTCAATAATATTTATCTTGAATTCAATGAAAACGAATTTGAGCAGTTTAAAAATTATATTTTAAATATAGAAATGGCGTATTGGGAAGAGAAATATGCTTATGCCAAGGTAAAACGTAAAATCCCTATTCCTTCGCTACAAAAAAATCTTGTTTTAATGTTTAAACGAGAAGAAATAAATGAGTTAAAGACCCTTGTAGCAAATGCATTAAATAAAACTAAATTACCTTGGTTAAAAATTGATGATATAGATTATTCTTTAATCTTAAATTGATGTATACCAGTGCGCTAAAGTAAAAATGGACGCTTTATTGGGTTACTAAACTTAACAAGTGTTGGAGTTTATCAGTCGGCTTGTTATTTCACAACATTCGACTAGTTAATTTATATTGATGAAGAATCTTGTAATCAGCTTTTGGTTTTAATCGAAAAATAAATAACCGAATTTGAGGACGTTTTAAGAAAGCAAAACAATAAAACCATAATTTTACAGGTGAACATTTTGAAAATGATTTTCTAAAAAAATAGTGCTAATTAAGGGAAGCCTATAATGTTATTTAGAGTAAAAATCAATTTTAACCACAAAAACTTGTAAAATGAAATTACTTAAAGTAATGCTACTTTATAGTCTGTTTTTTATATCCATATACAAACTGTATGGGCAAAAAACAAAGGTAACTCCAAATACAATAGAATTAACTAAATCTGGTCTAGACGCTAAGTCTATTTTTATATCAAGTAAAGAAAATATTATTTCTTCCTCTATTTTTAAATACGGACAGCAAATATCTATTAACCTAAACGAAATAAAAGGGTTAACTAAAATTGACGGTAAATACTACCCAAATATAGATTTAATTTTAGTCTCTAAAAAAGGAGATACTATTTTTCATAAATCCTCTTTGTATGGTTTAGATCTTGAAGTTAAAGAAAATTCTAAAAACTCCCTTAACATCCCTCTTTTACCTTATTACCCTATGTTATTGATTAATGGTATTCATTCTGGGGAAGAATATACAATGCTATGTGCTATTCGAGATACTAAAAGTAGAAATAGATTAAATATAAAATTAGATTTTAAGGTTATTCCAAATCAAAATCCTCATTTAATTATTAAAAAGAAAGGAATTGATTTCTCAGAAGGATTTCTATTTTCTGAAAATAGTCGAAACTTACTCATTGATAATATTATAGAAAAAAATGAATACTTAATTTTAACTTTTAAGGATATCAAAAATTATACTATAAGAGATGATAAAATCGCTTTCAATATAAATTACTCTATTGTTGATGAATCGAATAAAACTCTTGTTAGCAAAGTAGTATACTTAACGTCAAAATGTGAGAATGGGAAAATACTAAATCCAAATATTAAGATCCCATTTAACATGTCTGAAGTAAAGGACTTTGATTTAGATGGTGTGCTAACTTTAAATATCAAAATTTCAGATAGAAATAGTAATTCACAAATAACAGTGGTAACTAAATTATTTATCATCTGATAAAAATCGAACATAGAAAAAACCTTATCTTAATAATAACTCAAGGCAAAAAAACGAACATTTATAATATCTTCTCTGTAATTTAAAACCACATAACACGACTATTCGTACTTACCTTACAAAAGAATAAAATCTCAAGTGCCAAAAAGCAAAACCGCTATATTAATCTTTGCGCGTTCTATAAAAGAAGAACTAAAACACAAGCCTTTTTTAGCGCAAAACTCCATTATAGAGGCCTTACATAACCATACAATAAATACTGCCCAACAAAGTGGTTTACCAGTTATTATTTATGATGAAACCACACAAGTAGGCTGTAATTTTGGTGAACGTTTTACAAATGCTATAGCACATGTTTTCGATAAGGGTTATAGTAATATTATAACAATAGGAAACGACTGTCCTCAATTAAAAGTAGCACATATTACCGAAGCTGAAAAAGCTATACTGAATAAAAAAGCGAGTATTGGAAGCACCTTTGATGGTGGGTTTTATCTATTAGGAATTTCAAAAGAAAAGTTTGATAGACATACGTTTCTTAATTTTAATTGGGGCACGAAAACATTGTACAGAGAAATAGTCTATTACTTTAAAAGTGACCTCTTAGAATATGCAATCCTTCCTAGGTTAAGAGATATCGATTTTTATGCTGATTTAGAACGCTTACATCTTCAAACTGTTAAAGATGCTAATCTTCGAAAGATAATTTCATCCATCATAAATAAGGATAGCACTATTCTTTTTTCTAATAAATTAAAGGCACTACTTCTGCCTAAATACATCGTATTCAATAAAGGTTCTCCTTTGGCGTACTCTCTATAAAATACTTTGTTAGTGCGAAATTCACAAGATTTCCATTAAGCTCTTCTCGAATTAAATTAATTTCTAAAGTGTAAGGTTAAACGCTTACAGTTACAATACTTTTATTAATAATGAAATATATCCTAACTTCACTATTCTTAGCATTAATAACCACCATAACCTCTGCTCAAGAAACCACAGGAAATCTTCAAGGTAAATTAAAAGATAGTGAAAACAATCCTATAGCTTTTGCAAATATTGTCCTAACAGATACAGAAACACGTTTTACCTACGGAGCAATATCACAAGAAAGTGGTTTCTATAGGCTAAACAATATTCCTCCTGGTAATTCTTATAAAGTAAGTATTTCTTTTTTGGGTTATAAAACAATAGAGGAAAATAATATTGTAATTAATCTTGGAACTGCCACTATTAAAGATTTTCTTTTGCAAGAAGAAAACACATCATTGCAAGAAATAATTATTACTACAGAGTCAATCCCAAAGAAAAGTGGTAATGAAACAGTATTGAATCGTAAAGCAATAAAAGCAACACCTACCATAAATAGAAGTATACAAGATTTAACCAAAAATCTTCCTGAAAACAACCTGAATTCTTTTGGAGGTGCAAGCAATAGATTTAATAATTTAAATATTGATGGAATAGCCAATAACGACATTATAGGCTTTCAAGAACCTGCCAGTGGTGCTTCAGGCTCATCTGCTAATGGCACACCAGGTAGTCTTTCCAAAAGTCAGCCCATCGGGCTTGGAGCAGTAAAACAAGTGAGCGTAAAACTATCGCCTTTTGATGTTAGTATCGGTAATTTTAATGGCGCAAGTATCAACTTAGTAACCAAAAATGGTACAAATAATACTAAATTAGAAGTATATGGTTATGGTAATAACCAAAACCTCATAGGTAGTTTTGCAGGTGGAGCAGAACAAGACGTGCAATCCTTTTATGATATTCAATTTGGAGGTAGTATAGGCGGTGCTATTGTAAAGGATAAGTTGTTTTATTTCGTGAATTTTGAACAAGCTTTATCAAATTTCCCTGTCCTTAATGCACCTGGAAGCAGCACTTCTAATATTGCTTTGGAAGATGTTACAGCCATCAGGGAAAGATTACTAAATGAATATAGCTACGATCCAGGTGCATTTCAGAACGCTGACCTACAAACAGCTAGCTCTAAATTATTTACAAGATTAGACTATAATCTATCTAAGATACATAAATTGACCTTTCGTAACAATTATGTAAACAGTTTTACAGATAATCTAGAGTGGAATAGTACATTCTTTAATTTTGGAAATCAAGGCTATAGACATAAAAGTGTTGCTAACAGTCTAGCGATAGAATTAAAATCAAACTTCCAATCTGGAAGTACCAACAAACTATCTATAGGATACAATACCGTAAAAGAAAATCGTGATTTTGAGGGGCGCGTGTTTCCACATATTCAAATCGCGACATCATCGGCCGCCCGTATTTTCGCTGGTACATATCGCGAAGCATCTGTCTACAATACAAATTTTTCAACCTTACAAGTCGCAGACACTTATACTTTTAACGTGGATAAGCATCATTTTACAACAGGTGTATTTGGTCAATTGCATGATGTAGATTATGGTTTTCTTTCTGCCTGGAACGGACGGTGGGAATACCGTTCGGTAAATGATTTCTTGAATGATAGACCAGCACGAATACGAGGCGTTTACAATAGTAACAATAATAGTCTGAACTTTGTAAACAATCGTCCCTCTGCGACTATTGGCGTATTGGAAGCTGCTGCCTTTTTACAAGATAATTTTCGTATCAACGAAAAATTGGAAATAACAGCTGGTATTCGTCTGGACGGTCAATACCTAACACAACGACTTCCTGTAAGTGAAGCCGTTTTAAGCACACCAGAGTTTTCACGATTTGATAATACCATATCCAAAATGCCACAATTAAATACAAGATTTGGATTCAATTATAAAATTGATGACGATGGAAAATATACATTGAGAGGCGGAACGGGACTGTTCTCGGGTCGTATTCCTTATCTATGGTTCGCTTACGCAGAATACATTTCAGGAACGGAGTACTTCAATATAGATTTGCGCCCCAATGAGTCGGTTTCACTTACCGAAAATCTTGAAGACCTGAGAAGCACACAACCCAATTTAACAGAGATTAACTTGATCGATCCTAACTTTAGTTTACCAAGAGACTGGAAAACAAATATTGCTTTTAAGGTAAAATTCCCTAATCAATGGACAATAGATTTAGAAGCAACCTATACCGAAGTTCTTAACGGATTACTTTTTCAATCCATTAATAGACAAAATAATGTGGGCAATTTTAGTGGCGCAGATAACCGTCCGTATTTTTTAGAAACAGGAGATGCCATAAAAATCAATCCCAACTTTACTAATGTATTTTTACTAACCAATACAGACAAAGGGTTTCGATATAACCTCACTTTTGGACTCAGCAAACAAGCAGGCAATTATAGCGGTTATTTAGGCTATACTTATGGCATGAGCAAAGACATATCCAGTACGGTGCGAAGTTCACCAGCTGCTAATTTTGAATGGAATCAAGCATTGGTAGGCAATGACCCTGCATTATCATTTTCAAATTTTGACCTAAGACATAAATTTGTAAGTAGCCATTCGTATAATTTTGACATCGGAAAAAGTGGCACTGGTTTTATATCGGTCTTATACAATGGAAGAGCAGGAAGTCCATTTACTTATGTATATCGTGGCGATCTAAATAGAGACGGTTCTTCTAGAAATGACATTGTTTATGTCCCCAGAGATGCTACAGAAATCAATTTAATTGATATTACAGACGCATCGGGCAATGTAACTGTAAGTGCAGCAGAACAATGGGAACGTTTAAATACCTTTATAGAAGGCGATTCTTATCTTAGAAAACGCAGAGGGCAAGTAGCTAAAAGAAATGGTGCTCGAACTCCTTGGAATCACGAATTAGATATGAAACTTGAATATGCATTACATTTAAAAAACGGTGATGCGTTATCGTTTTCTATGGATATACTCAATGTTTTTAATTTTATTAATAGAGACTGGGGACGTTTGGTCTTTGTTCCCAATGTGGTAAACTCCAGCTTTAGTCTTTTAGATTTTAGAGGCATAGAAAACAATGAGCCTCAATTTCAGTTCAATATTCCTGAAGGTACAACTCCTTACGTAACCGATTTGTTTAATTCTCGTTGGAGAGCACAATTTGGTCTAAAATATCGTTTTTAAAAAGTGGTTAAACCGCTATTATAAATAAACACAAAAGGAGAAAACTTATGTTCTCACCTTTTGTGTTAAAAAAATTTCATCGTTTTAATTCAATAAAAAAGTAAGTCCTGCTCCAAGATTTGCAGTATTAAATGAAAAATTAAACCTTTTACTTTTATTTTCATATTCGTCTTCTTCTCCTATGTTATTTTTTGATTTGGAGCTATTATACCCCAATGCTCCTATATTAGCTTTTAAAATTATTTTTTTAGCTATAAAAAAGCTTATATCAGGTCTAAGCCCAATAAAAATGCCATCCGATTCATTATGCCTATACGATTCATCTTCGGTAGTGTTTCCATAAGATTTACTTTTAGAATCTGTATGTGAATACGATACCTCACCTCTAACTCCAATGGCTAGTTTATTATTTAAAGGGACATATTTTTTTACATAAGAAAAAACAGAATAACTATTACCTTCACTTTTATATTTTGATGGGTTATTATTTTCATGTTTTGACTTATTATAATTATGTCCATAACCAGCTCCAAGACCAATAATTAAGTTATCCTTAATTGCATAGCCCAAATTGGGCGAAAAATTAAAGTTAAGATTATCATATTCACCTGTATAATTCTCATTAGTAGATTCTCTTTCGTTAGTATTAAGCCATAATGAGGTGTCCCCAGTAATTTCAATAGTGTTTTTGCGAATTAAAAACGTATCTTTTTTTTGTGAAAACGATAACGAATAAATAAATAATGCTAAAAATAAAACGGTGTTTTTCATAATGCTTGTTTAAATGATTAATAAAAACTGGTATGCATCAACATCCATTCCTGTATCGCTCTTTTTAGTGTTAATATGAGTTAATTAACATTAATTTATTATTGTAAAACCCCTCCCATTTTCACAAGCAACTCATTTTAAACACATTATAGTATTATCATTAAGTGAAGTACAAAACACACTACTCATAACTTCCGTTTTTTTATTCTTACCCCCTACATAACGAATTCTATCCCAAAGCCAACGAATTCTAAAACAGCTCTAATACAGTAATCACTCCCCCGTACTTTTGGTTTAGCATCACTTAAAAACTATAACAATGAAAAAATCATTAGCAACAAAGTCATGTTTTGCAGATAATCTAACAATGGAGCATTTAAAACCAGTAAAACATAAAAAGGATCTAGAGGTTCAAATTAAAAAAACAACATTCCTAACAAGGTGTTTTACCTTTTTATTACTAGTGACACTACTCGTGTTAATTTATTGTGTCATTTTATTCAATATGATGTAATTAAACGAATTCTAGTTTGCTGCTAACGAATTCTAAAGCGCCACAAATTACAATACTCCTCCCCTATACTTTTGACAAAAAAAATAATTCTAAAAACACTAAAACCATGAAGATTCTATTTACATTTTTACTTTGCTGTATCCTATCCATAGGCTATGCACAAAAAAGCGACAGCCCCTATTTACTTGTATCTACAAAAGATGCTGTAATTCCTTTAAAAGCATCAAAAACAGATGTGCAAATCTCTGGGACTATAGCTCATGTACGTATCACCCAAGTGTATGAAAACAAAGGAACAACACCTATTGAAGCCAAATATGTATTCCCTTTATCTACACAAGCTGCGGTACATAACATGCAAATGACCATTGGTGACCGCATTGTTAATGCTAAAATATTTGAAAAGCAAGAAGCCGAAAAAGTATATAACACGGCATTAAGCGAAGGGAAACGTGCTGCAAAATTAGATCAGCACAGACCTAATGTCTTTCAAATGAATGTGGGTAATATTATGCCTGAAGATACCATTGCTATTGACATTTATTATACCGAAATGTTAATCCCTACCAATGGGTCTTATCAATTTGTAGCGCCTGGTGTGGTAGGCCCACGATTTACTGGAGAAAACACAAGCGGAGAAACAACGTTTAATACACCATATACATCTCAAGGTATCGCAGATACTTTTGATTTTGATATGTCTGTTACCATTAACGCTGGTATGATTATTCAAAACATAAACAGTAACACTCACAAAATAAACATCAACTACCCAGATGCAAAAACCGCCGAAGTATTTCTATCTAAAAGCAATAAAAATCCATCTAACCGAGATTTTATATTAAACTATAACCTGCGTGGAAACAACATACAATCAGGATTATTACTCTATGAACATGATGACGAAAAGTTTTTTGCTTATCAAATGGAGCCTACAAAGACAGTGAAATTAAAAGATGTGCCTTCCAGAGAATACCTTTTTATAGTAGATGTGTCTGGTTCTATGAATGGTTACCCTCTTGATGTTTCTAAAGAATTAATGCGAAATTTATTATGCGACCTAAGAGCAACAGACACCTTTAATGTACAATTATTTGCATCAAGTTCAACCGTGTTTAGTACTTCACCTGTAGAAACTAATGAAAAAAATATAGAAGCTGCTATTCGCTTCTTATCACAAGGCCAAGGTGGTGGAGGCACACAATTGCTTAGTGCTTTAAAAGAAGCTTATAAGCTCCCAAGAACAGATAGTAGTAGTGCACGCTCTATGGTAGTGATTACAGATGGTTATGTAAGTATAGAAAAAGAAGCGTTTCAATTAATTAAAAACAATTTAGATCAGGCAAATGTATTCACTTTTGGAATAGGCTCCAGCGTTAATAGATACTTAATTGAAGGCATGGCTAAAGTATCTAATAGTGAATCTTTTATAGCAACATCTAAAAGTGAAGCATTAAAAGTAGCCGATGCTTTTAAAGCCTATATAGAAAGCCCATTACTAACTCAGGTAAAGCTGAAAACAAAAGGCTTTGATATCTATGATGTTTCTCCAAACAGTATCCCAGATGTTTTTGCTGCAAGACCAGTGACCATCTATGGTAAGTATAGAGGAAAGCCAGAAGGAACGATTACCATAACAGGGTATCAAGGTAAAAAACGATTTAAGCAGGAATACAAAGTATCTCAAGGGCAATTGAGCACTAAAAATAAGGCCTTACGCTACTTATGGGCACGAAAAAAAATCGCAGAATTAGACGATTATGGCAAGTTGTTTTCCGAAGATATTAAACAAGAAGTAACAAACCTTGGTTTAAAATATAACCTCGCCACACAATACACCTCTTTTGTTGCTGTAGACGAAACTATAGTTAATAAAGATGGTGCGCTAAAAACAGTAAAACAGCCTTTACCAATGCCTAAAAATGTTAGTAATGCAGCTATAGGTGCTGAAGCCAAAGTTTCAGGAAAAATAAAATTTAAAAAACCTTTTACTGTAACGATTAATGAAATTGTAACACAAACAGAAAAAAGAAAAATTAAAATGGCGTTTAAAGCAATCTACGCTAAGTTAGTATCCAAATACTTAAATAAGTACACTAATTTAAGAGTGAAATTTAATGCTGAAGGGAAAGTAATCGGTATTGAAATCTTTGAAAATGGTTTATGGGTTTTTAATACAGAAATCACCAAAGCGTTCACTCAAGGTTCACCCAAAACATTACAAATAAATAAAGAAGTAACATTAACGATAAAAAAATAGATTTAATTGGTTAGTTAGTTGTGTTAGAGCCCTTTTCTAGGGGAGAAAGCCTGTAAGATTTAGATCATCTTGCAGGTTTTTCTTTTATACCTTATACCAATTCTTAACTAAACCACTATGGACTTTAAGTCCATAGGTTTTGTTCGCAGACTGAAAGTCTGCTAGGTGAAATACGTAATCAAATCTGTGTAAATTCGTGTAATTCGTGTCAAAAGTTTTTAGAAGCTAAAGCGAAATACATACAAGATAAGGCCTATTGAACACTTTCATAAGCATTAACTACCGTGCATTTTTCACTGAAACCACACTAAACTATGTGACAAACGTATGATACAAAACGAATTCTAGTTTAGCCCCAACGAATACTAAAGCAGTCCAAATTTAGCTGTACTTCTGCTGTAATTTTGAGGTATAGAAATGTAACAACCTAAAAAATATATCATGAAAAATTACATCATTATTTTAGCTTTAGTATTCGGATTTCAATATGCCAAAGCACAGGACTTTCAAGAAACAGATAAATACATAGCTGTAAATAAATTAACTACAAAACAACAAGAATACGGTTTCAGCTTAATTGATATTGTAGCAACAAACGATGCCTCTAATAAGATTGCCACTATAGAAATAGAAGATTTTGATCTTTTTGAAGGATTAAACGTCACTACATTATCAAATCCTAATCTAAAAAATATTAGTGAAGTTATAAAAGTAGATGTTGAGTATGTCGCTTGTTGCGCTCATGTAGAGACCTATTACTTCTTGGCGACAACAGATGGCGATTATGTTTCGCTACCAGCAATAGAGAACGTGTATTGCGAAGATACTCTGGCGTCTAATCACTACACATTTCCAAGTCAAACATTTGGTAAAGAGAATACCATTTTAACAACAAAAGCTCACTATAACGAAGCATACGATATAAAAGACATTGAGGTTCTAAAACAAATGGTTTGGGATGATAATTACAATGACTTTGACAATAGTTACGCAGTAACTGTGACACATTAAAATTAAAATTAGTATTAACACTTAAAATTTAAACACTATGAAAAATTTAAAAAACAGCATTTTAGCCTTAAGCCTATTGGTAATGACGCAATTATCTGGTCAAACAACACCAGAAGTACATTTTGCAACAGTAGATCAATCTACACCTATAGAAGAAGTATCTTATGAATACCTTATGGGAGATAAAGTCTACTTACGTGAAAAACCATCATTAAAAAGTAAGCGATTAGCTATTTTGGATATCGGTACAAAACTTGTGTTATGGGAAAAGAAAGCCGATTATGAGATTATAAACGGCATTAAAAGCCACTGGTATCGTGTGAGTACAGGTGCCGATGAAGGATGGGTTTGGGGCGGCCTTATTGCTCAAAAAACATTTGGCAGTCAAGCCTATCACGATGTAAAGTTTGTCTATGGCTTTGAAAGTGTAAAAACTAACGACGCAGGTGTTATAAAAAACAAGCACCAACTTAGAGCCTTTAAAAATGGCGTTGAATTAGATAGAATTGTATTTGATGGTCACCAACCTGTGCCTTTAAACATGGAAAACATTGGTAACAAAGGGCTGTTTAATGTAGAAGACATTATTGTTCTGGATATTCCAAATACTAAAAACAATGCAACAGTTGGTAAAACCTATATTTTCTGGAATAACGGTAAATTTAGTAATGTGGCAAGCTTAATGGATTATTCAGATGCTAATTATAGTAAAAATGAAGATTTTATTTTCCCATCCGATATGGAAGGTAAAAAGAGCACCATTATCCTTAAAACAAATTTAACCACGCATGTAGCTGAAACAGAAAATGAAATAGCTACTAATGTTAAAGAGTATATTACCAACTTCTACAAGTGGGATGGACGTAAATTGGTTAAAAAAGAAGACATGCCTCAAGTTTCTAATGATGCCATAGCTACTAATATTGATTTCTAAAACATGAACACATTCAATAACATCATACTATTGTTTTTAGTAGTACTAGTTGGTTGCAAGAAGCCGTTTCAGGAAGCTCCGGAAACGGCACTTGCTTTACCTATAGAAACTCAAAAAACAGATAAACCTCTTGTATTTATTGCAGGTTTTGACGAAGGTGATAATACCTACTACGCCAATGCTAAAAACTATTTTAAAAACCAAAATGTAACGCTTGTAGAGCATTTGTTTTCAATAAACGATATTATACAGTGGCTTAACACGAATTCTCAAAACAAGACCTTTAACAACATCCACATAGTAAGTCATAGCAATGCATGGCGAGGGATGTCTTTAAAAACACACGAAACCGGCGAACGTATCACCACAAAAAGCTTACAACTAGCTAAACAAGAACATAAAATAGCAGCTATACAAAATGGGATTTCTAACAACACCAAAATCATTTTTCATTCCTGCGGATTAGGAGAAAACCAAGCCTTATTACAAGAACTTAAACAAACCTTTACTGGTACAAAAACACCTAAGATATATGCCTCTTCTTATTTTAATATTTTTGGCGGTAAATATGCCGATCATTATTTAGCGAAACCCTATTATGGCTTCTACCCTACTGCAGAATCTCCAGGACCTTTACAACTCTCTAAAGCCTTTAAAAAGAGATATCCTAATACCAACATTAACTGGTTTAAAGCATTAAAAACAAGGCAAGAAAGCAATGTTGGAGCCATTTACAGCTATAAATTTAATATTCCCATTGATTGGGAATTCACTTTTGATGATCCTAATGATATCCCAAAGTTAAAAGACAGAAATGCCATTATGAATTGGATTGTAGAATCACCAGAGCTCTCAGATGTACTCTACAACTTAAACATCCCAATTGAAAAATACCGTTGGCGTAGTAAGATAAAAGGAAACACTCTTATCATCAACGGAAAAACAACAGTGCTTTGCGTATTAGAGCCTGTTATGGACAATGGTAATAATGAATACAGAAACGCAGATTTAGAAGATACCCTACTTTATAATTCTTTATAAACTAAAATTGAACTCGCTTATACTTGTGCGTAATTGTATTCGTTAGGTATACATCTAAAGATTCACAAACAACAACCAAGGCATGAAACTAAAATTTCAATTTTTATTACTTTCTTATTTTATTTTAAACACCTTAAATGCACAATTAAGCAACGAAACAGTTCAAAAAATTGATAATTTATTTGCTCCTTGGGCAACAGAAAATCATCCAGGAGGCACTGTAGGTATTATGAAAAACGGGAAAATCATTTATTCAAAAGCATTTGGTTTAGCGAGTTTAGAATATGAGGTTCCAAATACTACAGAAACTAAATTCAACATTGCTTCTGTTTCTAAACAATTTACAGCTATGGGCATTGTAAAACTTCATGAGAAAGGGTTGCTTTCTATAGATGATGACATAAGGAAGTATCTACCCAATATGCCAGATTTTGGTCATACCATAACCATACGCCATATGTTGCATCACACAAGTGGTATGCGTAGCTCTAATGCCCTACTTAATTTAGCTGGTTGGAGAAGACAAGATCCTATAACCAATGATGATGTATATCGCTTTATGTTAAAACAAAGAGAATTAAATTTTATTCCTGGAGACAAGTATTTGTATTGCAATACAGGATATATACTTATGGCTAAAATCATTGAGAATGTCACTAAACAAGAGTTTTCCCAATGGATGACATCAAATATTTTTGAGCCTTTAGAACTGGTAAATACGTATGTAGAGGATAAATATGATCGTGTAATTAAAAAAAATGCCACATCCTACCATGGTATAGATGTTTTTTATAAACCCCAAAGGTCTAAATATTACACTGGTTCAGGAAACTTACGTTCAACAACAACAGATGTATTACATTGGCTTCAAAATTTTAGTACGCCAGCTCCCAATTGGGAAACATCTTTTGAAATGCTTAAAACTACCGATACGCTTAATGATGGTAGCAAAAATAGCTACGCTTTTGGAGTGGGAATAAGCAACTTTAAAAATCATACTAAAATATCCCATAATGGCGGTGGTAGTGGATGGCAGTCAACAGCAAGTCATTATCCTGAAGAACAACTAAGTATCGTGATATTATCTAATTTCTCATCATCTAAAGTAAAAATGATAGAACCCAAAATCGCTAATATCTTATTAAAAAATAAGTTTAAAACAACTAAAAAAAGTGTAAAACCAAAGATTCCTTTAGGTAAAGTCATTTTTTCTCCAGAACAATTAGTTGGAAAATATAAAACGCTGTCTGGTCGTTTCGTTCATGTTAGCATAAAAAATGGAGCATTACATGTATTTCAAGAATGGGATAATTTTGAATATAATATATATAAAACTAAAGGTAATATATATGAATCGCCTAAAAAACTAAATAAGCAATTTGTGTTTTCAAAATTAAAAAACAATACTGCACAACTTTTTAGTGAGTATTTCAATGGAAGAAAATCAGATGCTAAAAGAGATAATGTTAAGAATGTATCTAACATCAATTTAAATGATTATACTGGTAAGTTTTATAGTCCAGAACTAGAAAGCACAATAGATATCATTCTTAAAAAACAACACTTAACAGCGCATCATGCTAGACATGGTTCTTTCTTGATAAAGCTTATAAACACGGAACATTTTAAAATTGTAGATTTTGGTTCTGTAGATATCGTTCGAAATTCTAATAGTATCATTACTGGGATAAGAATATCAAACACAAGAGCCTTAAATGTTTGGTTTGAAAAGCAGTAAAAAAACTAGGATAAGACCTTTATTAATTTTAATAGGAAACTCCTATGGAAATTTAAAAAAAGTAGCTCATAATAATAATAATACTGTACTGTGCCATAATTGTGGAGGCATTTTTAGTGATCCTTTTGAAGGTATAACGATTAAAAATGGTTACTTTTCGGTGGAGCACTATGGTGGTAGTAATTGGAGATGGACAGAAATTATTACATACAAATACTTAAAAGACAAAACAATTGATTTCTTCACAAAAAAGTGGGTATTTCTTTTCATATTAGTGATCCCGAAAACATCAAATAAACTGTTTGCTCTAAAAAAGATTTTGGTGTCATACCATTTGAAGATTTTGATATTTATAACTAATTAAAAAATGAAATATACATATTTAACATTAGCCTTTTTACTTATTATTACTGGATGTAAACCATCTCAAATAATAACTAAAAAGAAAAACGATAAAGAAGATTTAATAAACTTTTTATTTAGAAACTACACTGGTGAAAAACCGAGCGCAAGTTTTGTTGTTATTAAAGATGGGGAAGTAAAAAAGAGTCAAAGCTTTGGATACGCCGATTTGGAAAATAAAATTTTGGCTAATTCTAAAACTAATTATCGACTTGCATCTGTAACAAAACAATATACGGCAATGTCCATTTTAATTTTAATACAGCAAGGTAAATTAACTTATGAAACAAAATTAACAGAGGTTATACCTGAGTTTCCAGATTATGGAAAAGAAATTACAATAAAAAATTTATTAACTCATAGATCAGGGTTGCAGAGTTACGAAAAATTGTATCCCAAAAATTCAAAAAAACAAATTCTAGATAAAGACATCTTAACTCTTTTAAAAGAACAAGATAGCCTAATATTTACAGCTAATTCTAAATTTAAATATAGTAATTCAGGTTATGCAATATTGTCGCAAATTGTAGAAAGAGTTTCAAAAAAGTCTTTTAAACAATTTATGGATGATGAGGTTTTTCAAAAAATAGGTATGTCAAATAGCACTGTGTATCTAAAAAACTTAGAAATAAAAAACCGTGCATTTGGTTATAAAATTAAGGATACCATTTTTGAAAGAAAAGATCAAAGCCTTACTTCTGCTGTTCAAGGTGATGGGGGTGTCTACTCCTCTGTTAACGATTTTTATCTTTGGGATAAAAACCTTAGTGAAAACACATTAATTACACCCGATTTAAAAAACGATGCTTTTACTAGTTGGGATGAAAATGGTAAAACTCAAGAAAGTGGTTGTGGTTTTGGATGGTTTGTGGCATTTAATAATAAGCAGAAATATGTTTGGCATACAGGGAGCTCTATTGGCTTTAGAAGTTCGGTATTACGTATTCCTTCAGAGAAAATAGCAGTAGCTATTTATACTAATTCACATCACTATGGTAGGGAATTAAGGCAAGGGGCACTTGCTTTGGCTAGTTTATATTCAAAAAATAAATTCCCAATGCCTATAGATGTAATGATAGAAAAGGAAATTAATATAAATGGAAGTGAACATATTAAAGAATATTACGATAAATTAATTAGTGATAAAAACAAATACGACATAAATAAGAAAAATTTAAGTATGCTAGCCTATAGTTATTTTAAGAAAAAAGAAAGCTTAAATTGTTTCAATATCTGTAAACTTCTTATATCTCAATTCCCGAGTTATTATGGCGGTTTTTTTGATTTGGCTGAATATTATAGAGCAAATGGAAATAACAAAAAGGCAATTGAAAATTTCAAAAAAGTTATTGAGTTAGCTCCAAGTCATGCTCGAGGAGCAATTAATCATTCGAAGAAAATGATTGGAAAATTGAGTAAATAAAAGCATTAAATCAAGTACTCATACCAAATAATTCATATAATTACGCCAAAATACGTGTTCATTTTTCCTCTTTCTTTATTGTGGTAATGCTTACATAGCTATGCTATGCAGACATCTCATAGCTTCAAAAGAGAAAAAAGCAACTGTGTGTTTTTAGCATAACTTTATAGTTTATTTGGTATTATATTTACTCTATTTTAAATCAAACACAATTGCAGTTCGTTTGATATTAGAAATCCTCTTAATTATAAAAATGAGGTTTGTTTTATATTTGTTAACAACTATATTAATATTAAAAAACTTAGAAAGTAATAGCTAATTATAAATATGAAGTTAAGGAATTTTACATTGAGAGATAAAATAGGGGAAGGAAGTTTTCGACACGCCCAAAAAGAGTTTAAAAATCAAATTCCAGAACTTGTTAAACTTTGTCTTGTTAAATATGGAAACTCTTCAATAAAAGAAGATGTTTATATAGATAATAAAAATACCGAATGGATACTAAGCGCTTTTTCTAATTCAACAGACGTAATGAAATTACCAAAAGAGTTCAAAGATGCTGGATGGGGAGAATGGTTTCCTTTTGCTTTTGATCAAGGAGGATGGCATTTTTGTATAAATATGTCTGATCATGACTACGGCTCTGTATATGTTAATAGATGGTCAGACCACAAGCCTAAAGATCAGTTTGTAAAAATAGCAAATAGCTTTGAGGAATTTATGAATGAACTTAAATGTGGTACTGAAAACTAATACTATCAATAAAATAAATTGAATAAACACATAACATACTTCATCACATTATTATTACTCTTCATAAGTAATACTACAGTCATTGCCCAAAACGCCCAGTTAAGAGCCTATACCATAGAAGATGGTTTACCACAGTCTCAAGTATATGATATGGTTCAAGACAATATGGGATATTTATGGTTAGGAACTCAAGGTGGTGGTCTTGCAAATTTTGATGGTAATACCTTTAAAGTCTGGAACCAAAGTAATGGTTTACCATCAAACTATATCCATGCGCTTCATTATAGTAATGATTCACTATTTATTGGCACTAAAAGAGGCCTGTCTATTAAACTTAAGAATAACTTTATAAATATTGGTGCTCCTCAGGTGAATCAATTTTACAAGTTTAAAAAAGTGCTTTATATAGCAACTAAAAAAGGGATCTATAGTTTCTCTAAAAACAAGCAATTACAAAAAACAAGTATTCATCCAGAAATTGATAATCACAGTATTAATACCATGCTTTTTGATGGTGTTTCCTATTGGATAGCCACCAACAAAGCACTCTGGAAACTAAGTGAGTTAAAAGCTTCTGCAAGCATAAAAAAAATAGAAACTAACAATTTCACGTCGCTTGTTAGTTATAACAACACGCTTTTCGCGGCTACCTTTAACGATGGTATTTTAATTATAGACACCCAAAATAACGATGATGCTATTTTAATGCGAGAACCACTTCGCATTAATAGTATGAGTATGCATAACGACAATGAACTTTGGATAGCTACCGATAACGATGGCATTACCATTATAAATGCTAATACCAATTCCGAAATAACTAAATTAAATCCTAAAAATGGCTTAGCCGTATCACATATTCGTAAAACTATTAGTGACCAACAATCTAATATTTGGATAGCGACTTCTGGAGGAGGGTTTTATAAATACTTTCAAAATAGTTTTAAACATTATGATAGAAGTACTGGACTAAAAGGAAATCGCGTTTATGCGCTACATAAAGCGAATAACGGTATTTGGGTGTCAAGTGCCAAAGGGTATTTAGCACAAATAGATAGCTTAGGCATACATCGCCTACCCAAAATTAATGCGTTTACCAATGTAAAAACACGTACCATTACAAGTGATAAAAGAGGGAATATCTGGGCGGGTTCAGATGGTAATGGCTTGTTATTTAGAGAAACAAAAACTGTAGATAGTTTAATAACTACAATTATAGACTCTACCACTGTAACAGTAGATACCTTGTCTAGGAAAGTGACTAAAAATTATATCCTTAATTCCGAAAACGGGTTTCCGTCAGACTGGATTCGCAAAGTAATTGTAGATAACAATCACGTTTGGGCTGCCACCTATTCTAGCGGTATTATACAGTTTAATTACCACACAGATAACGATAGTCTTGTTATTCACAATACATTTAATACAAAAAGAGGTATTAGTGATGTGTTGATAAAAGACATAAAAAAAGATCCTACAGGCAGATTATGGTATGCCACTCAAAATGGAAATTTAGGTTATATCAATCAAGGAAAAGTTACAGAATTCCCTTCTGTTTTAAAGTCTCAAATCGCTATTGGTACATTACTCTTCAATAAAGATCAACTCTTTGTAGGCACAGCAGGAAAAGGGATTTGGTATTCCAACTTAGATGCTCCTGACAGTTTTCAGAAGTTAAAAGGAGAAAAAAAGCTGTACTCGGAAAATATTTATCAGCTTATTTTTGATGATCAAGGGTATTTATGGGCAGGAACAGAACGCGGTGTAGATAAAATAAAGCTAAACCTAGATAATGGCATTGAGGATTTGTATCATTTTGATAGAAATGATGGTTTTCTTGGGATTGAAACCTGTTTAAACGCTGTGGATAAAGACGATAAGGGTAATATCTGGTTTGGTACTATTTATGGATTGACCAAATATGCACCAAGCACAGATAGTAAAGCAGCTTTAAGACCAAAAATTTACTTTACAGATATAAAAGAAGCCTATAAAAGTATTGATACTATCGTCTTAAAAAACTGGGTGAAAACTAAAAAAGTTTTACAATTAAAACCAGACCAGACGCAACTTAGTTTTTCATATAAAACTATAGACATAGACCATCCCAACGATATTGAGTACAGATACAGATTAAACAAAACAGATTGGAGCCCCTGGGTAAAGGAAAACCAACAAAGCTTTGCTGGATTAGCTTATGGCAAACATGTTTTTACAGTACAATCTAGAAATAACAGATGGATAGAAAGTGACCCAAAAACATTTCACTTTTTTATAGATAGTCCGTTGTATAAAAAAGCATGGTTTCAATGGACAGTAATAGCTTTGGCTATCCTTTCATTACTTGGTTTAAGTTTGTTTTACATTAGAAAAATTAAATTAAAGAATAAAACCGAACACGAGCGCTTACAAATGCAAAACCACTTGTTATCTTTAGAACAAAAGGCACTGCGTTTACAAATGAATCCGCATTTTATATTCAATGTTCTTAATGGCATAAAAGCTATGGCAAGCTCTAAACCAGAAAAAATGAACAATACCATTAATAGTTTTGCTGTATTGCTTAGAGAAACACTTTACAATTCCCGAAAAGAGCATATTGGCTTAGATCAGGAAATAAAAACATTAAAACATTATATTGAAGTAGAGCAACTCATGGCACAAAAGTCTTTTACTTATAACATTACTATAAACACCGATCCTGATCCAGAAGAAATCCTTATCCCTCCTATGCTCATACAACCCTTTGTAGAAAATGCCATTCGCCATGGGATTTTAAAAGGAAATAAAGACGGTGACCTCCAAATAAAATTTGAGACGTCCAAAGATTATTTACATTGTAAAGTGATAGACAATGGTATGGGCATATTCCAATCTCAAAAAGCAAAGACTAAAACCGATCACCAATCTATGGCGCTCACAGTAACAAAAGAACGTTTAGAATCTATTTCTGGAGCTAATGCCATACAAATTTCAGAAATTAAAAAAAATAATGGTGCTATTGGCGGTACAAATATTACTTTTAAAATTCCTTTATTAACCGATTATTAGAGACCCTATGCTAACAGCTATTATTGTAGAAGACATGATAGACGCTTTACAACTTTTAAAAAGCGATATTGAAACAAATCATAAAGATATAGAAGTAATTGCTACTGCTCAAAGTGTTGTTGAAGCTGCCAAGGTTTTAAGAAAATCGCAACCCGATATTCTTTTTTTAGATATTATGTTAGGTGATGGTACTGGCTTTGATGTTTTAGAAATTTTCCCCGATTTAAAATCGAAAATTATCTTTGTAACTGCCAGTGACGAATTTGCGATACGCGCTTTTAAATTTGCAGCTATAGACTATGTATTAAAACCTTATTCTCATGAAGATTTAGCTCTAGCGATAGATCGTGCTAAACAGCAAATACAACCTAATAAAGAACGGTTAAGCATTTTAAAACACACACTCTCGTCTCCAGAACAGAAACCAAATAGAATCTCTTTACATACACTGGATAAAATAATTATTGTGAATCTAGATGATATTGTACGCTGTGAATCAGACAGTAACAATACTATTTTTCACCTTCAGGATAAACGTAAAATATTTGTAACAAAAACATTAAAATATTTTGCAGATATGTTAAAAAACTATGACTTTATTCGCGTACATCAAAGTCATTTAGTCAACCTACAGTGTATTAGTGCTTATATAAAAACAGATGGTGGTTATCTTATGCTTAAAAATGGAGAAAACGTACCCGTTTCTGTTAGAAAAAAGACAGAAATTATCGAGATTATAGACAGAATGCATCGTTAATATCAATTAAAAAAGCTACCTCTTTAAAAAAAGGTAGCTTTAACATATATAAGACCTTAGCTTACTTATTTTTGAATTAATTAATTACACTTTTCTATAACATTCCACCTAGAGAAATCTCGCTCAAATAAGTATCCAACATAAGTTACCCTATCTCCTACACGATAACGTTGGCCTCTTTGCCACTCGTCCACTCCATCGCAAGGGTTATTACTCACTGGCGGAGGATTACCGCCTCCTGTAGAAGGGTATATACTATTTGTACCTTCTATATCTAAAGCAGAGATTTCTGCTCCTCTACGAGGAAGTACATTTCCATTAAGATCGGTAATTGTTGGTCTGCCGTTTTTGCTAAACGTATAGCTACCATACATCATAGTAGAATTAATATCAAAATCTCTAGTCACTAAAGTAGCAGTCCTGCTTTTAAAAAACTGATCTTCGGCGCCTTGTTGAATGTTTTCGAAATTTATAATAATATGATCATCTCTATCTAAGCGATTTTGCTCATGAATATATCCCAAAGTATGTCCTATTTCATGGATAATTACAACAGCAGTCGTCTTAGCTCCTAATCTAATAAACCCTCTAGAGCCATTTGCTCCTAAAGTTGCCACACCACAATTACATGATCGTCCATTACTACTTATAGTTACATAAGTAGACTCATTGGTACGCTCTTTAAAACGAATATTCGTTTTGTTTTCCCATTCATCCATTGATTTTTGTAATTCATTCATCACCGATTGGCTAAGTCCTTCTGTTCTATAAACAACAGTATTATTAGTCCATTTTCGAACACCTCTTGCAAGGCCTACCTGGTTTTTTTCACTAACATTTGGCGCCTCATTTGGATCAAAAACCTCTTTCTTATCAGAAAGTTGATTTTCAAACAACCTAATATCTGTATTCTGAAGAGAAAAAGTACCATCTTCTTCTTTTGTAACCTTAACACGTTCTCCTAGAAAATACTTTTCTATTGTTTCTTTTTCCTGATTAGTTACTTGATCTGGTGAATTTAGAGTCTCATTTTCCTCGCAAGAAGTAAAAAAGACTATAGCTGCTAAAACACTAATAAATAGTGTTTTTGATATGATTTTTGTTTTCATTTTTTAATTTGTTTAGTAGTTAGTAGTAAGCTTATTCTTATATACGAAAGTAAACTCAATAAAAAAGCTATTATTGTATGTAGTCTTAATACTAAAATTATGCTAACTACAGTTTTAGTATTCTTCAATTAATACTTTATGTACTAATTTTTTATGCATAGACAAATGAAGCTTATCTTATGCATAAAAATGGTAAAAACGTCCTTGTCTCTGTTAGAAAGAATATAAAATTATCGAGATTATGGATCGAATACACCGTTAAACCCACTTTATGCAATAGAAGGTTGTCATGAAACCCAAAATACTTCGGTATATAAAAATAATAAGCATTTTTACTTAAAGAATTATCTTAACAACACCATATAATTAACTAAAAGGCAACTACTTAAAACTCATCCTCATCATTCTCTTCTTTCGTCCTCAAAAGTAAGCATTTCATCACGCTAGAGTAAGATAATATCTTCATTTCACTACTTTCAGAGTAATATTAACAACTAAAAATTCACAACAATGAAATCACAAATCTTAAAATTTTTATCAATTTTTATTTTAGTAATAACACTGGTTGCTTGCCAGAAAGAGGATGATGCCTTTATTGAAGAGTCTCAAGGTATAGCAAACATAGAAATTGAAGATGAAAAACAAAATGCTAGCTCATCTAGCGAATTTGTTAATTACAACCCAGCTGATGCTTATAAAATATGCTTTAATGAATACAACTATAGAGTACATCAAATTCTAAGACCTACTATTATCCCTGGTTTTAGATGTAGAAATTATAGTACTAGTGGTATTTTTAATGGTTATCTTGTTGTAGACAAAGATAAAATTAGACGCTAATACTTTTTTAGTAATAAATTAATATTTCTGAACCTGAATTATGTATTAGTAAATACTATAGATTGTTTATCAAATATGAGTATACTCTCTTCTATACTTAAATAGTTAAAACTTAATCCATAATTCAGGTTATAATTAAAAAGCCAAAATGTTTCAGTTCTAGAAATAAATCTTCAAAATAATAGTCTTTTTACTTAGTTTACTAAACAAAATAGTGCTTTCGCCCACTAAATTAATTGGTTCACTCATTATAAATTGATTTATGCACATAGCTCAACTACATTTGAGCAAAGCAAAAATCATGACTACATTTATAAAAAGCATAGTTCCATTAGTTCTTTTCACACTTATCTTTTCATGTAAAGATAACAACACTAAGACTCAAGCATCAATTACCCCTCCTAGCCAGTCTTATGCCATAAACAATATTACTATTAACAATCCAAAGACAGTAGAAAACCTTAGTATTTTTATGTTAAGTGGAAAAGAGAAAATAACTGGTAAAAGTTATGATATTCTTTCTCAAGCTATGCAAACCAAAAAAGTAATAGTAAATGAAACGGGCAATGTAAATGAACTTTCTATAACTAATAATAGTGACGATTATGTCTTTATCCATTCTGGAGACATCGTAAAAGGCGGGAAACAAGATCGTACAATTAGTTATGATGTTATCATTCCTCCCAACGCTAAAAACATACCTCTGGAAAGTTTTTGCGTAGAACAAGGCAGATGGCAGCAACGTGCCAATGAAACTGTAGCCTCTTTTAGCACTAATACAAAAATGTTATCATCTAGAGAATTAAAACTAGCTGCCAAATACGAAAAGGATCAGGGAAAAGTATGGAATCGTGTTGCAAAACAAAAAAAATATTTAAGTGATAAACTTTCTGATAAAAATGGTTATACAGTAGATGTCGCTGATGATGAATCTAATACTAGCCTAGAGTTAGCACTGGAAAATAAAGAATTAAAAAAAGAGAAAGAGGCTTTTTTAAATCAATTAAAAGCCCTCATAAATACGCCTGAAGCTATTGGGTATGCCTATACAATAAATGGAGAAATTTATGGTGTTGAAGTTTATAATAATCAACAGCTTTTTAAAGATTTATGGGGAAAGATATTAGAATCTATCGTGGTTGAAGCTATAAGTAAAGATGGTGATAACAACCAGCCTCAAAAGACTAAAAAAGATGTTTTAGACTATATGAAAGCAGCAAAGGATACAGATAAAAAAACAGAAAAAAAATTAAATGTAGTCACCAATTTTAAAACTACTAAAACTGCTAACGGCAATATTGTTTTTACTACCGAAGATTTAAAACAACAACAGTGGGTTCATAAAAGTTATATGAAAGTTGACTCTACAACTACTAAATCCAATAAACGTTTTAGGAATACTCACATAGAGTATAATGATTAGTATGACCTAGACAAATCATTTACATGAAATATTATCTGGTTAAGCGCATCTTTTAAAACTATAAAACATTAAATTTGTGTCTCTTAAAACAAGACACATGTTTTCACTTCTCAACATCTTTAGGGTAACTGCTTTTTTAGAAGGTGTATCTTATATTTTATTACTATTTATTGCCACACCTATCAAGTACATTTCTGGTGATCCTCAATACGTAAAACTATTAGGTATGCCACATGGTATTCTTTTTATACTCTATATTATTTTGGCATTTATGATTAAGCCAGAACAACAATGGTCCAAAAAAGAATTCTGGACAGTGCTAATCGCTTCCATTATTCCATTTGGAACATTTTATGTTGAAAGAAAATTATTGAAACGCGCCTAATAGTTTCTTATGATATCATATATTTCAAGATTGGTCTATGATTTTCTCATAGAAAGAGGAATTTCAAAAGTAACGTCTCAGTATCTTAATGCAATAGTATTGTTATTGGTATTGTTATTAATTGTGTTTATTGTAGATTATATTACGCGCAAAATTTTATTAAAAACATTCACGCAATTCGCTAAAATCTCAAAATCTAATTTTGATGATTTATTGGTAACCAATAAAGTACCTAGAAACATAGCGCATATTATACCTCTATTAATTGCTTTAAAGTTTATACCTACTGTATTTTTAGATTTTCAATACTTTGAAAATATTGTAGAAAAAGGGCTTAAAGTATTTGCCATTATACTCACTTTATGGATCATTAGAAGCCTTTTAAACACTGTAAAAGATTATTTAAAAACGTTATCTGGTTTTAGAGATAAGCCCATAGATAGTTACATCCAGGTATTTATGATATTTGCTTGGTTTGGCGGTATTATGTCTGCCATAGCCATAATTACCGATATTCCATTTTTTAAATTTGTTACTGGGCTTGGAGCTATTTCTGCCGTAATAATTTTAGTATTTAAAGACACCATTCTTGGTTTTGTAGCAAGTATACAAGTCTCCATAAACGATATGGTACGCATAGGCGATTGGATAACCTTTGAAAAATATGGTGCCGATGGCGATGTAATCGAAATAAATCTAGCGACAGTAAAAGTCCAAAATTTTGATAAAACTATTACTACGATACCCACCTACGCTTTAATATCAGATTCTTTTAAAAACTGGCGCGGTATGGTAAATGCCGAAGGAAGACGTATAAAACGCTCATTAAATATAAAACAGAGCAGTATTAAATATTTATCTAATGAGACTATAGAAACTTTAAAAAAGATTCATATAATAGCTCCTTATCTAAATAACAAACAAGAAGATATTGAAGCTTACAATACTAACAATAATATTAATAAAGACTATTACCCTCTAAACGGTAGAAACCTTACTAACATAGGTGTATTTAGAAAGTATATACAAACCTATGTAGAAAAACACTCTGCTATAAACAAAGACATGACCATTATGGTGCGCCAATTAGCACCTACACCGCAAGGCTTGCCTATTGAAATTTATGCATTTAGTAACGATAAACGTTGGGAAAACTACGAATATATCATGGCAGATATTTTCGATCATGTTTTGGCAGCCATCCCTTATTTTGAACTGGAAATTTTTGAATATCCAACAAAAATCACAAACTAAATACTCAATCCTAAAGTATTATAAAGTTTAGCATAAGCGTTTAATGCTTTTATAACAAGCTCATTTTCTTTTAGCTGCGCATCAATAAGTTTTTGCTCTCTCGAATTTATTAGAAAAAGAGAACTTTCTCCAAGAGAAAATTTACGTTCTTCGGCTTTTACCAGCTTATCATAATTCTCAACAATATTTATAATAAGGTCGTTTTGAGTTTCTAAAGAACTAATTTCTGCATTAACTGCATTGACTTTATTTTGGATAGTTAAAGAAGCCGACATGCGATCAAAATTTGCATTTTGCAGTTTTATATTGGCTAATTTAAGCGCACCACGCTCCTTTCTCAAAAAAACAGGCATACTAAAATTAACAAAAGCTTTATAATTGGCCGTATTAAAATTATTAAGTTGCTCTATTGATGGTGTTAAAAAGTTGTATTGTAAATCTACTTTAGGCAATAACTCATTAATTTTTAATCTTTTATCTACAGTCAAACCACTAATCTTGGCATCTAAACTTAATAGTTTAGGGTGGCTTTCTACAGAGAACACGGAATCTTCACCCAATGCTTTGTTAAGTCCCAAAGATGTTTTAATAGTCTGTGTTTCTGGACTAACTGGAGCAACATTAGGCAATAACTCCATTGGAATATCATTAAGCCATAAATAATTGCTCACTATCAAGGCTGCCTTTCTAACTTTTAAACGTGCTGCTTCTAGATTAAGCGCTCTGTTTTGTGCTGTAATTTCTGCTTCTGTAACATCAATTAGTGCTTTATCTCCTACTTCTGCACTACGCTTTACGGCTTCTAACCGTACAGTTGCATTTTCTAAAAAGATTGAAAAAATCTCTTGTTCTTTAGTAGCTTGCAACCATGTAAAGTAGGCTTTACTCGCATCATAGAGTAAATTACTTATTAATAAATCCCGATCTGCTTTAGTTTGTTCTCTAAAAAACTTCGCCTTTCGTAAAGTGGCCATTCGTTGGTTGGTTAAAAACCCTTCTGCTAGAGAGAAAGAGACTCCCGCACTATACAAACCATCTTCTGGAACTGTTAGATTAGGATTTAAAAATTCGCCTGTATGTTCCTCAAAATTAGCTTTAAACTCAATACCATACCAAGTAGGAATTTTAAAAGTTGCGTTTAATTGATCGTAATATTCTGTTTTTTTAAACTTTTTACGATCGTAATCTACCTCTATTTTAGGATCAAAACCTCCCCTAGCTTTTAGCAAGTTGGCTTCTCCAATACTTAACGTTAATTCAGCTTGTTTTAACAAGGGATGGTGCTGTTTTACAAAACCCAAAAATTCTTCAAAAGAAAGTGTATTTTCTATCTCCAACCCCTCTTTAGTTTGAGCTATAACGTTGTTTAATGATACCAAAACTAATACAGCAAGAATGTATTTTATAACTATTCTCATTTCTTCTTTTCTTTTCCTTCTGTTTCGTTATTTTGTGGATTATAATAATTGGGAGGAAAACCGTTAAGTTGTCGCCATAATTCATACCAAATCGGCACATCTTCCAATAGTGCTATGGTAAAAGCGCCCGAGCCAACGCGAATGTTTTCTGGCCATGTATTTTCTTCTCCATCTGGAGCAATTAACACTCTAAACTTACCGTTATCACTTATAAAACGCTCTACAGCAACTACTTTACCTCCATAAGTTCCAAAAGAGGCATTGGGCCACCCGCTAAAAAATATGGCAGGCCAACCATCAAACTGAATACGCACAGTTTCACCCAAATGTATTAATGGTAAATCTATAGGCGCAACAAAAGTCTCAACAGCCAAATCGTAGTTTGCGGGCATAATACCTACTAATTGCTCGCCTTCTTTAAACGTTTCTCCTATCCCTGCCTTTATCGCTTTGTTAATATACCCATTTTGCGGTGCTGTAATGTAATATAAGGCATTTCTAATCTTATAATTAGATGATTGATTTTCCAGCTTTGATACTTGTGCTTCGGCTTCAAACTGTCCAGATTCTGCTGTAAAACGATCACTTTTAGATTTCGCTATTTTATTAGAATATTCTGCATTAATTCTATTTATCTCTAATCGTGCATTAACCTCATTATTTTGACTCGCCAAAAACTTATTCTCTTGAGAAATTAATTTAGCTTGTGTTTCCTGAAGTTTTAAACGTTTAGTTTCAACATCTGTTACCGCTTTTAAACCTTCATTTTGTAATGTTACAGTACGATCGTATTGTCGTTGGGCTATTTCTAAGTTTGTTTTTGCTGCCTGTAAATCTATACTATCACTTTTAACCTTGAGTCGTGATTGTTTTAACTTATTTTTAGTTTGAGAGAGTTTTAATCTGCGCTCGTTTATTAAAGCTGAAACTTGATTTTCTAAAGCTTTTATTTTTTCTTGATAAGATACTACAGAACGACTTTTAGCATCTTTTTGTTGATTTGTGCGCTCTACCAATTTTGGGTCTTGATATTCTGTTTTAATTTCGGAAATATAAAGAATTGTATCGCCTTTTTTAACAAAATCGCCTTCTTTTACATGCCAGTTTTCAATACGCCCAGGAATTGGTGACTGTATGGTTTGTGGGCGCTGGTCTGGTGTTAGTGTGGTAACATAACCATTGCCTGTTACATTTTGGGTCCATGGCAAAAATAGTGTTATAAAGAGTAAAAGGGCAAACACGCCTAAAAAGCGATTAAAGTATTTATAGTATTTAGGTCTAAATGCTTTTTTGAATGCATCAAATGCTTCTAAAGACACCTTTTTACTTAGTGGTTTTTTAGATATATTAAGCATTGTTATTATTTTTTGAATTAATTACACCATTTGAAATTTTTACGGTTTGTCCACAATAGCGTTTCCATAATTGATTTCTAGTGGAAACTACTAAAATCCATGGTCTTTCTTTAGCTGTTAGGTATTTTATAATGGCTTCTGCTTCCTCTGTTTCAAAATGCTCCAATGGATCTTTTAACAATAATAATTTTGGATTATGAATTATGGCTCTGGCCAGTACAATGCGTTTAGAAACTGTAAAAGGTATTTGTCGTCCTTCTGGATATAACATGGTATTAACCCCATTGGGCTGTTGCTTAATAAAAGGTAATAAACCTACAGCCTTTAACACTTCTTTTAATTGATCCTGACTTACATCACTACGTCCAAAAGTGATATTATTTTTTATAGACGCTTCAAACGGTAAATGCTTTGGTAGTACCTGCCCAACATAAGAACGGTATTTGTTTGGCCAGATCCCCTTCATAGAAATATCATTAATAAAAAGTGCTCCTTTTGTTGGAGAAATAAGTCCAGATAGTAGTTTTAATATGGTGGTTTTTCCAGATCCTGATGCGCCATCTAATAATATACGATCATTCTCCTGGATATTAAAGTTGATGTTACGAAGCACCTCTTGGCCTTCAGGAGTGGTATACTGTAAATTATCTAATTCAATGTGTAACTTTTCATTATTGTTAAAAGGATTTTCACCTTCTTGAGGTTCTAATTCCTTGTCAACAACCTGACCTATTTTTTCTAACGATGTTAAAACATCATAAAACGACTCTAGACCTTTTATTAGTTTTTCAACAGAACTTATGACTAATAAAATAATGATCTCGGCAGCAACAAACTGACCAATATTCATTTTTTGATTCAATACTAATAATCCCCCTATAACCAAAAGCCCTGCAGTTACAAGTACCTTAAAACTTATTAACTGTATAAGTTGTATTACCAGTACCTTAAAATGACTTTCACGTGCATTTAAATATTCTGTGGTTAAATAATCGTTTTTTCTCATGGCAAAATTTGTACTGCCCGATACTTTAAAACTTACTAAAGAGCGTGACACTTCTTGTATCCAATGCGCTACTTTATATTTATTTTTAGATTCTGTTAAACTAGTTTCTAATCCTCGCTTTGCTGTATATTTAAATACAACATATATGAGTACCACCAGTAAAACACCATAAATAATAAAAAAAGAATGGTAAAACGATAATAACATGAGCCCTAATATAATTTGCAAAACAGCGCCAGGGAAATCTATTAATATTTTTGAGAGTCCTTTTTGGATGGTTAATACATCAAAAAAGCGATTTGCTAATTCTGGTGGGTAGTAATCTCTTAATTGATCGAGTTTTATTTTAGGAAAACGGTATGCAAATTCAAACGAAGCTCTAGTAAATATTTTTTGTTGCATATTCTCCAAAATACGCACTTGCATTAATTGTAAGACACCTTGAAAAGCAACACCTAATGTTACAAGGCATACTAAAACTATCCAGGCAGTGGACACCTGTGCACCTTGTATTAAATTAATAATAGCTTGTATACCAAGTGGTAATGTTAATGCTACAAAACCTTCGAAAATAGCATAATAAAAAATTTGACGAATATCTTTTTTATCTAATTCTAGTAACGCCATAAAGCGTTTCCAGGGAGACATAGTTGTTTCCATAGTATAGTAAAAAATTTGTGTGTATTTAAGTTATATAGAATTTACATTGGGGCAATATATCGCCCGCTCTTATTGTTTCTTAAAAACTTGTGCATTACACAAGTTCTATTGTAGAGAGACTCTTAAGATAAGTCTGGTGGAGGGATTGGTATTTCTCGCAATACTGTTTTTATAGCCATATTAGAAGTTCTAATAATTTCTAATGAGCGCTTATCATCGAAAAAACGATAACTATCTTGATGCATTTGTAGCTCTAGTTTTTCTTGATCAAAAGCATCTTTTTCCTCACCACTGCCTTTTTTTTCTTTTCCTTCTTTCATATCTATTTTCTCAATTTCAAAAGTAGATTTAGAAAGTAACTTTAAGGTAACATGGTTGGTTTGAATAATTACAGCAAAAAGAAGCATCACGATAGTAATGTAATTAAGTATTTTTATAGATGTTCTTTTTTTATTCATTTTGTATTATACTAAAAAACTAACTTACAATTATCTATAACTTAGATTTTAGTTGGCAAATATAGTAGTGTGTGTGTTAATAAAATAGTTTTTAGGAAAATTTTAATAGGAGAACGTATAAAGTTTTTTAAAACGTGTTAATTCCCATAAACTAACATGATTTTTAGCAGGAATTAACTCAATAATTCTAAAATAATTTATTGTAATACTTACAAAACAATCTTTTAATCTATAAAAAATATTTTAATACTTTTAAGCTCGTAAAAATAACTTTGGTATCAAAAAAAATAAAAAAGAATATATTATTTTAGTAATTGCATGGTTATTTTGGGCTATCGCAGAGTTAGTATCATGGAACTATTATGATAAGAGCACCCCATTTTTAAAAATGGTTCTGGTAAAGCTTGTTCAATTTTTAGTAGGCCTTTTTTTTAATGTGTTACTTATTCAATGCTACAGCATAATAAAGCAAAAAATATTAAACCCCACTAAAAGGTATATTGTATTTGCTTTTTTAGTTATAATAACATCTCTAGTTATAGTGTTTTGTAATAACAATATCTATTTCTCATTAATGGATATTTCTCAATCTTTAACCTCAACTAACATTATAATTAATACACTGCAAAAAATTATTTATGTTACTGGTTTTACAACATTGTTCTTTATGATTAGAAATCTAAAAGAACTTCAACATCAAAAACAAGAAACACTTACAGCAAGACAACTAGCTACAGAGTCTCAATTACAACTATTGCAGGAACAGGTTAATCCTCATTTTTTATTCAACTCGCTTAATTCATTAAGAAGTTTAATCTTAATAGACACTTCTAAAGCCAGAGACATGGTTACTAGTATTTCAGAATTTTTAAGAGTTGCTTTAACGTCTTCTCATAGCTCTAAACGATTGGTTTCTGAAGAACTTAAAGTATTGAACGACTATCTAAATATCCAAAAGATACGTTGGGAAGACGATTTAATTGTTGTTTATGACCTGGCTTCAAATGTTTCTAATCTTAAAATACCAACTTTAATGTTGCAACCCTTAGTTGAAAATGCTATTAAGCATGGTATGAAAGATGGAAAAGTACTTACCATAGAAGTAAACATTCAAAAAAATCGTGATAAACTCATTATTTTGATTAAAAATAATGGTTCTCTAAAAATCAATGTAAATCATAGTGGAGGTAACAAAAACATTATTAAGAGACTAGATTTAATATATGGTAATGCTGCTCATTTTTCTCTTTATGAAAATGAAGGCAAAGTACATTCTAAAATAATCATAAAAATTTAAACCATGCCTATTACTGTTTGTATTGTAGATGATGAACCTTTGGCTATACATGAAATGAAAAGTCTATTGTCTCAATACAAAGATATCTCAATTTGTGCTACGGCAAAATCTGCTAATGAAGCTATAACAGTAATCAATACATTTAAACCAGATCTTGTTTTTTTAGATATTCAACTAAAAGAGATTAATGCCTTTTCTATTTTAGAATCGTTAACAGTAAAAACACATCTTGTTTTTGTTACTGCCTATAATGAATTTGCTACCAGAGCTTTTGAAATTAACGCCTTAGATTATCTTCTTAAACCCGTTATTCCCTCAAGATTGGAAGACACCATTAATAGGTTTAAATCTAACATAAAACCCCTAAAACCTAAGATAACCACATATAAACATACAGACCGTATCGTTATTAATGAAAAAAATGAATATAGATTAATTATAATAAGTGATATTTTAGCCATCACTGCAGATGGTGATTATACCAATATATACTTACTTGATGGTACCAAAAAACTACTATTAAAATCCATGGCACAATGGGAGGCATTACTACCAAGTCATTACTTTGAGCGCATACATAGAGGTACCATAATTAATCTTGAATACATAGATTCTATAGAAAAAGGATTTAATAATACGTGCAAAATTTATATTAAAACCTTAGATCTCCCTTTTCAAATGAGCCAAAGGTATACTGCTAAGTTTTTGAGCAAATACAAGGCTTAATAAACCTTAAATTAAAAATCACTTAGCGATAAATTACTTCGCTAAAAGACTATTCTTTTCACTTAGCTGCAAACAACTTTACCTTATCGAAATTACAAGATATTATTGCAATAATCTTTTAATTTAAAACGATAATTTATGAAAAGAATCAGTCAACTATTGCATTACAACAAAAACATTACTCAAATACTATTAACAACTATTTTAATAACATTAGCCGCTTGCCAAAGTGATGATTCTGCAGAATTAAGTCCTAAAAAAAACATTACTACATTTTCTATTTTAAATGTTAAAGGCACAATAGACACAACCAACAAAACGATAACCATAGAATTACCTGAAAATACAGATATCTCCTCTTTATCTCCAGAAATAAGTATTTCTGACAAGGCTAGTGTAAGCCCAAAATCAGGTCAAGCACAAGACTTTACAAATCCTATTATTTATACAGTTACTGCAGAAGACAAAAGCACTCAAAAATATACAGTGAATGTTTCTGTTAAACCATCTGCTTTAAGTTCAGAAAAAAAGATCTTAGAGTTTTCTATTATGGAGGTTCAAGGTACTATAAGCGAGTCAAATAAAACAATTACATTAGAACTCCCTGAAAACACAGATATTACAGCTTTATCTCCAAAAATTACAATCTCTAAAAAAGCGAGTATTACCCCTGTATCTGGAGAAACTATAGATTTTACTAATCCTATGGATTATATAGTCACTGCCGAAGATGGCACCTCTCAAACTTATGTCATAACTGTTACTTTAGAAGAAAACAAAAATATCTATATGTTTACTTATAATAATAAAACATACGAAGTTGTAAAAGAAGCAAAAACATGGGAAGAGGCTTCAAAATTTGCTATAGATAGAGATGGTTACTTAGCAGAAATTAATAATGAAGCTGAAAACAATGCGCTTTTTGATGAAGCATCTAAAAATGCTGGTATTGATACTTCTAATACATCGGCCCCAGACGGTGGCGGAGCATCTTATCTATGGCTTGGAGGCAATGATATTGCAGAAGAAGGCTCTTGGGTATGGAATGGTAATAACGATGGTAATGCTACTAATTTCTGGAAAGGAAAATCTGCTACTAATGGAGGTACGCCTATTGACAATCTCTACAATAACTGGGGAAATGAGCCGGATGACTACAATAGTAACCAAGATGGTTTAGCTCTAGCGCTTACGCAATGGCCTTTAAATTCAGGACATTTGGGTAAAGCGAGCCAATGGAATGATGTAAATCATACTAACAAGCTCTACTTTATTATAGAATTCGATAATTAATACCAATTTATTTTTTAATTGGCAAATGTAGTCTCTCACATTTAAATTAAAAAGTTGTGCAGGTGTATCTTGCACAACTTTTTATATTTAAAGCCAAATTATGCACTAGAAAATCCCAGCCTGATGGCTGGCAGGTATTACAGCTTCGAGCTAGAGCAAATACTAGCGCTTTGCTACTTTTTTCAATTTCACTCCCGTACATGTGGGACTAAAATTGAGAAAAAGTTAGTATTCTTTGTACCTTGAAGCTTCATTACGAAGTTTCAAGATACAATCTGAGTTAAACAGACATAAAAAAGCGCTCTTTAGTTTTATGTTTAGCACCTAGTTTCTCATAAAAAACAATGGCACTTTTATTAAAATACGGCGTCTGCCATTCTACATGTGTACATCCGTTAGATTTCGCATAGTCTTTTATGTTATGCATTAACAATCTGCCTATACCCTTCCCTCTTATGGTTTCTTTTAAAAATAAACAATCCAGATAAAGGTAAAAATCGGCGTTCCAAGTAGAAAATTGCTTCATAAAAGTGGCATAACCTACCAGTGTGTTATCTATTTCTACAACCAAACACTTTAAAGTATTGTGCTTAAACAACTGTACTGCAAGAGCTTCTTTCTTATCTTGTTTATTGTATATTGCCTTTTCATAGGTTGCATGTAATGCGCATAGTTCAATAATGTGTTCTATATCTTTTTCTTGAACGAATCTAATAGTCATTTTCTATACTAAAATCTCTTTACTTCATATATAATAATTCAAATACTTCTTTTCTAATAAATCTTCTATTGTATTTAATAACTTTTTATAGTCTTCATTTGTATATTTTTTTCCTCAAACCAACCTGATAATCTATAATCATGTAAGTTCAATATAATAATTGAATAAGCTGTAAAATCTTGATTGTCAATTCGAGTGATTTCTGAGATACGAAGAAATAGTATCGAGAATCATTTAAAAAAGAACTTCTCGATACATTTTTCTCCTTTGGGTCGAAAAATACTCGAAGTGACACCTACAACTATTTAAATAATAGATATTTAATATGAATTGTGTTTAAATCTTAAAACTCATGTTATAATCATAAATTTTATAAAATTATTGTACTAACAAATCTTCAGGTCCATTTAACTTTATAACTTTTTCAACTTTATATTCTATTTAACAAGCACACTCAAAAGCATTACCTTTTGTGGCATTTTCTCCAGCTGTTGCATAACCATCTATTTTCCACCAAGCAAGCCCGCCTATTAACTCTTTTACCTTAAATCCTAATTTCACCATATTTAAAGCGCCTTTAGTTGAGGCATTACAGCCAATACCATCACAATAACACACGTATGTTTTAGTTTTATCTAAATGTTTTGTGCTTTCGGCTGTCATTTCTCTGTGTGGTATATTGATCGCCAATGGAATATGCTCATTCTTGTAAGCAAATGGTTTTCTGGCATCTAATGCTACAAATTCGGCACTTGTTTCAAAAGCATCAAATAAATCTGATGGGTCCATTTCAAAGGCTAACTTATCCTCGTAATGTTCTATTTGATTTTTCATATGTATTGGGTTTTAATTTTATAGTAAATCTAAATATAGTAGTTGCTTTAAACACTATACTTAAGTGTAATTATCACTTGTGCGCAATCGTTATGTCAAAATTACAGCACTTCCCTTGAGCTAAATTCTTTTAAAACTGAAAAAACTAAAACTATAATTGAAAAAAAATCAAATATAGAGTCCGCGCTTTATTGTAATTTTGATGTTATGGAACTCAAGTATTTTAGACTCATAAAAACCATCGCAGATGAAGGTAGTATTGCCAATTCTACCGAAAAACTATTTCTTACACAATCTGCTTTAAGCCATCAATTAAAAGAATTAGAGGCACAATTAAAATTTAAAGTATTTCATAGAACCAGAAATAAATGGGAATTAACAGATGAAGGACAAGAATTGTATAAACTAGGAAACACTGTTTTAAAAACCATAGACAACGGTTTTGAAAATATAAATGCCATTCGCGCTGGATCTGTAGGTACTATAAAGGTAAGTACAGAGTGTTATTCTTTTTATCAAGGCTTACCTGGTTTTATTCAAAAAATGGGCATACTGTATCCCGAAATTAAAGTAGATTTAATTTTAGAAGCTACACACCAGCCTATTTCTAAAATTTTATCTCATGAGATTGATATTGCCATAGTCACTTCCAAACCTAAAGAAGAGGTCTTGTCTTGTATTGAGGTGTTTCAGGACGAAATATTTGCAATCCTCCATAAAGAAAACCCATTGAATGACATGGAATTTATAGAAGCTAGTGCATTTTCCAATGCTCATTTAATTATACATTCCTTTCCTTTAGAAACAGTATCCATTTACGAATATTTTTTAAAACCCAACCATATTACGCCTTTAAAAATCACAGCTATTCCTTTAACCGAAGTGGCACTAGATATGGTTGCTTCAAATTTTGGAATTATGTGTATGCCAAAATGGGCATTAAAATCGTTTAACCTTCCTAAAAACTTGGTCTTTAAACATGTTGGTAAACATGGTCTAAAACGGAGTCATTATTTGGTTTTTAGAAAAGCAGATACCTCTAAAAAATATATTAATGATTTTGTAATGAATTTTGAAGATCGGTTTTCTGTCTCATAACATAAAAAAATAAAACACTGTTAATTTTTAATTAAAACAAACAACACTAACATACTTTAACACAATACGTTACTTTTTATCACTTTATTAAGTTTTAATTACAGATATGTTAACTAAAGTGCATATCTTATACCTATAGTTTTGCTCTCATAACTATAAAACAACAATTTATGAGATTTAAACTACGCTTATTAATTCCTTTAATCTTGTCGTTTATTAAAGGGTTCACACAAAATTTAGAGACAAGAAAAGCAACAACAAACTTATCTGAAACATCATTTTTAGAAAGAACCGAATTTAGCGCTGGTTATTTTGGGAATATATTTTGGAATAACGGGATCAATCTGGGAACCGAGTATTTATGGAAAGAACGAACAAAAACTAAAACAAAACGCGGTAAAGAACGAACAACGACACACCAATTTTTACTTAATGGCAACTTGGGGTTTACCACAAACTTTTCAACTAAAACAGATACTGGACTTTTTACCAATTACGGGCTAACTTGGAGACGCACTAATAAAAAAGGTAAGCAATTTAGCATTTCTCTAAACCCAATTGGGTATTACAGGTCCTTTTTACCAGAAACATACGAGGTTAAAGGAGATAATGTAGATAAAGTATTTCTACCAGGTAGAGGCTACTATGCGCCTTCTATTTCTTTTGGTATAGGCAAACAACGAAAAGGGAAAAAACTTACTGGACGCTATTTTAATGTAAACCTTATGCTACGCACACCATTTAACGCCGGGACTTTACCTACTCTTAATTTTCAATATGGATACCGTTTTAATTTTAAAAAGAAGAAAAATGCAAAAAATCATAAATAACACTATAAAAAGCTTGACACTAATACTCATAATATGTACCACTACATCTTGTACTAATAATGAAGATCTTAACGACTTAAATGAAACGTTATTTGTACGCCATAAAAATGCAGATATGCCAGCATATATACATGGTAATGCCTCTGAAAAAGTATTTCTAATCACCTTACATGGTGGTCCAGGAGGCGTTGGATTAGGGTTTAGAGGTAAAGCATTCAACGCTATAGAAAATAATTGTGCAGTAGTTTATTTTGATCAAAGAGGTTCTGGAGCTTCTCAAGGAAGTTATTCTGAAAAAGGGATAAGTGTTGATATTATGGCAGAAGATGTACTTGCTCTTGTAAAAGTATTAAAACGTAAATATGGTAATGAGTCTCGTTTCTTTCTATTAGGAAGTAGCTGGGGAGTTACCTTAGGAACAGCAACATTATTAAAAGATCAAAATGACTTTTTAGGATGGATTCCTGTTGGAGGCACACACGACCCAAAAGGATTATATTTAGAATATATAACAAACTTTGAGAACATAGCTAATCAACAAATTACTTTAGGAAACAACATTGAATTTTGGGAATCTGTAAATAGTTTAATAAAAAGCGTAAGTCCATCTAATAACAAAAAAGACTTTAGAAAAATGAATATCAAAGCTTTTAATGCCGAAGAAAAGCTTGCCCAAGACAATATAATTAATACACCAGAAGAAGGCACCAATAGTGCTTTTGATTATAATCCCACAACCACACTATGGAATACTTTAAATACGCAATCCTTAATCGATCCTGAACTTAGAAATTTATCTTACACAAACAGGTTAAAGGAAATTGAGATTCCTGCTTTAATACTATCAGGAAAATACGATATGGTAGTCCCCACAAGGTTTTCCCAAGAAGCCTTCGATAATTTTGGCTCTAATGATAAAGCGTTACTCATTTTTGAAAGATCTGGGCATTCTCCAATGTTTAGCGAACCTAAATTATTTTCAGAAAAAGTGATAGAATTTATTGATAAGCATAAATAATGGTAGTAATATTTCCTTAAAAGAGCTCTAGTGGCTCTTTTTTTGTTTTCATAGTAAGAATCAAAAAAAGAATCACCTCCTAAGCTTTTGATTCCCTTTTTGTTAGGCTGTAAGAAAAAGTTATCAACTCGAAAACGTTGTAGTTGTTTTTTTATTAAAAAAATGGTTTCATAATTATTAAATTCACAATAATTAACCTAAAAAAACACAAACTATGCTAACTAATTATTTTTTCAAGGTAAGTAAAACACCACCTTTACTATCTAAATTGTATTGTTTAATTTTTGTTCTATGTACAACATCTTTTCTAACCGCTCAGCGGGAAAATGATGACCGTGTCATGCTTCAAGGCTTTTATTGGGAATCCGCAGCTAATAATCCAAACAATTGGTACAATATAGTAAATGGTCTTTCTCAGGAAATTTCAGATATGGGTATCGATATGATTTGGCTACCACCACCCAGTAATGCTGGATCTTTGGAAGGCTATCTCCCAAGAGAACTTAATAACTTTTCTAACAACTATGGTACCTTGCAAGACCATATTAACTTACTAAATACACTAAACTCTAAAGGTATTGAGCCAATAGCAGATATCGTAATAAACCACCGTGTAGGCTCAACAAACTATTTAGATTTTACCAATCCAATCTGGGGGACAGATGCGATTACTTCTAATGATGAAGTTTGGGGTGTCCCAGAATATTTTAATACCTATCCCAGAGGCGGGAACGATACTGGTACTTCTTATGAAGCTGCTAGAGATATTGACCATACTAAAACCTATGTACAAAACAGTATTATTGCCTTTTTAAACAACCTTAAAAGTATAGGGTACAAAGGTTGGCGTTATGACTTTGTTCATGGTTTTGATGAGTACTATTTTACATTGTACAATAATGCTACTAACCCTAGTTTTTCAGTAGGTGAATATTTTAATTCTAATAAGCAAACTATTCAAGATTGGATAGATGGTACTGGTTCTGGAGCTTTTGATTTCCCTACATATTTCACCTTAAAATCTGTGATAAGAGACAATAATTATTCTTATTTAGCGACCAATGGATCGCCTTCAGGCGGCATAGGTTGGGATCCAAAAAACAATACAACATTTGTAGAAAATCATGATACACCAAGATACGACACACCTAATAATGTGCTTAATTCTAGTAATGTTGTACAAACATATGCTTATCTATTAACACACCCTGGTGTGCCTTGTATTTATTGGCCGCATTTATTTGATTGGGATAATACCGTAAAAGAAGGTATTATAGAATTAATACAAATTCGTAAAAATGCAGGTATTCATAGCCAAAGTAATATCACTATACAAGCCTCTCAAAATGGTCTTTACGCTGCAGTTATTAATGGCAGTAATTATGATGTAGCTATGAAAATAGGTCCAAATAATTGGTCACCTTCAGGCGATAACTGGAGTTTTGCCGTCTCTGGAAATAATTATGCCGTTTGGATAAATAGTACTAATGATAACACCGAAACATTTACTGTTTACACCACCCAAGAGTATACATCTCTTTATAGTTGGGACAGTAATTTAAACGCAACTAATGGTAGTTGGCCAGGAACAACACTAAATAATGAAGGCAATGGTTTATTTTCTGCAACTATTTCTGGGAACTGTTCTAACATCATCTTTAGCAATAATGGTGCAAACCAAACGGCAGATTTATACACATGCGAAAACGAACCTTATTTTTATGATAATTCATGGCATGCATCTCCACCACAAGTAAATTCTAATAATTTTAACATCTATGTAAAAGATTACACACATGTTTATTCTTGGAATAACAACCTGGAGCCAACCAATGGACAATGGCCTGGTACAGAGTTAATAGATTCTAATAATGGCTATAAAACAATCACTATAAATGGAAACTGCTCTAATGTTATTTTTAATTATAATGGCACTAACCAAACTGTAGATTTAAACACATGTTCCAATACTCCTTATTATTACAATAATACATGGCATAGTTCACCACAAACAACAAATAAATCGGCAGTTGGTAAAAACATAAATTTATATCAAAACACCGTAAAAGGTGATATTTTAATAGATTTAAATATAAAAAATACTACCGAATTAGTTCGTGTTAAAATTATTAACCTAAATGGACAAAGTATTGATGCATTTTCCAAAACGCTTACTAAAGGAAATCATACGATTACTTTAAATAAAGACAAATTAAGATTACGTAATGGTATTTATTTTTTAAAAATAGAAATTAATGGAAATAGTATAAATAAAAAGATTAGTATTTAATCGAATGTTTTTTACTTTATAATAAGCTGTCTAAAAGGCAGCTTATTATAATTTTAAATATCTTTTAAAACCAAACTCCCCCACTCTGTCCATGAACCATCGTATACAGAGATGTTTTTATAACCACAAATTTCTGCTCCTAATGCTAATACACAGGCTGTAATACCCGATCCACAAGAAAAAATAATAGTTTCATCTTGTTTTTTAGTTATTTTACTAAACAAAACTTTAAGTGCTTCTTTAGGTTTTAAAATCCCCTCTTCAAGTAAATCTGTATAAGGTAAGTTCACAGAATTAGGAATGTTCCCCATGCGTAACCCTGCTCTAGGTTCTGGCGTGGTACAATTAAACCTACCCGATGAACGTGCATCAATAATTGTATGCGATTTGTGCTGAGACGCCATTTTCATAGCGTCAAAAAATTGCATGTAGTTAGGTTGTAAATTGGTTATAAAATTACCTTTTTCACCATGATAAAGTTTCATATTTTCTGTTGGAAGTCCTTTACTTTTCCATTCTGGAAATCCGCCATTAAGTACAGCTACATTAGTATAACCAAAAGCTTTAAACAACCACCAAACTCTGGCACTAGAATAAATCCCTTTATCATCATAAACAACAATAGTACTATTAGTATTAATGCCTAATGCTCTTGCCGATTCTTGAAATTGTTCTGCAGATGGAAAAGCACTGGGAAATGCATTTGAAACATCACTAAACTTCTTTTTAATATCGAAAAAACGTGTACCTGGAATCTGTAATTGAGATGTATCAAATACTTTATTTATTGTTCCATCAAGTACAATAAGGCTTTTAGACTTTAAATGCTCATGTAACCATGCTACAGAAACTATAGGGGATGTTAATATTATTTCAGACTGCATTACGTTGTATTTTAAATATTTACTTACTCTTCGTCTTCTAAAGTTAATCTTACCAATTGTAAAATTTTCTCGTATTGCCCTTCTAAAGTTAAATTAGAATTATCTATAGTAATGGCATCTTTAGCTTTAATTAATGGGGAATCTTCTCGATGCGTATCTATATAGTCACGTTCGGTAACGTTTTTTAAAACGGCTTCATAAGTGACACGATCTCCTCTTTCTAAAAGTTCTTTATAACGTCTCTGAGCGCGTTCTTCTGCTGTAGCCGTCATAAATAACTTAAGAGCCGCATTAGGAAATACTACAGTGCCTATGTCGCGTCCATCCATAACAACACCTTTATCTTCTCCCATTTGCTGCTGAATTGCTACCAATTTTCGTCTTACTTCAGATACTTCTGCTATTTTACTCACATATCCAGACACCTCTAATGTTCTTATCCTTTTTTCAACATTTACACCATTTAAGTAAGCTTCTGCAAAACCTAACACAGGATTAAATTGAAAGCTTATTTCTATATTTCCTAGTTGATATATAAGTGCTTCTTTATTAAAATCGTCTGTAGAAATCAAACCTTTTTGAATCGCATAAAGTGTAACAACACGATACATTGCTCCAGAATCTACATAGATATATCCTAATGTTTTGGCAACCTGTTTTGCTACTGTACTTTTTCCTGTTGAAGAATAGCCATCTATGGCTATAGTTATTTTATTCATAATCTAGCTAAGAGACCACTAAATTACTTAAAGTGTTTTGAAGTGAAAAACTATATTTACTTATTATTGCGTAATTTATTTGTTTAAGCCCAATTTTAATTTAAAACATTTAACCCATATAATTCTCCTAAACAGATAGAATTTTCTTTCGAATATACTTACCTTTAGGGCACTATTTTTAGAAACTGGTTTATTTTTTTAACAAATTAAAAAAGACTAAGAACTAGTTCTATATAGAATAGAACTACTAAACTAACTAAAACGATTAAATTATGAAACTAAAAATTTTTCACAAATTTTTGTATGTGTTTATTTTATGCATAATACATACTACATCTGCACAAGAATTGATTGGAGATCATGTACATGATCAATCAAAAAGCCATCAAATTACTATAAATTCTCTTCCTAGTAATTTACCTAATAAGGTAATTATACCTATAGAACATGGCGGTAAAACACTATCCATGATTTTAGAGAAAACATCTGTTTTTGGTAAAAATACCAGATGTCTAATTGATGATGGAACAGGAAAATTAATTGAAACGCCAATGACTGATGAGCGTAGTTATTTGGGTACAGTGTCTGAATATGAAGGATATTCAGTTAGTGCTGTTTTAACAGATCAAGGACTTATAGCAAATATTTATAGACCTAACCAATCTACAATTGAAATTGTTCCGTCCAATATAGATAACCAAAAGCATGTAGTAAAAGAAGTTTCAGATGCTTACAAGTGCGGTACAAACTGTAAAATAGTAACGAGTGAGAAATCTAATGTTGATAATACTTTATTGAATAACAAATGGATTGATGTTGAAAAACCAGAACCTTCAAATTCTGCCATTTATTCAGGTATGCATACGCACAAAACCATTGCTATTGCTATGCAAAACACCGCAGCAACATCACGTCCATCAAGACGTATGGAAGTATTAGAATTTGAAATAGGTGTTGAAATAGGATCTCGATCTTTTTTATCAAATACAGCATATAAAGGGAATTTGTCAACTGCTCAAGCATCTGCACAATCCATTATAGGGAACTTAAATTCTAGATTTTCAAGTGCTACTGGTGTTCGTTTTAAATTAGGAACTGTTATTATACGAACTTCTGCAAATACAGACCCTTTAAGAAATAGTGTTACCGCTACAGGTGCAGCAAATAATGCTAGTGAGAGTTTAAGAGCCTTTGGTGATTACTGGAATAATAATCCAGGTGTTGTTGGTAATACCCATGATTTGGCAGTGTATCATGTTGCCTCTAGACCATCAGGATTGGCATATGTAAATGGTGTTGGTAATACAAGAAATAGATATGCCACAATGGGAGGAAATGGACCAACAAGTTGGGCTAATGGTACAGCTGCTCATGAGGTAGGGCATTCTTTTGGACTTAGACATGTTAATCAAAATAATTTCTTTTATGAAGCAAGACCAAGAACTAATTCTGGAGTAAATACCTCTGGAGGAAGAAATTCATTTTTTAGTATTATGGATGGTAGAGGAGAGCACAATATTGGTCGAATGGCTACTACTGAAGCTCAAACAGTAATTAATGGATTAAGTAGTAAACGATCTGTTGCTACCGTAATTAATAATGCAGGAAATATTCCTCCTTTTGGAGTTTATGATGAATTTGATATTTCAACTTCTCAATCTTCAATTGTTCTTGATGTTATAAAAAACGATTATGATGCAAATAATGATGTACTTGATGTAAGACTCTTAGACACAAAAAGTTTTAAAGGTGGTAATATAACGCTTTCAAGAGGCACAGGCCCAGGAGGAAGAAATGAGTTAAGATATACGCCACCATCATCAAATTTTTCAGGACGAGATTTCTTTCATTATACTGTTTTTGATACAGGAGGTAGAACTAATTTTGGAGCTGTTTACATAACACAAACTCAAGGTTTTGATCGTAATGCAAATGAAACAACATTTGATTTTGGAACTGCAAGTTCACCAATATTTAATAATGCGATAAGAGTAACTAATACATCAAATAATAATGACTTTAGATGGACTAATACTTCAGGGTTACGTTCGGCAGATAGAGGTGGCGCATCTGGAGTTAATGCATTAAATAGGGATTTTATTTATTCATCACAGCCAAGAACTTTTGAGGTTAATCTTAGAAATGGGGTTTGGCAAGCGCTTATTACTTTTGGAGATAGAAATTTTGCGCATGACCGAATGGTTGTAAGAACACAAGGCGAATCAAGAACAAGAGTTAATAATTTGAATACTGCCGCAAGACAGTTTTTAAATAGAAGATTTGACGTTGAAGTTAGGAATGGAAAATTAGCGATAGAATTTTCTGATAATGGTGGTTCTGATCCTAATTGGGTTGCTAATAGATTAAAAGTAACAAGGCTACGTGATTTACCTAATACAAATACGAATGCAGCACCTATTGGCTCAGTGATTAGTTTGAGAGGTAATAATGGTAAGTATGTAAGTAGTGAAAATGGAGCGAGTCCTATGAATTGTAATAGAGATCAAGTATTTGCCTGGGAGAAATTTACTGTAGTAGATGCTGGTGGAGGAAAAGTTGCCTTAAGAGGTAATAATGGTAGATATATAAGTAGTGAAAACGGAGCAAATCCTATGACTTGTAATAGAACCAATATTGGATCATGGGAACAATTTACTTGGGGAACAAACAATGGAAAAATTACCTTAAAAGGTAATAACAATCAATATGTAAGTAGTGAAAATGGAGCACAACCTATGAATTGTAACAGAGGACGAGTTGGAAGTTTTGAACGTTTTGATATTAATACGATTAGTTCCAAATCTTCTTCTGCCAATTCCAAACCTAATAAAATTAGTATCTATCCCAACCCAGCAACAAATATGATAACAATTAAGCATATTGAAAAGGGCAGTACAATTTTACTTATAGACAATCTAGGGAGAACCATCTCTTCATTTGTAGCTAAATCTTCAAGTCAAGAAATAGATATAACTAGACTTAATTCTGGAATGTATTTTCTTAAAATTAATAATGAAAAATCTTTTCAAATTATTAAACAATAAGCTTTAAAAATAAGCATCTAAAAATAGTAATTACAATATCTTAATTTAGAAATAACACACAATTTTTCTTATTAAAGGTCTTGTATAATGAAGAGGAGTTCTAAAAAGTTATTTTTTAGAACTCCTCTTTTAATTCGTATTTGTAAAAGTTTAGTCTTTATACCAATAAAACACACGAAACAAAGGTTAAAATCATTTGTTGCTTAAAAAAAAACTTAAGTAACACCTTATCTTTAAATATGAATTAATTTAGCTAGAATAAAAATTATACTATGATTAAGTCTATTAAAATCTCAATCTACCTATTTATTTTCTTGTTTTCTTTGTTAATCTTTGCAAAAGACATTTATGTTGCAACAGATGGAGATGATACAACTGGAAATGGAACGATCACTAACCCATACAAAACGTTTAGTAAAGCTATAGCCGAAATGTCACCTGGTGACGTATGTATTATTCGTGGAGGTATCTATAAAGAAGAACTCTCTGTTAGCAAAAATGGAACAGTTGATAATTATTTAACCTTTAAAGCTGCAGATGGTGAAACTGTAGAAATTAAGGCAACCTCTGTAATTAACGGTTGGCAACCGCATAATGGTAACATTTATAAAACTACTGTTAATATGTCTATAGATAGTAGATTTAGAGCTATATACCATAATGGAGACTATATGGATTTGGCCAGATGGCCCAATAATACGGATAATAATCGCTGGACTGTAGATTGCACCCCTGTTACTGGAGGAGACGGTTCTCATTTTTTGGCAGACAACATTCCTAACATAGATTGGACAGGTGGTATGGTTTACTATTTGGGAGCACACTCAGGAGCTAGTTGGACCAGAACTATTACTTCCAGTAGTTCTGGCAGAATAGACCATATGGGTGTTGATATTACAAAATGGCCTTTTACACCACATAACCCAACTGTATGGAGAAAATATCCTAATAATAATCGCGGACAACTATATTTATTTAACAAATTAGAAGCTTTAGATCACTCTAGAGAATGGTATTACGATGTTACTTCTAATACACTCTATTTACAAACGCCCGATGGCACTATACCTGCTAATGATAGTGTTGAATATGCTGCAAGACAATTTACGGCTCAACTTCGAGGAGATTACATAAAACTTGAAGGGCTTAATTTTTTTGGAGGAAGCATTAAGGTTCACAATAATGCAGATAACAATCAAATTATTAATTGTAAAATAACGCATGGTGTTGAAGGGCATGATGCGCTTACAAATTCTTCAGCTCAAGTACCAAATGCATCTATAGAGATCCTAGGTGCGAATACTGTCGTAAGAGGCTCTAATATTAATCACTCGGCAGTTAGTGGTATTACTATAGCTAGTTGGTCTGGTGCTCACAACTGTATTATAGAAAAAAATTATATAAGTAACACTGATTATGTTGGAATACATGCTTCACCTATACGTTCCTCTGCTAATAACATAAAAATTTTAAAGAACACCATTTTTAATACAGGTAGAGATGGTATGTATGTGGCTGGTAGTAATTGTGAAGTTGCCTATAACGATGTATCATCTTCGCAAATAATAAATAGTGATTCTGGCGTGTTTTATACTGTTGGTAACAACAATTTAAAAAATAATGAAATACATCATAATTGGTTTCACGATGCTACAGCGCCCTCCTATTCACATGAAACAGGTAAACTTGCTAAAGCTGCTGGGATTTATTTGGATAATAACAGTAAAGGTTATAGTGTACACCATAATGTAGTGTGGAATGTCTCTTGGTCTGGATATCAGGTAAATTGGAATAATACTAATTTAGATTTTTATCATAATACAATTTGGAATGCTGAAAGAGCCATGGACTCATGGGTGAATGGTTTTACGCAGTCTGATAATAAGATATATAATAACTATGCTAATACAGGAGATTGGTTTGCTGGTAATGGTTCGAGTGAATTTGATATTAAAGATAGCCCTATTTTTGCTGACTCTCCTTTTGAAAATGCCAATAGTCAAAATTTTATGCCAGCATCTGGAAGTACTTTAGTTGATCGAGCCCCAATTATATCTGGTTTTAACAAGCCATTTAAAGGAAGTTCTCCTGATATAGGTGCATATGAGCGTGGCGGTACTAGATGGACTGCAGGTGTTAATGCAATTGAAGATACTGGTGAGGCATTGAACGTTTCTATTTTAAACACTCAATTTACAATTAGTACTACTTCAGAAACTTGTCCAGATAAAAATAATGGTACAATACTTATTGTTGCAGATATAGAAGAAAATTACAGTGTGAGTTTTAATGGTCAAGAGGCATCATTTACACAAGACATTACCTTAGAAAATATTGAACCAGGGCATTATGATCTTTGTCTATCAATAAATGGAAAATCTGAAAAACAATGCTTTAAAGCTGAAATTACAGAAGCAAATGAGATTACAGCAAAATCTTCGTTAAGCAATCAAAAGCAACTATTTATTAATATAGATCAAGGTACTGCTCCATATAGTATTAGTATAAATGATGAAATAGTTCAAGAAACTTATGCTAAATCTTTTTCTATAGATGTTAATGATGGAGACATTGTAAAAATAGAAACAAGTAAGGATTGCGAAGGAAAAATTATTGAATCTATCGATTTATTTGGTAGTGTAAGCGTAAGCCCTAATCCAACAAGTGGTCATGTTCAACTCTCACTACCCGTTAGTGAAGGTGAAGTTATTATAGAGGTATACGATATCTATTCCCGTGTTATATCTTCAAAACAGTATACTATAATATCTGGAAAGATAGATGCTTCATTAAAAGATCAACCTTCGGGAATCTATTTTGCAAGAATAATGAATGCTAAAGCACCTACCAATATTAAAATAATAAAAAAATAAGCGATGAAAAGAATAAATTTAATAATAATTAGTCTATTATTAACCGCTTGTGGCGGTGGTGGAGATGATACTCCTGAGCCTAAAGAAAATCAAGCACCAGCAAAAGTAAACTCATTGGTATTCCCTACTAATAATTTATTATGTACAACTAATACATTAGATTTTGAATGGGGTGAAGTTGAAGATCCTGATGGCGATACGGTTTCGTATTTGTTAGAAATCTCAAGCGATAACCTGTTTACATCTGTAGATGAATCACATACTGTTTCTGGTAAAACTAAATCGGTAACGGTAGAAAAAAACACCGCTTATTACTGGCGTGTTAAAGCTATAGACAGTAAAGGTTTGAGTAGTGATTTCTCTAATGTTTTTCAGTTTTATACCGAAGGGGAAGCAGAAATAAACCATTTACCGTTTGCACCTCGATTAACTTCGCCTGAGTTAGATGCATCTGTAACAAATACATCTACTAATCTTATATGGGAATGCAGTGATGTAGATAATGATCCTTTAACTTTCGACGTTTATTTTGGAACTACTAACCCTCCAACAAACAAAATTGGGGATAATATCTCTGAAAAATCGCTATCTGTAAATTTAAATACAACAACTACGTATTATTGGTATGTTGTCGCTAAAGATGGTAACGGTGGGGAGTCTATTGGACAAGTATGGGATTTTAGTACGAATTAAGTACTTACAATATAAAAAACATATATATAAAGATATAAAAGTCCGAGATTTGATTAGTTTCATCCCTCGGATTTTCTTTTTGAATTATTTCATGCAAAGATTTTTAATTTTCAGTTATACCAGTTATACTTTGAATTTATTGTAAAAGAAAATAATGATTTTTTTCTTTGTATGAATTAGAAAATTAAAGCATAGCCTAAGTTTACGGTTTCATTTAATAATGAAATAGAAAGGAAAAAAGGGTGTTTTATTGCAGTAAATTCAAAGTATAAATGGTATTAGGTCAAGGCATACCTTTCCAATTTGATTTTTAATTTTTTAAAAAATTAGGCTTATCATCTCGTTTATATCTCACGGACGAGGACGTCCGCGCTATCTGGAATTGATACTTTTCTAAGAGACGCAAAAGCTAGTGTAGCATACTCATAAAAAAACCAGCTACAACATCAAATTGTAACTGGTCTTTACTTTTATAAATCCGCCTTTGATTATTCAACTAGATTTTCTAACTACTCTTTGCAAAAGCTTCTTTTAAAGCTGTTGCTAATTCCTCTGTACTAGAACTTTCAGGGATAATTATTCTATCTTTTATAGAACCACTAAATCCACCTTTAGAACCTTTATTAACACTAGGTGATATATAATATTTACCGTTTTTTGTGAAAATTCCTATATTCAGAGTACCATTATGTAATTCTTTCATAGTCTTAACACCAACTGATTTAAGGTGGTGTTTACGCGCAGCATTACCATCTAAGATTCTTGGTGCATCAATGATACTATGCCCTAATGTATCTATTAGACTCTTTGCAAGTTCTAAATAAGTTAAGTTTTTTTCAATGGTATAGGGAGAAGAAGCTCGTCCACCACCACCTTCTAAAGTATTAATAGGATAAAGAACAAATTTATTATCCTGTGTAAATTTTAAGATACTAGCTCTTTTCATAAATCTTTTAATCAATAAATCTAATACTAATATTTATATCCCTGTCCATTGCATAATTTACGGCTTTACTAATTTGATCCCATTGGTTGTCTGTACCTTTACCTGTTTGTACAGCTATTTCTAGTGTTTTACTAGTGTAATCAACTACTTCTTCAACTACATCTCCAGCCCATTCTGTTCTACCACCAAAATTATCAAGTTTATCAATATCCCTTCTTATTTTATTGAACAGGTTATTCCCTTTTTTATAACTCTTTGCATCTAGATCAATACTTTTAATACTAACAGCAGCTCCATCTTCTATTTTGTCAATGACAGGAAAATTTCTTGCCCAATTTTTATTAGCACCTAACATATTTTCGATACGTCTACCTCTTGCAAACCGATTTAGATTCCAAACCGATTTCCCTATTCTTCCCAATGCATATAAAGCACCTCCTAAAGCAACATCGGCTACAGCTTCTTTTGCTCCGATACCAACACCATCAGCAATCATTAATCCTGATTGTGGATAAGCATATTTTGCCCTATTTATATGAGAAGTTGGGTAATCAATGTTTGCTCGCTTTGAGCTTGAAGCAGGAAGAGCTGCTATTTTATTTTCTAAAGCTTGCTTTTCTGTTTGTCTTTGAGACATTATACTTCTTACTTCATTTAAAGTATATGCTCCTTTTACTGGGCCAGATAATCCTGTAGCCCTGTTACCATCTAATTCAAATGATAGTTCTAAACCTTCTAAATCTATACCACTTGTTACATTATTCTCTGCAAAAGCATATGTTGAGTTATGTACATAAGTAGCAGATAATGGATCAATTTGTAAAAATCTACCTATGGTAGCATCGTAAGTCCTGAATTTAAAATGATGCCAATTTAGATTAAGTTCTTTATCTAGTTCCTGTCCTTGATAGGTTTTCAGGTTGATCTCTACACCAGTAATGGTGTTATTATACCCTTTATGTTGTAGTCCAAAAGGATAATAATTCTTCTCCTCTCTAATCTCACTTTTACTAACCTGACCATCCCCATTAGCATCCGCATATGAGAGCCTGATGTTCCCTAAATGGTCTTTATATTGGTAAATATAATCGAACCCTTGCGATAGGTCACTTTGGTTCTTTGGTTCCGCATAACCTTCTGGTGTATTAATAAATTCTAAGAACGTTCCTGCTCCACCAATTGTTTTATAGATATAGTTTCCTGCATAGTGGGTAATAGTTCCCTGAGAAACTTTTTTCTCCAATTTATTCCCCAGAGCATCGTAAATATAATTAATAAAATTAACATGATTTACTTTAATTTCTGTGGGTAAATTAAGATGGTTATATTTTATATTTTGAATGCCCTTATTACGATCGATGGTCATATTCCCATTAACATCATATTCATAATCATTTCCGGAGGTATTACCATCTATAAAACCAACATTTTTATCGTATATATCCGTTACAAATTCTAATTGATTGCCTACTCCATAAGAATACTCCAGATTATCCATTCGCGCATTATCAGAGGTTGAAGGGTCATTGGTTCTGACTAGTTTAGTGATATTCCCATTCTTATCGTAAGTAACATTTGATAATTGATAAAAAGGCAAAGAGAAATCTGCTTTAGTAATCCTGTTTAAAGCATCATAATGATAACGGTAAGAATGTTTGGTAGTACCGGCATCATTAGCAGTCTTCCAATGCGTCTCACTAATATTCCCATTATATAACAGTTTGGCTGCTCCTTGAAAAGGATAAGTAGTAGCATCACTGGTATTATAATTTATCTTAAAAGTAAACAAATCATTGCCTATGTTGTCTACATCATTGATATGAGTAAGCCATCCTCTTACATTGTATTGGTAATCTACCGTTTGTAATGGTGCTTGTTGGGCATTCCCTACTTTTTTGCTTTCCAGTTGTCCTAGCTCGTCATAGGTGTTAGCTACAATCATTTCTGCTGCCTGGTTATCGATTTGTTGTTGCTGTGTCAATAATCGACCCATATGATCATAGGTAAAGGTATCTATAGTTACAATCGGAGCATTGCCATCTTTAGTATGGGTAGTTTTGGTGTTAAGTACTTTTCCTGCAAAGTCTAATTGTGTCTCTATAATATCAGTAGTTTTTAGATAATCATTCCTACTGCCTGTCCAGATAGGTCTTCCCTTGCCATCATAACCGATAACCTTAGTAATCCAACTATTCGTACCTAGCACTTGCACTTTACTACCTGTAGGTAAGCCTGTTACCGAAGTACTGGTGGGTACGTCAAATACTGCTGCAGGTACCTCCAGTCCATTACGATCAAAGGTATAATTGTCGTAATAGTTGATGGTATGGATTTCTTTAATAATTGAACCCCCATTAGGGTAAGCTTTATCACTATAGTACACATCTGTACCTGCAATTGAGGTTACAGAAGTTAAAGACAACAATCTATTTTCAAATTGTATAGCTCTACCTTCATTTGACTTTTGTAAGATACTCCAGTGAAGTGTAAAAGGAGCATTATATTTTACTAGTCCAGTATACGCTACTCTACCAAAAGCATCATATTTGGTAAATAACCATTCATTGTTAGGCTTTTGATTGGCATCTTGTGTCATTATGGGTTGATCTAGTGTATTATATACAATAGATTCTCTCCCTTTGCCTGGGATTTTCTTTTCTACCAGTCTATTGCGACCATCATAAACATATTGATAACACAATTCATTGAGTTTTTCTCTGTCAATATCATCATCAGTATTTACCTTAGGAGGAATCACATAGGTAAGGTTTCCAAAATCATCATATACATAATAAGTGTCATGTGCTACATTCCTATCATACGTCTTTTTGAGGATCACTCTACCTAATTTATCAGTATACTCTCGAGTGGTATGATCATCACGATGGGTCTGATAAGGTAACCAGTTCTCATCTTTGATAATGGTAACATTCAGCTCATTAGCAGCATAAAACCCATCTTTGACAAGTATTGGTTTTGTGATATTAGGTTTGCCATTTGTCAAAGGAAAATCAACTTTAAAATAAGGTACTTCATCGGCCTTATTGGTAGCCCATTCTGATCTGATGGTATGATCTACATAGATATCCTTATAAGCTTTCCAATGTTTTCCTGGAGCTCCTTGTTCTACCACACGATTTAGAGGAGAAGCTTCGTATATTTTTTCTGAATATGGATTAGGGGTATTCTCATATTTGGGGGTATCATAAAAAGCTTCCAACTCTGCCAGTGGATTGGTGTAGATTGCTCCAACTTTTGTCTGCTTAGAGGCATATGGCAAATATTCTTTGGCTTGTCTACCATAGACATCATACTCATAATGAGTCACAATATCTTTGGGTTTAGATTCTGCAATCACCTCTTTAATGGGTTGCTTATTGTCCTCCAATTTTACCGCTACAGGATTCCAAAAATACTGCAACGTATTCACATCGGTACTATAAAAGAAAAAACTTCGAAAAGAGGTACGATTATAATTAGGTCTCCATTTAAAGTCCGTACCATCTTTTACTTTATTCCCATTGGTATCATATACTCCTGAAATCCCTGTATCTGCTCCTGTGTATGTATGTGGATGTACAATACCAACAATCAGATACCAGGTATTTAGTTTCGGTAGATCTCCACTCCAGAAATACGGATTACTATTAGGAGTTCCATCAAGATTGTTTACATACCCTGGTCCATGATAAGTAGTCCCATCGTGAGATCCTGTACGTTTTACCCAAACGGTATATCGATAATGTACCGTATTGTCTATTGTAAAGGTATCTGTATACCATCCACCATCTCTATCACGATGCGCATCATTACCACAGCGCCATAACAAGGATTGTTCGCCAAAAGGATTGACTCCCATTAATCGCTCATTGTCTGAGCTTGGACCATTCATATTAAAAAATGGGGTGTTTCCACTTCCCAAAGTCCAATCCCCTGTCCAATCCAAAAGATTGGTGTTTTGTTCTTGTCCTGCGGCGCGTACAGCTATAGATTGCTTGGCTCTACCCAGACCATCAAAATAATTAACCGTCTCTATTTTATTACGCTCAATGACTTGAGTCTGTTTTCCTTCTTGTACTTCAGTTTGGTATACTGTAGTTTTTACGTAATTCTCTGTCTGCGTCTGTGCAGATAGTACTGTACTTACCAATACAGCTACTATGAATAGTATTTTTTTTATGGTCTTCATCGTGTTTCTGTATTAGTTGTTTTTATAATGGTATTCATTTTCTGATACGATATTTCCGTCTTGATCTTTGACGAATTTCAATCGATTTAAATCATCATAATGATAGGTCATAGTATAGCCTTTAGGGTCAGTCATACTGGTCACTCCAATTAATGGATCATAAGTGTAAGTAGCTACCATCGCATTGGGTAAGCGGCTACGTAAGGTGTTTATTTGTGATAAATTACTCTCATCATAATCTTGTAGTCTGGCTATCGGTATATACAATGCTTCAGCAATATCTTGATAGGTCGCGTTTTCTATCTTGGCAATAGGGTACTCCCTATTATATCCCCATATATAGGAGGTAATCGCTCCTTCTGTTTTAGATACTTCTAATAGATTACCATAGGAATCATATTTTTTGAAATCTATTCTTGTTTCGTAATCATCCTCTGTACCATTTTTTAGACTTTGAACATTTTCTGGTAAATACATATTAACAATTTGCCCATCTTCATTACGAGGTCTTATCGTATGATTTCTTATAATGCTGTGTGTCAGCACATCATTTACTTCTGTTTCTTCTTTAAGAACAGGATTTAATACATGATCAGCAATCATTTGATTAAAAACACTATTACTCATGGAAGTATTTGTAGGTCTGTCTGAAGGGTAATAATATTTTTTAGTCAGGGTTTTTCGATCACTATTGGTTTGAGTGGTCTGGGTAACGTTTTTATGATCAGGATTATCATAATCGTATGTTGTAAAAGTAGTTATTGGATTATTCCCATTTACATCATATATTCTTTCGGTTTCATCTTTTGGGTGCCACCATTCCGAATTAACATCATAGAATCTAACTGCTACAGGAGGTGTAGGACCAGGACCAGGAGATGTAGGATCAGGAGATGTAAGACCAGAAGATGGTATTAAACTCTTTACAATAACCCCCTTTATATTAAATCTTGAGTCCCTATTTAATTTATAATTTGTTGATTTAGTTCTAACTATATCTCCTTTATTATTATAATGTTTTTCATTTAAAAGTTGACCATTACTTCTATTTACTAAGTTTGGAACTCCTGGCAAAAAAGTTTCTACAGGAGTTTCCGCTCTATTTCTATAAAAATATTCAGATTTACTAAACAAACTTGAATCACTCCCTTTGTTATAAACAGTGACTTGATCATATCCAATTGATCCCCCTTGAGCTGAGCTACCTAATGGAAATACACTATTTGAAGAACTAAATAAATGTTCGGTACGACTAGTTAATCGAAATACAACTCCCCCTTGTGGAATTGAAAACTGACTATTAAACAAACCTAAAGTATAGTAGTATGACAAGGGACTCATTAAACGTCCAGTAGAGTTTCCATTAGTCTTATATGAGAATTCTTTTTTATTTATAAGAGAAGTACCATCTTTAGTAATTATAGATTTTATCCTTAATCCTCCTCCTTTTATATTTTTTTCTGGTTCCTCTTGTTTTCTATAACGAATACCAACTTGTATGTCTAATACTATTTCATAATTTGCCAAACGTATAGGATCAACAAAATCTTTGTAATTTGCTTGTATCTTGTACGTACCAGGTTCTAAGATTACATTTTCTGTCAAATCATATTTACTATTGTTAGTAAGATCATATTCAGGATGTACAGCGTGGACAACTCTACCATCTTCTCTAATTAGCCGAGCTTGTATATTGTGTAAAGGATTATCTACACGAAAGAAATTATTATTAAGATGATCTATAGCAATAATATTTAAAATAGCTGGAGTACGCTCTTCTATTGTAAATTCTTCTTCCCGACTGTCTTGTTCTGGATCAAAACCTGGGCTATCCATAACAGAATAACTTTCCCAATTATTGCGATTACTATAAACATCAATTGTCCTATTAAAATTAAAATAATCATTGGATTCATAAATAAATTCGACATTAGTTCCTGTAGGGTATTTTATACTTTTTAAACTACCGGTTTTCATTTTTTCTTCGTCAACACCTCTGTTTGATCCATCTACAATTAAGTATGCTCCTTGTGTACCAACTTGACCAAAAAAATAAGGAATAAGTGTGTAATTAGTATTAACGCCGTTGTAATACCCCCAATGATCTATCGCATAAGATGTCTTTCTAGGTAAATTTGAACCATAATAATCAAATTCATAAGGGGGTGGTTTTATACTTGAATTACTTGATAAATTATCAAATTCTTGTATTGAATTAAGTTTTAATCTTAAATAATTTTCATTTCTACTAGTATTATTAAAATAACTATAATTAAAAGCTACTTTTTTTATCACATTTTTTTCCAAATTCAAAAGTTCTATTGAGGCTAAACGTTGTGATAGATAAGTTGAAGGTTTACTAAATAAATCATGCCTGTCTTCTGTATTAAATTTAAGAAAACCATTATTAAAACTAATTTCTTGAAGATAAACATATTTTGTTGTTTGCTGGCTTTTTGAATATACTGATGGTATAGATGGAATATTGGCAGATACACGACCACTATAGGTGTTTTCAATTTCATTATAAGACACTACTCTATTTTTTGACATGGCATCAGATATTTGACTTCTTGTTTCATAACTGCTACGACCATAAGTAAAATCAATTGTATCTCCTTTAGGGGTTTCTATTTTCGTTATATACCATGCATTGTTCATTTCGTATGGAGTATGAGTACCTGAATAACCTCTAAGATCATTATCATATCGATCATTTGATAATAATGGCGCTGAACCACTTATCGTATGATTTCTTGTTTTTTCAATAGCATTTTCATTATCCCCTCCAAAATAATATTTCCAACCATTTCCATCAATTGCAGTCCATTTTCTTCCAAATATATCGCATGTAAAAGTTAAATTATTTTGATCTAATGATATAAACTCTATTCTGCTTGCAGTGATACTTTTGTAAACAAGCTTTCCTGAATAATTTAAAAAATTGTAATAAAAAATATCTGGTTCTCCATCATAATTGCCATTTTGAATGTTCTTATAGTTAGAAATTTGTTTGTTAAATTCAGAATTATTTGTTGGCCATTGGGGTAAATTATAAATATTAGCTGGTGGCATTAATCCTTGATTAAGAAATTCAGGATATCCTACTCCATATCCTCTGGGTGCTAAATCATCAAGCCCACGAATTTGCCTAGTAATAACTCCACCTGCATTAAGCGACCAACCCAGACCAACCCAACTTGCTTCTTGGGCAACTCGTATTCCAGAAGCGTGATAATTAATGTTAATAGGTAATTGAATATCACCAGATTTGATAGTATATAACGGGATGGAGATATTAGGAACTCCCGTGTAATTACTTACTGGAATATCTGCATATTGCCCTAATGATGCTGCATTGGGAGATGGAGGAATTATTTGTGGTCCTTCAAATTGCTCTTGTGCCTGAATTTGAATACTGTTGCTGCATATCAGCAGCAGTATGTGTAATCTCATTATTATTCTTTTCATCGATATAAAAAATTAAATTCTCTACTTATATATAATAATTGCTCCATCCACGTCATTAAAGACTTTGGATCAAGGGGTATTGTTTTTCACTTATTTCTTGTATGCTCATTTTTTTAAACAGGAGAGAAAAGGAGTAAGAGATTATTTCTAATACATTACTACTATTTAGCACCAAATTTTTTATTTAATACCAACTGCAATTTGAATTTACTGGGTTAAAATGCGCCTTTTAAAATTCATCATTTTCCCTTTCCAGTAAATTCAAACTCCAATTGGTATAATCTGTAACTTCCATTGCTTAATATCACATGTAACACTTATATAATAGCAACAATAAATAATTACTATAAACACCCCTTTTACTTTGCCCTCATGTTATACTTATATGTTCCCTCGTTTAAACGCTATCATTATGGTACTAGATCTATTGGTTCATACACAAGGCATTTATTACCCCTAAAAATTGACTATTAATCTTTAATTTTTAAAACTTCTAACGTTTATCCTAGCGCTTACCCAAATAATTTAATTATGTAGAAAAACGCTATTTCAAAAAATTTAATTGATGTATGGTTTCATTCTAAAATTCATAGATCATATAATTTTAGACAATCACTTTCTATCATGACTGATGAAACAATATTATTTCACAAAACACTTTTGATAGTGCTAAATATTAAGAAAGTTGAAGATACAGGACAAAGTTTTTGAATTATTCTTAGCCTGTTTTTTTGTATTGAGTAGGTGTAATACCCATTTCCTTTTTGAATGCTGCATAAAAATTAGACTTTGACTTAAATCCACATTCTAATCCTATCGCCTCAATAGTGTAGTTTTTATAAGTATTGTCTAACAGCATTTTTTTAGAAGCCTCAATTCTATATGAATTTATATATTCTGTAAAGCTTTTCTTTGCGTGTAAATTTACCAATTGAGACAGATATCCACTGCTAATATTAAATTCTTCTGCAATTGATTGCAGGTTTATTAAAGCATTGAGATAGTACTTTTTATTTTTAACAACTAAATCTATTTCATAAAAAGTTCCTAATCCTTTCTTTTCTTCTTTAGTAATAATTGTTTTTATTTTTTTTGACTTAAGTCCAATTGGAGAAACCAGATTAATATAACCTACAGTATAAACCCATAAAGAAATCGAAATAAAAAAGGGATATGTAACATAAATACGAGAATTTCCAACAGTTAGTAAATAAACAGCCGAAACAAAACCAATACCTCCAATTATAGCCCCACTCATTATCATTTTCTTTAACCATTTAATCTTGGGTTTTGATATAGGTGCTTTTTGACTTCTTCCTTTTTGCAATGGAACTATGTTGTAGGTATTATATAATACTATAAAAGTGTGTAAAAAAGATATCAAATTAGTCCATAAAAAAAGCCCTGACTCATAATACTTTGAAATAAACAACGAGTTATCAAATTGGTATTTGTACAAAAACTGAAAAAAATGCAATAACAAAACGAATACAAAAGGCCCCGCAAGAAACAGTAGCTCTTTTTTCGAAAAATGCTTAATTCCCAAAAAGGACTTTACATAAGCATATAAAAATGGTATAACTAGCCAATGAAAAGGCAAGTATAATTCGCGAAGTAAATTAATAATACCTAAGGATAATGTGTCAAAAAAAATATGAAGGATATTTGAAATAGACAGTGTTAAAAATGTCATTGCGATATATACATTCGGAACACCTTTATATTTTTTTGTGCATAAAATAACAACACCAAAAATAACTCCTTGAAAGGATGCAAATAAAATAAGAATTTGAAATATATCGAAATACATAGTTAGTAATTGCGGGGTATTAAGATTTCAAAAAAATCATCAAATTTATTTTATTTTTAAACTAGTTAGTTATTATCAAGCCTCTTATTATATAAAAAAGCAATAGTTTACTAGCTAATAAAAGTACGTTACCTAAAAAATATTTTCGAAAATAGCAAAAATAAATAGACAAGGATGTAGTTGATTAAAGATATTTATGTGACCTAATATATTGCTACGAAGTTACAAACTTCGAAAAGCTGGGTCTATTGGAGAAGTATGGGATTTTAGTACGAATTAAGTACTTACAATAAAAAACATCTTAAGTATTGATTTATTTAGGCATATTCAGAAAATAAGTCCGTTAAAAAACATACATATATAAAGATATAAAAGAACGAGATTTGATTAGTTTCATCCCTCGGATTTTCTTTTTGAATCATTTCATGCAAAGATTTTTAATTTTCAGTTATACCAGTTATATTTTGAATTTATTGTAAAAGAAAATAATGATTTTTTTCTTTGTATGAATTAGAAAATTAAAGCATAGCCTAAGTTTACGGTTTCATTTAATAATGAAATAGAAAGGAAAAAAGGGTGTTTTATTGCAGTAAATTCAAAGTATAAATGGTATTAGGTCAAGACATACCTTTCCAATTTGATTTTTATTTTTAAGGAACAAGGTGTAACTTTTCTCTACAGGGAGAAGATGTAGCTTGCCTCTCAAGATAATATCTATATAGCGTAATAGTTAGATTCTCCTATCCCAAAACACTACTTAATTTAAACATTGGTAAATACATCGCAATTAAAATAACACCAACAAGTAATCCTACCAACACAATTATAACAGGTTCCATAAGCGTAGATAATAATTTAGATTTTTGCTGTACTCGTGTATTATATTGCATACTTAAACGTTCAAAAATAAATTCATTTTGATTAGTTTCTTCTGCCACTTTTACAAGAGCTACCATTTTATCATCAAAAATAGCATGAGGTTTAAAACTGTCACTTAGCGTTTTTCCTCTTAAAATATCCTGTTCAACAGCTTCTAGTGCTTTTTCTAATGGGTAAAAGCTTATCATTTGCTTTACCAATTGAATACTACGTACCACAGGAACTTTTGATGCTGTTAAAAGACTCACTGCCTGAGTAAATTGCGATAAATGCAAGGTTTTTACAAACTCACCAATAAAAGGGAGTTTAGAAATAAGTCTGTCCTTGATATTCCTAAACCACGATTTTTTATTAAAGAATGTTCTAAAGAAAAACAATCCTATTATGGGTAAAAGCATCAACCATCCATAACTTTTTAAAAACTCTGAACATCTAATAATAAATCTAGTTACAGCGGGTAAGGTTACCTTTTGCTGTTCAAAAATATCTTGAAACATTGGTACCACATACTGTAACATAAAAACCACCACCAAAACGGCAGTAGATAAAATAATGACAGGATAAGTTAAAGCGCTAATTAAGTTACGACGTTGCTCATTCTTTCTGGCATAAAAAACACCTAACTGTTCTGTAACTTGGGTTAGTGTTCCTGTTTCTTCACCTATTTTTAGAGAATAATACTCGTAATTTGTAAATACCTTTTGGGTTTTTATTGCTTCAGATAAACTAGAACCCAAAACAATAGCTTTAGATATAGCTCGTATTTTTTCTTTTTGCAGTTTTTTCTTTAAGGTCTTTTCAATAAGTTCTAAACTGGCTTTTAGTGTAATACCCGCTTTTAAAAGCACGCTCAACTCTGTATAAAAATCCTCTTTTACCTTATTAGAAAAAGCATCTCCAAATACGATAATCTCTTTTTTTAAAAAAGAAGTCTTGTCTCCTTTCTTTTTAATATTCTGTTTTGTGGTTTGTATGTTGTCTAATTGAAATCCCATTACTCTAAATATACAGTAGCATCATTTTGTTTATAGATAAATAGTTCTCGGTTTTGAAAGCTTTTATTGGTTCTCAGTTTTATTGCATCTATTGGATATGTTTTAGATAACAAACCGTCAAAATAAAACGTCTTTTCCTCTAATTGAATTGGAAACGTATCTAATTTTCTAACAATACAAGCTTCAGAAAACACATAAGATACAGAATCTATAGTGTTTTTTAGCACCAATTTATTTTCTAAACCATAATAACGAATATTAGGATACTTATTAAAATCTAGCCATAATACTGTTTCTAGTTTATTTAGTTCGGTAGCTCCATTATAATTTTGTTGTATGGCAAACATTTGTTTTTGTACTAGGCGCAATACAGAAAAAGCCATACCTACCACAATACTTGTGAGTATAAGTACAACAATTATTTCACTTAAAGTAAAAGCCTGTATTTTTTTGTTAGTCTGCACGTTCAATAATACTTATGGTTTTATTGGTCTTTGTATTAGTCGCTTCAAATTCTGTTATAGTAGTATTTCCCTGAGTGTAAGCCGTGATAGAGACTTCCCAATGTTTAAACGTATCTGTATAGGGCAATCTTAATTGGTCGTTTTGCTGTAAATAGTTAAGCTCGTTCAAATGTGTTTCTATAGTTTGTGTGTTGTTTTTAATAGTGTTAGAAAACAGGTTATTTAAAATCATACTGGCTAACATAAAAACAATAACAATAAGCACAGTAGCTGTTAATGTTTCCATAAGTGTAGCGCCTTTTATTCTTTTTAATACAGCCATTGCATCACCCCTTTTTTAGAGTTATTAAATACTAAACCTACATATTCTTCTGGTAATTGATTTATGCTAATAGTACCATTGTAAATATGATTTTGGTAAATAGACCCATTTTGATTGGCTACAAAACTATTAGTATAAACTGTACCATAAACAGTACCTTTTAATTCCATATTTTTATTACAATACAGCTCACCAATAACGGTAGCCTGTTCTTTGATTTCAATTTGAGTTTTATACGTTTTCTTTGCTTCTTTATCTAAATAAATAATAATGCCTTTAATAACAGCATTAGCATCAATTACAATATTACTTTCTATAGCATTTTCAGGTGTAGATACCTGCTGTGACTTTCGTTTGTTATGTACTACTAAAGCCGAAGGATAATTGAGCTCTACAGATTTACCAACACTAATTTTTTTTGAAGCTATAGCTTGAAAATTACCTTTAACACTACTTTGTATTTCAATCTCAGGAGCAATAAGGATCACATCCTTTAATTTTGAAAATGACCCCACCACTATTTTTGTTTTTGACTGTACTATGATATGTCCAGTCAGTTCCATAGCATCTAAATGAATGGCTTTATTAGAAAAAACGACTTGAACAGGGTTTAAAAAGGAATTAAAGTAGCTTTTGCCTTGTTCTATGTTTAAAAATTGGCGATTTGAGATTTTTAATGTACTACTTTCTATGGTATTAATTTTAGCAGTGGTTTCTGCATCCAATTTAGGCAGGCGAAATGCGGCTATTTTGGTTTGCCCATAGATGTACTGCGAACCATAATAAGAATGCCCTGCTATGTTTCCAGATCGTATCCCTTGTTTTGGCAAATAGGCAACACCTTCAATTTTAGTATTACCTACCACAACTAAAGGTCTGTTATTATCTTGAATATATAATGCTGTTCTACTTTTATCTGGTTGATTAGCTCCTATCAAAGCGATTTTTATAAAACGATTGTTTTTTATTTTTGAAACACTGGTTACTTTTTTAAAAATACCCCAACTATCACAGTATAATTTTAGGGATTTATAATCCAAGCCTTTTAAATCTACAGTTGTTGTATCATTTAACCGAAGGTGATTATGCAGCGCATAAGTAATTCCTCTATCTGCATTTTTAGTGGTTTCTACAATAAAATCGGATTTAATACGAAATTGTTTATGGATATGTACTAGCAATACAAAACCAGATAGTAATAGCGCAATAACAACAATAATAAACAAGGTAAGTTGTAATGCGCCTCCTTTAAGCTTTAACCAAAACATTATTGAAGTTTTATAGTTTGTGATTTGCTTTTGTAACGCACCACTATTTCCTTAAGGTCGCCTCGGAGTAATTTCACACTATCAGCAACTTGCCCTTTTTTTAATAAGTATTGTTGGTTGTTAATATTAACCACAAATATTTGCTCAGTAGAGCTTTTCTTTTTTATCAACCCTCCATAAGTGATGCTAGGCAGGTTTTGTAAAAGTTTAGGCTTTGATTTTAAAGATTTACCGGTAGTTTTCTTTGTTTTAGTTCTTTCTAATGTCCCCAAAAATGGATCTCTTTCAACTTTTGAAATTGAAAACATATCAGCCTTTATTGCTTTTTTTGGATTAAAGGTTGTCACCATATTTTGTTCTGTCACTTCAGGTTCTTCTGAGTTGATACCACTAATAATTTTATAACCAATAATCCCCCATATCACAAGAACAGCAGTTAACAGTATATATGTATTTATCTTATTCTTCAATAGTAAAGCTTTGAGTTATATAACGGGTTTTAAAACCAGAGTTTTCTGCGCTTACCCGCCACTGATAATCACCTGCTCCTAATGTTTTTGTAAACCTCGGACTGATAATAAGAGTATCAAATAAAATCTGACTGGTATTATCAAAACTTGGCACGGCTATCTGAAGGGTATAATGTTCAGCACCTTCAAGAGTATTCCAAGAAAAATTAACATCATTTACAGTTAATATTCTAGACTCAGCAGGCGCTAGAACTGTTACCATGTCTCCCGAAATATCATCACAACTCATTATTAAAATGAGTAATCCTAAACATTTTAAAAATTTCATATGTCCATATATAAATTACAAATAAGTTGAAATACTATTCATAAGAGGTTACTAACTAAAGTTTAAAATAGTTAACCTTCTTTTTGGCGCGTTTTGCTATCCTGTAGGTATCCTTAGGACACTTATTTCCAAAGGAAACAATATCTGCAATTTTTAATTGACGCCTATCATTTTCCTGCCAACAGGCATTAGATGTTTTGTAAGCAAATGCTACCCCCTCTTTAAAATGAATGGTGTGTTGCCCTAATCCATCTTGATACGTTTTTAGGACATAATTTTTAACCCCTGCTTGTTCCAGAATAACTTCTTCTGCATTCTTTAAAATGTCCATGGTCTCGTTATTAAACACAACTGATAATGTTGTGACCATATGAGCTTCATTTTGATTTTTTAAGAACAATAATATGTCATTATTGACCTGACTATTAAGACTATTAATGACTGCGACACGATCTGCTATATCCAATTTTAAAAACTGTGGTTTTATATCTAATGAATCTATGTAGTCTATCTTAATAGATGTATTTTGAGATTGTTTTGCCTTTTCAAAAGCTTTAAAGCTTAACTTGTTAAAAGAAATTGGGGTAACTTGAACCTTGATAGGTGTTTCGTATTTAGGTAATCCTATATGGTGATAACTTTGCTCCAATACAAAACCATTTTTTTCTCCAATTATTCCCAAAGACATATGTTCTTGTACGGTTTTTTGTGCTTCTTGATTTACATAAATAGTTTTACAACCTGTAACTACAACTAAGTAAAGCAATAGAAATACAGTTTTTTTCACACGTTTAATTTTTAGTAATTATTAGACAATAAATTCATTATAAGATTGAAACCATATATACGCCCAGCTGACCATTACTGGCAGACATTCTATTTTCTTATTAAGAATTTTAGCGGGTATTTATATTTAGCTATTATGGCTCATTCCCTAAAAATTTCTGTAAATATAAAAATTAATTTATGGGGTCACTCAATTTAAGCCAAGTAAAAAGTAAGGGGACGCCTTATAAATTATAAGGCAAACCCCTAACGTAGGTTCATTTTAAATGTATAATTTTAGCGTTTTAATTATATTTAATGGCGTTGATAGGTACTATTTTTGTTTTATTAATGACGTATTGGATATTTGAATCTATTTTTCTTGCTAATAAAACCAATACCTTAAATAAAATATGATAAACCTGTATAATCTTTTAAAACTGTTATCTTTGGGATTGAAATTTAGACAAAAAATGAAACAACATCTTTATGCAAAAGTTGCAGGTTATAACCTGCAAGAAGTGCTTATTGTTTTAGTAATTATTGGTATTTTACTGTTATTGGCATTACCTAATTTAATGCCTTTGATTGGAAAAGCCAAAAGCACAGAAGCACAATTACAATTGAATCATATTTACAATTCGCAAACTACCTATCGTTATATGTACTCAAAATATTCCACAGATTTTAGTGACATAGATTTTGAAGCCCCAAAAACTGTAAATGAAAATGGAATGTCGAATTATCAATATGAAATTTTAAGTGCCAGCAACAATAGTTTTAAGGCTAGAGCTACGGCAATTACCGATTTTGATGGTGATGGCACTTTTAACGTTTGGGAAATTGACCAAACTGGCAAACCCGTACAAAAAATCAAAGATTGAATGTGCTTATTATAAAACTGCTTTTAACATTAACTTTAATTGTGATTTTTCTACAAGATACTAAAGAGCGACAAGTGTACTGGTTTTTATTTCCTATTATAGGAATGTGTTCTGGTGTACTACTATATAAAAATACAATACCTGAATTATTTTTCAGATATGTTCTTGTCAATGTTATGTTTATAACGCTTTTAGTAAGTGTGGTGTATCTGTACTCAAAGTTTAAGCTTAAAACCACCATTAGACAAACATTTGGACTAGGAGATGGCTTGCTTTTTTTAGCCTTAGCATTTAGTTTTTCCAGTGTTTCTTTTATAATATTATTTGTGTTTGGGCTTGTGTTTTCACTAGTGCTTCATCTATTTCTAAAACAAAAATCAAAGCACAACACGGTGCCTTTAGCTGGGTATTTAAGTTTCTTTTTTGCAATAACCTACCTTGCTTATTGGTCAGGCATCCTCAAATCTGTATATAGCATTTAATTTTGATAGAAAATTTTAACATAGAAACCTCCTTATTACAACTTATATCTAACGAGCAGGCACATCATTATAGAATCATTCCTGTGGACTTACAACAAGATATACTAAGATTTAAAACAGACCAGGTTTCTGAGGCGCTGAAGCAAGAATTACAAATTATACTCAATAGAGATATTGAACTTATTGAAGAAAGCACAGAAAACATTCAACAATACCTAAGTCTCCATTTTAGACTAAGCCAACAAATCCAATCTCATGATTTGCATTACAGTGCAGATTTTCTAGAAAAAATACTATTTGCCGCTAAAGATATTGGGAGTAGTGATATTCATTTTGAACCTTACGAGTATAAATGCAGGGTGCGTTTTCGTTTGGATGGAAAATTGAAAGAGCAGTTTATTATCACCTTACAGGAGTACCCCATTATAGTTAATAAGCTTAAAATAAAAGCAGGACTGGATATTTCTGAAAAGCGTTTACCTCAAGATGGGCGTATTACTATCAAAACCAATACCGAAGAATTTGATATTAGGGTATCGTCCCTCCCCACCTTACATGGGGAGAAAATGGTGTTGCGTATCTTGAGTAAAAGTGCCTCTCATATTAATTTAAGCGATTTAGGGTTTACCCAAGTAGAGTTAAAAACGTACAAGGAAACGGTTAGAAAACCAAATGGTATCATTTTAATTTCTGGCCCTACAGGTTCTGGAAAAACAACAACTTTATATGCAACGTTAAAGTTGTTGAATGATGATATGACCAATATTTTAACTATTGAAGACCCCATAGAATACACTCTGGAAGGTATTAATCAGGTACAACTCAAAGAAAATATTGGATTAGATTTTGCAAGTACATTACGTACGTTTTTACGCCAGGATCCCGATGTGATTATGGTGGGTGAGATACGTGATGCTAAAACAGCTAATATGGCTATTCGTGCCGCTTTAACTGGACATTTGGTGCTATCTACCATACATACCAATTCCGCCTGGGCGACCATTTCCAGATTGATTGATATGGGCATTCCCTCGTTCTTAATAGCAAGTACCTTAAATGTGAGTGTGGCACAACGCTTGGTTAGAAAACTGTGTAACCATTGTAAAAAGAAAGTGCCTGTTGCTAAAGATGATTTCCCTTCGAATTTTAAAGTCCCAAACTATCTACAAACACATCACATAGCCGTAGGGTGTAACAGTTGCTACCATACTGGTTATGTAGGAAGAAAAGCAATTTATGAAATTATTCCTATTGGTAAAACATTAGTAAAACACATCAAACAGAATGACTTAGAAATCGATGATTATATTGCACAGCAAAATATTACTACTCTCAAAAGTAATGCCTTAGCATTAGTTAAACAGGGGATAACCTCTGTTGAAGAAGCATATGCATTGTTTTCTGAATAGATAAAAAATGAATAAACCATCCACTTTTTGTGGACATTACATATGAAAAAATTACTATATATATATTTACTTTTAAGCGTGGGACTGTCTTTCTCTCAAGATAAAGACCATCAACGTATTCTAAATATAAAAAACCAGTTAGACATACTCGCAACAGACACTCCTGGTCTAACAGAAAATGTAAAAACAGAAATCAGTGTTAAAAATATTACGTTAGCCAATTTTCTATTGGCAATTTCTGATGTACATAAGGTAAATATTAATGTGTCTCTTGAACTTAGTAACACAAGTATTGCTAATAATTTCACCAATGTAACGGTAGCAGATTTGTTGGTGTTTTTATGTAAAGAGTACAGTTTAACCATCGATTTTACAGGAAATATTTTATCGGTAAAGCCTTTTATTAAAAAAGAAGCGCCACCAGAAAATCCAATAATCCCCATATCATACGATCCTAGCAATAATTCTATTTCCATAGATGCTAAAGGACACAAATTGTATGATGTATTTAAGCAAATTATGGACGAATCTGGAAAAAATCTGGTGTTTTCTCCTGGGTTAGAAAATAAGCTTGTTACCATATACATACAGAAAACACCATTTGATTCGGCTATGGATAATTTGGCTTATGCCAATAACTTATTTGTTGAGCAATCCAAAGAGGGGTTCTATATTTTTGAGGGTAATAACTTATCTGCTAACAATGCAGATTCTAATAATAATGTGAGCAACCAACCAGTTCAAAGACCTGTAAGACGCAGAAGCTCTAATTTTTTCTTTAAAGTAAAAGATGCTCAGCAGCAATTGTTAGAAGTTGATTTTGAAAATACACCTATAGCAGATATTATAAACGATATTGGTAACGAACTTCATATAGACATATTTACTGCTACGCCTTTAGATCAGGCGGGAACTGCTACTTTTAAAGCAAGCTCCATCACATTTGACAGTTTACTAACTAAGGTGTTTGAAAAACAACCTGTAACTACAATAACTCAAACAGGTAATAGAAGCAGCAATTCCAATACTCCTAATAATGTAAACTCTGGAGGATCAAAAGCGCGATTTACTTTTAAAAAAGAAGGTACTATTTATTTCTTTGGTACAGAAAACCAATTAAGTGTTAGAGAGATTGCAATTATACATCTGCAGCATCGCTCTGTAGAGTTGCTTTCAGACCCCTCTGGAAGCCAAAACAATAGAAGCGTGGGCAGAAGTCGTTTTAATCAGAACTTTAATAGAGGATTTAACCAAACTACAGGCGGGCTTAATACTAATTTTAATACTGGCAATCGATCTATTAATAATCAAACCAATGGAAATTTTAATAGTAGTTTAAACAGAAATTCGCTTAATACCAACAGAGGTGGCAGCTTTAATTCGTATGCGAGTCAAGCAGAAGCTTTAGTTAATATATTACCAGATGAAGTCAAGCAAGACTTAGATATAAAAGTAGATTATGAGCTTAACAGTTTCTATGTTAATGGCTCAAGTGCAAATGTAAAACGCTTTAAATCTTTTGTAGAAAAAATTGACAAACCAGTACCTGTAGTACTCATTGAAGTCATGATTTTAGAAATTAATAAAACATCAACAATAGCTACAGGGGTAAGCTGGGGCATTGGAGATGAACCAACCACTACTAAAGGTGATCTTTTCCCTGAAACTAAATTTTCTCTGGGAGCCAATACAATTAACAAAGTTATCGGAGGTTTTGATGGCTTTGGATCTTTAAATATAGGAAAGGTAGTTCCCAATTTTTATGCAACTATAGAAGCTATGGAGGAAAACGGCGACTTGAAAATAAGGTCTACCCCTAAGCTCTCTACGCTTAATGGCCATAGAGCCACGTTTTCCAATGGGCAAACGTCTTACTATACCATTACAGACCAATCCATCATTGGTTCGGATAATCCTGTTACACAGACAGCGGTGAATTATGTACCTATCGATGCTGAATTAGGACTCACCATAAAACCTTTAGTCTCTGGAGATGGTCAAGTGACCTTAGATATATTTGTAGTGCAATCAAGTTTTGGTAATCGTATTTCTAATGAAGCACCTCCAGATATTAATTCAAGAGAGTTTAGTTCTATTATTCGTGTAAGAGATCAGGACATTGTTATTTTAGGAGGTCTTGAAGAACGCTCCAGAAATAATTCAGGTACTGGAATACCTTTATTATCAAGAATTCCCATTATAAAGTGGTTATTTAGCAAACGTAAAAGAGAGGCTAAAAGAGCAAAACTTACTGTTTTAATTAAACCAACAATTATTAATTAATGTCGGATAACGTTTTAACATATTTACGATATGGTAATAGTTTTTGTGGCATAGAACACACCAATCAGGGTGATGCTATTTTCTATGCAACATTATTACATAAATCTAAGAAGGAACTTCATGTCACCTCTTTTTTAGAAGGAAAATCAATAGAAGACATCTCTAAAGAGCTTCCAAAACATCAGCATATTGTTCTTGTTATAAATGATAACAAAGTACTTTCTAAAACTATTGAAAGTGAACAGCAAGAACCTGAAAAATTAGTTTACAAAGCATTTCCAAATATAAATGTAGAAGAATTTTATTTTGAGGTGTTATCACAAAACAATAAACATTTTATAGCATTATGTAGGAAGGACTACATAGATGCTATTATTAAACAATACGCTAAGGAAAAGCTTTTAGTGATAGACGTATCCTTGGGAAATAGTACGGCATCCACTTTGGCTTCTTTTGTAAAAAAGGATAATGTATATACATCAAATGCGAGTATTCAAATTGAAAATCATCAGATTATTCAAATTAAAAAGGATACTTTAGTAGATGAGACCTATGATATAAATGGCTTAACTGTAGCGCGTCAATATTTACTATCCTTTTCAGGAGCATTGAGGAGTGTTTTACAAAATAACACTACTGAAACCAATTTTTTATTAGAAAAAACTAAGTGGTTGAATGAATTCAAACACACACGTTTTTTTAATCAATTCTTAAAATGGGGAGGGGTGTTTATTTTAGGGTTACTTCTAATTAACTTTTTTCTTTTTAATAGGTATTTCAATAAGGTTAATGAATTAAGACAGGTATCTCAGATTAATTTATCTAATAAAGATCAAATTATTAAGCTGGATGAGATCGTCACCAAAAAACAAAAAATGGTGGACGACTTATTGAAAAGTGATGGATCTAAAAGCTCTTTTTATTGTGATAGAATTACCCAAAGTTTACCAAAGACCATTTTATTATATGAGTTTAACTATCAACCTTTACTAAAGCGAATTAAAGCAGGTAAAGACATAGAGCTAAAATACAATAACATTGTTGTTTCGGGAACATCTAGTAACAGCAATATTTTCTCATATTTTATAAAACAACTGGAGGATAAACCATGGATTGCTAAAGTAGCTATTATGGATTATGGTGCTATGGCTTCTAATACTTCAAATTTTAAAATTAATATTATTTTAAATGATCAGTAAGAAACAAAAAAACATAGTACTTATTGTTAGTTTTGTTATCGCATTACTTGTGTGTTATCAATTTGCTATAAGTAAAACTATAGAACAGAAGCGTGAACTAAATAATTTATCGAAAGAAGCGCTGTTGTTTAAAAATACACCTAAAAAATTATCCCTATTAAAGCAAAAAAATGTGTACTATGATGCTTTGTTAACCAAGTATCAGCTAGATGGTTCTTCTTTGCAAAATAATCTTCTTAAGGTGATAAATGCCTTTGCTAATGACAATAATATTAAAGTGGTTAGTTTTTTAGAACCACATAGTATTACTAAAAACAATCTCACTATAAAAACCTACGAGTTTGTTTTAGAAGGTAGCTATAATACTATTAACCTTCTTATATACAAATTAGAACAAAAAACTAAATTTGGTGAGGTAGTCAATCTTCATTTTGAAAAGAAGAAAAACTTTAGAACGGGGAAACACTATTTACAAGCTAGAGTTTTGTTAAGGAATTATGGGTAGTGTTGTTTTTATTTTATTTGGGCTGTAGTTTTTTATGGACTGCTTAAGTATAATTCGCATAAAATATATCAAACTAAAAGAAATTACCATCCGCTTATTATTATTCTGTTTACAAGTGGGATGTTATCTTCCTACGAGATAAATAAAATCCCAAGAACAACTAAACCATAACTGGAAACAGTTTAATCACGATACGTGGAAACCTAGCAGGGGAAGTACTATTAAAAAACTTATTGATGCCTTTATTACAAAAAAGAAAGTCCAAAAATTAGCGCAATAAAAAACAACCGCAAACTATTTATTTACAAAGGTTTGCGGTTTTGTGTGTTTTCACCTAAATTGGTGTTGCTTACAAAACACGATATGAAAATACTTAAATCTTCACAGATAAGTCCTTTTGGAGGCTTAAATTTTGTTTTACAAGAGTTTGAAAACAAAAGAATAGGACATTTATTAGTCGAGCGCTAGCGCATACGAGGACTAGCCGGGAAAAACAGCAATTAATCTTTGAATTAACTACTGTTTTTTTAGCTACTTAAATTCTATAATCAAGTCATGTCCTAATTCGACCCATTACCCAGTAGGGGCTTTAAAACACTAGAAATAACTTTGTAATCTTTTTCCATTAAAAAAAGGTTTTCTTTCGTTTTTTCACAATCTTCGTTTTCATTTGTGCATGTAAAATCTTTTTCTTTAAATTTTTTTAAAATAACTGATGCTAAAATTGAATTTAACTTTGGGTTTAAATTATACCTTTTACCACTAATGTAATAATCCGTTGTTAAACGACTTGTTGTACACATCTTAAAAACTTCTTTGTTTTTCTTATAACCTAACATGATAAAAGTAGAAGACAATGGCTCTGTTTCTAAACTAATTTTCAGATCCTTTACTTGACTAAAAATTTCATTGATTTCATTCTTATTATTAATTATGAATTTTTTGCCTATTTTTCTTTTTGTTAAATCATCGTTATTATCACATGGAATAGGTGAGGTATTAACTAAATTTAAAGTGGAATATATTACAAAATAGTCTATCTGCCCTTCAATAATAGCAGAATCACTGTCATAACTTCTACAAGATGTAGAAAACAATAATATTAAATATAGTACTACTTTCATGTTTATTTTTTTTCTTTAATTTTTTTAAGCGTATTTTTTATTTTCTCATTTGTGGATTTATTTTGATTACCAAAAGGTTTAAGTGTATATGGCACTGCTTCAAAATAATATTCTCTTGTTTTTTCAATTCCTTTAGGTAGTTCATTAAGCACTTTAGCCGCTACATTTTCAGCACCTACAGCAGTGTCTTCATTTGCATCATCTCCACCTATTTTTGATTTGCTATTTATTCCATCAAAATATGCTTTTCTAGTATCTGGATTAAAAAGTTTATATGCATGCTCTCCTTCATGTTCTAAGACTACTAATGAGCTATATATATTATCACCTACTTTAGAAGCTTGATCAGGATTCCAATGTAAAGAGTTTGTTGTTGGATCAAAAGCACTATTTCCTTTATTTCTTTCACCATTAGATTCATCTACCACCTTAGTATTACTGTCATAATAATTATCTCCATCTCTGTTTTCTTCATCAACTAAACTAACAAAGTTACTCTCATAGTTTGTTCCATTTTCTTTGTTATATGAGGCATATGAAGATTTCAAAATGAAATAAGAAGCTACTACTTTTTGCACAAAATCATTTTTTAATGCTTTATCAGATAAACTATTGATGTCTCCGCAAAATGTCTCTGATTGATTTTGGCCATAATTTATATCAATACAATCTCCATTAATATCTATAAATAAAATAGGGTTATTCAATGTATATTGATACGGGTTTATTGCAAAATAATTTTCCGCAAACCTATCAATATTCATAAACCTGCCTAAAGCCGCATCATAATTCCTAGCCCCATAATCATGCCAGTTTAGCCCTAACTCGTCTTGGAACTCTTTCCCGTTATAATTTTTCTTTAACGCAGGATTGCTAGAGTTCACCACATTATTGTACCCTTTATGTTTAAGTCCAAAGGGATAGTAGTTATTCTCTTCTAAAATTTCTAGGTTAACCTCACTATCTAATTTACGTATGCTTACATTATCTAACCAAACACTTCCGTTACCATTGTATTGTGCAATTCTAAAATTGATTTTATCTATATTGGCAGGAATACTTATCCTTTTTTCTAAATATACCCATTTATTTTTAATTGATGTTGTTATATGGTCTACTTGTGTGTAATAAGACGTTTCATCATCCTCGTTCATAAATAGATGAAACCCTATTCCTGGACCATCACTGTATACCCAACCTGAGTAAATATACTCTGTTGGTTGCGAATTATTTATTGGTATCCAAACATTGGAATGTGCATAGGAATGTCCCGGTGTTTGTTTGCTTAGTTTTACTGATGTATTTCCTGTATAAGCACGCTCTGTACTTTCTACTGCTGACGTTCCATGTAAAGCACCTTGGCTGTCCCATCCTGAGCTATTCTCCATATCATCATAAAATACGGTAGTATCTCCTGCATTCACATCTTTATAACTTAAACGTACATTCCCCAAATGGTCTTTGTATTGATATACATAGTCATAGTTGTCTCCACTAGTGTCTACATAACCCTCTGGGTGGTTAAAGAATTTAAGAGCTGTTAACCCTCTTTCTGATTCATAAATATAATTCCCTGCATATAATGTTGCTTTTCCTGCTCCTGCTGCTGGGATATTAACTTGTTTCGATAATTTTATTCCTGTAGCATCATAGGTGTAATTAATATATCTTCCTCCTCCAAAATCTACTTTTGTTGGCAAATTTAAATGGTTATACGTAATATTTGTAATGTCTTTGTTGCGATCCATTGTCATATTACCATTAGCATCGTATACATAGTCTGGAAGACTACCATTACTCTTATCTTTAAATCCATAGGTTGTATCGCCTGTATCTGAAACTCTTATGAGCTTGTTGCCTGAATCGTAATCATAGTATAAATGGTCCATAACACCAAACGTGGTTGCGGCTGCATTGGTATGCCCTCTGCGCTCTAAATTAATGATATTTCCGTTTTTATCATAACTTACGTTAGTAAGATTATAATTATTGTTATTTCCTATGGCTTGCTCTATTCTGTTTAATGCATCGTATCTATATTTGTACCATTTTAGGTTATGATCTGTATTAGCGGTTTTCCACTCGGTTTCTGAGATATTACCGTTAAATAATCCTGTTGCGCCATGGGTTGGAGTATTGTAATTTATTTTAAAGCCAAACAAATCGTTACCTAAAGCATTGGGTTTATTTATTTCTTTTAACCAGCCTCTTACATTGTATGTATAATCTACGGTTTGCAACCCTTTGTCTGTATCTACAATAATAAAGTTCTTGAGTTTGCTGCCTGTGGATATAAGTGTAGCATCACCAACCATAGAAGCATTACTTGTAGGCTGCTCTGAGGTATAGAATTCCTTACCGTTTTTACTGTAATAAATAGTGTTGTTACGGCGCTCTATTCTAAAATTATCGTTATCATTAATTGTTATTGTACTGCCTTTGGCGACGCCTTTTTCGTAGACCTGTGCTGTACCCGAGCTGGTACTTATGCCATAGTCTATACTGTTACTCGAATAATTAGTATCGTTATACGATAGTCCTGCTACTACCGAGTGATACTTATTTACTACTATAAAGCTTGTATACCCATTACCAGAAATAGTCTCTTGTGTGGATAGTCCTGAGGTAATACTTGTAGGACCTACTTTAGTCACGAGTTCTCCTGTGTCGTTAACATAGCGTTTTTTTGTGTACACGCTTACTATGGGTACTGTACTGCCTACATGTTTTTTCTCTAGTTGTCCTAATTCGTCATAGTGGTTTCTTGCGATCACTTCTTTTCGCTTTCCATCCAAATCTTGTTCATGTGACACTAAACGTCCTGCATGATCGTAGGTATAATAATCTGTGATGGTAATGGTTTTTCCATCTTTGGTATGTGTCGTCTCTGTTTTATAAGGTTCGCCTGTAAAATTTAGAGCACTTTTTACAATATCTACCGTACCTAAATAGGGATTCTCTGTTTTTATATAAATAGGGCGCCCTTTGGTATCATAACCTGTTATGGTGGTGATCCAGTGATTAGTACCTAACACGCGTACTTTGCTTCCTGTGGCTAGACCTTTGGTTTTTATCTTGTCACTATTATTATGATTGACTATAGCTTGCCCTTCGTAATTCGAGGGCATGTTGGTGAAGCCATCAAAAGTATAATCGTCGTAATAATTTATTGTATATAGCTGACCTATGTTATTTGGATAACTTACATTACTGTAGCTTATGGGTACTCCTACCATTGTAGTGCTTGTTGTTTTTGTTTCACTAACTGTTGCCCATGAATCTGCACCATTCTGCAATATTTCTCGTGATCCCATAGGAGGCGAAGGAACACCAGCCAATCCTGTATAAACCACGCGTCCAAAGGCATCGTATTTGGTAAACAACCATTTGCCATTTGTAAACGTTATTATTGGTCTGTCTAGGGTATCGTAAACGATGTATTCCCATGCTTTTCCTGGTAGTTTCTTTTCTACCAATCGGTTTCTCTTATCGTACTTATATTGGTAACACAATTCGTTTAATTCTGTGGCTGTTATACTTGCTGTGGTTACTTTTGGTGGGATAACATAGCTTAGGTTTCCATAATCATCGTACACATAATAGGTATCATGTGCTGTTGAAGTGCTCCCTAGATCGTCATAGGTACGTTTTAATACTATGCGTCCTTGTTTGTCTTTAAACTCTTCGGTGGTGTGATTAGTGCCACTTGTCCAGTTTTCATCTTTTGTGATGGTTTTATAGAGCGCATTGGCTAAATAATACCCATTGTTTGATGTGTTTTGGACTAGACTAGGGGTATATACTTTTATGCTTGCATTGGTACTCTCACTTATAGTGACTTGGTAGTGTTTCACCTCACTTGCACTATTCGATTTGTAATCAAACTTGATATCATGCCCACCGCCTACGCGCCAATCATCTCCTGGAGCGCCTTGGCTTAATACTCTGTTTAGTGGTGAGTTTTCTAATCCCTTTTCCGAGTACGGATTTGGTGATGCTGCACTTATATCGCCAGGGTATTTGTTTTGATATTGGCTGTTTAAACTATTAAAAAACGATGTGTTTTGTTCTTGATAATGTAATGAACTACTGGCTCTTGAATAGGGCAAATACTCCTTTGTTTGTCTACCAAATGCATCATAAACTATTGGGGTAATGATATCTTGTTTATTGCCGCCTGCTTGTTTGGAAATGCTTTGTTTGGGGCGCCCTAGACCATCGTAATAGGTGATCGCTTCTATTTTATTATCCTTAGAAACTGTTCCTGTGGTGGTCTTAGTTCTATAGGTTGTGTTTTTTACGTAATTCTCTGTAGTGGTCTGTCCAAAAGCTAGTGACGTCATGCTTAGGACTACTAATGCTAATAATAACTTTCTCATTGTGTCTGTAGCTTTTAGTGTTTATAATTATAGTCGTTTGTGCTTAATAGGTTGCCTTCGGCATCTTTTACATGCTCTAAGCGATTAAATGCGTCATACTCATAATACATGGTATAGCCCTTGGGATCTGTTATACTGGTGACTCCCACTAAAGGATCGTAGGTGTAGGTGGTCACCATAGCGTTTTGTAAACTGGAATGGTTTCTTATAGCTGCTAGTTTTTCACGCAGTGTGTTTTCTGTGCTTAACGAAGTATCGGTGTTTGAGGCGTTTTCGGCTGCTGTAATTAAACTTTGAATACTACTTACTTGAGATGATGTAAAGTTTTCTATCTTGACTATGGGATATTCTTTGTTATAGCCCCATATATAATAGATATGTGAGCCGTCCGCCTGACTAACTTCTAATGGGTTACCTTTATTATCGTAATTATAGTATACCATACGATTTTCTAGCCCTTCTACACTTTTTGCTGTTTTTATATATTCTGGCAATACAAGATTAGTGCCCCATTCTCTAAAATTGGTGCGCTGCAAACTTATAAGTTCATCGGTGTCTGCTATACCGTCTTCATCTAAATCTTTATAAACCTCGGTTTGTACTGGTGTAGCCATTTGGTGCAGATCATTATCCTTAAGTCTGTGGATAGCGTGGAGATTGCTTATAGCACCTCCTATTACAAGACTGTTATCCTGTAAGGTTGTAGCTGTTTTGATATCATCTGGATATAGGGTTTTGGTGATGACCGATTTGGAATCGCTTGTGGTTACAACTACCTTAGAGGGTTGGTAGTTTTTACTGCTAGTATTATAGCTATAGTTGACGGTTTTTACTAAGGGATTTGTACCGTTAGTATTGTATGCGGTATCAATGGTTTGATCCAGATGCCACCACTCACTCTTTATCTTATAATCACTATACTTTACTACGTCTTCATAAGAATCTCTACAACCTAGAACCGATGTACAAAAATAAAAATTGTAATCTTCACTTCCAGCAAAACTTCTACTTAAGCCATACATATAGGGTTGGTAACTGTCCACGGAATACCTATTTGCCAATTTAAAGAGCAATGTTCCTGAGGCATTATATACCTCTTGTTGTAGTAATTGCCCATTATCTAAATGCACCTCATTGGGTATGGAGGTACCATAATCGGCTACAGTCTCCAATTGGTTTTGGTAATAATATACTGTTTTACCTAAGTTAACACCCTGCCCGTCAACTTTAGATACTGTTACCTGATCATAGCCTATAGACTTGCCATTAGCTGAACTCGCTACAGGTATAATTGGTGAACTGGAAAAGGATTTGCCTACAGAAATGGTTTTTATTTTGTTTGCTGTTTGTCCACCACTAGGAGACAATAGTGGTTGATGTGCTTCATAATTATGAATTTTAGCTTTCCCGTATTGAATTGGGGATAAGAGCTTTCCTGATGATTTAGTGACTAATGTTTGGTCATAAGGTAAAAGATCGGGGTCATTTTCATATTTAAAGCCTTCACGGGTATAACCATAACGTGTTGTTTCTATTAAAGTGCCATTAACATCATAATTTTTTATCTCTTTAACCCGTAAACCGCCTCCAAGTTGATAATCGAACTCTGTTAGTTCTTTTTGCCTTAAGTCTACATAATTTGCTGTGAATTCTGTAAATGAGGAGGAACTTGTATTTTGTATCTCAAGAGTATAGTCCCCGGCTGGAAGTTTTACGCCTTGAATTGATTTAAAACTAGAGCTAAATTGTGAGTCTGGTACAAAAGCTAATACTTGAGTACCATCCTGCCGTTTTAAAATGCCTTTTGCGCCAGAAGTCCAAATATCAACTTTAAATTCTAAGCGTACTCTCGCGCTATGTGCTAATGTAAACGGTTTTGAAAGCCCTGTATTTGTTTGCTGTCCATAGGCTTGTATATAAACTTCTTTTTCTATGAATTCAAATACAGGTGTTTCAGGACCTTCGGGTAATTTTGTGACGGCTGTGGTTGCATTTGCTTCTGTTGGCCATCCGGCAAATCTGGTTGCTGTATATTTTTTATAGAAATTCCCATATCTATTGGTTTCCATAATAAATTCGGTCTTACCCTTAGTAGGATAGGTAATACTTTTTAAAGAATATAACTTATTTAATACGGTATCAACCGCATGACGCAAATATGTATGGTTAAATTTATTATGACCAGTAGGGATACGTTCATAAGAGCTAAAATCAGTAACCGTAGGATCCTTGATAGGGGTATTAACATTATTATTAAAGAATGCTGTCCCGTATTCATGTCTTTGGTCTGTTATCTCAAAATAAGGGGTATTACTTTCAATATCGATATCTAAAGGCGTGGATTGCAAAATTTCAAATTTATTTTCTTGCTTACCCCAATAGCCCCAATGATCAGTTACTTTAGCGTTTTTAGCAATAGGACCTATAGTTGAAGGTCTTTCGATATAATCAAAGACATAAGGTTCTTTATCATGTCTTACACCATCTTTAATATAGTATTCCCTGAAGCTTTGTAGGCATAATTTTTTATAGAGCGCACCTGTATGATTTCCTTTAAAATTCACATAGGTATAATCGAATTCAAACCCTTTTATTAAATGATCGTTACTATCAAACACCTTTATTCTGGATAGTCTTTTCCCTCCAAGACTAATACAATTACCCCTACATAAATCTTCACGATCAGAGACTTCAAAAAGGATATAACCTTCATCAAAATCAATACGTTCCAGATTAATTTCATCAATGACTTCATAAGAGCTCATTGAGGAGCTATAGGCTACATCAGGTAAATGATAATCTTTATTAATTACATTAGAATCAGCTGTCATGAAAAAAAAGCTGTTAATTTTTAATGTTGTATTATAGGACTCGAATGAAGGGGTTTGAATCACGCCATCGTAACGGTATTTAAAATCAACTTTTTTATTGGTATTGGACTCTATTTTTGTAAGCAAGCATGAGCCTATGGTATGATCTCTAGATGGCATCTGTGATAAAACCTCTATTGAATATATCGATTTGGGAACAGGCTTATCAAACGTATAGGTATGCCCTTTTAAATCTCTTACACGATAATCATAATTCCCAGGATAACCAGAGGCGGGATTCATCATATTAAACTTTAGTCCATCACCGCGATTTAATGAAATTCCCTCTGGGAAGTTATCAAAAATGAATTGCCCAGAATAGCCCATAAAATTATAGAAATATAAGTCTGGAAAAAAATCTCTTCTGTTTTGCCTAAAATACTGCAAATACTGATTATCTGTTAGGTTTGTACCATCGTTTTTATTATCTGCTGTTAATGCAATGATTGGGTCTTCAAAATGATAGTTATTCCCTAAGGTTTCATCGTAACCAAAATCATCAAACCCTCTCTTTTGTTTACTTATAGCGCCACCAGCATTTAAAGTCCACCCCAATCCTACCCAAGAGGCTTCTTGAGCTACCTTAATACCAGATGCATGGTAACTTAAACTAATAGGGACTTCTATATCTCCAGATTTTATGGTATATAGAGGAATAGAGATACCTGGAACCCCCGTGTAATTACCAACTGGGTATACACCATACTGTTGCATAGCTTCTGTATTAGGCGAATTAGGCATTAAATCTGGTAATTGGGTTTGTTGGGCAACTATTTTCCCAAAAACGTTTACTATTAAGATTAAACTTAGAAGAGAGATAACTTGTGATTTCATAAAAAAGTTTTTGTATTAACAAAAAATGTAAGCTAAATATGTTGCTGCTAAATAACAAAGAATAATGAATATCAAACGAGGGTTTCGCCTTACTTTTTATAAGGCAAAACCATCAAATTTTGATTTTATTGATGTTTTATTAAAGTTAATTCTTACATTCGGTGCTATTTTTTAACAATATCGTCTGCAAATATAGCATGGTTTTTTAAAAAAAGTTTACGGTTTTCCGTAATGAAAACTTAAAACTATAAATAATTGAAAATTAATATATTGATCGTGTTTGTATATGCAAAATTAACCTTTAGACAACATAGGGTTTTCGTTTTAAAAGATAAAACCAGACAGAACACGCACTTTAAACTTCTTTTAAAGAGCCCATTTACTGCAAATCTATTTGTAAACCAAAAAAGTTAGAATTGGCGGCGCTTGTATATTTAGCATGGGTATAGCTAAAACGCATTTTATTAAGTTTAATAGAGAACCCAGCCGAGAGTCCAGAAAAGTTACGTTGATCTACGATACGTAATTCTTCTGCTCTCCTAAAATTATAACCTAAACGAATATTAAACCCGCCTTCGGGAAATAGCTCTGCTCCTATAATAGTATGTCGTATTACCTGTCCCAAAAAACCAATTTTTTCAGAAGATTGATTACCGTCTAAATCGCTAGTCGATCTCGCTGGATTAGCTCTTGCTATAGGCCATTTATGAAGGTTCTCAAATGTTACATGCCACCTAATAGGGACATGTTCTAAGGTTTGTGACATACCAAAAGCGACTTCAAAAGGTAATGGTTCATTTAAACCCGCATAGGTTGTTATTTGTGATCCAAGATTACGTACTACTAAGGCTGCATTAAAATCTAGCTTTTCATTGATATATAACAATCCTAAATCTGCTGCAGCTCCAAAGGATGTATACTGCTCTAATTTAGAGGTTATCAATTTTAAATTGGCTCCAGCGTAAAAATCTGTATACCCTATTTGTAAAGCGTAACCTAAAGATAATGCTGTTTCTCCTCCAGAAAATGTTCCTGTGGCATTCCCTTGCTCATCATATCCATCAAAAGAACCATAGTTAATATAAGTAATCCCGCCATGAAATGTTTGTGTATGCCTATCTACTGTATATGCATAAGACGCTGTACCATAACTTATGCCTCCTAAATAACTGGTATAATTCAAAGCTAATTGGTTATCCATTTCTGTATTGATGGTAGCTGGATTAAAAAGCGCTTGAGTCACATCGTAATCTACATTAGTGAGCACTTTTCCTCCTAAGGCTGCTTGTCTTGGCGAAGACACCAAATTCAAAAATTGATACGTTGTCTCTCCCCCTACTTGAGAAAAAGAGGTCATGACACTAATCAAACAAAAAAAAGTAGTAATTTTTCTTAGCATATTTACATAGCAAAGTAAGTAAATCTATCTTAAAACGATGATAATTTTCTTTTATTTTATGTCAACTAAAATGGATGATAGTAAACTACCTCGGGGCAAGCCCATGAGGCATTCATTGAAAAAAACATTTTGATTTCGAGGCAAGCCTCGGCGCATTTAAATCTCGATTATCGAGTAAAAAGCCTCAACGTAAGTCGAGGCTTATAATATAATGTTATTACTTTCTATATTTTTTTTGAATTTTTCACTTTCTGTTTAGTAATGGCTATATCTATAACCTCACTCATATCTGTTACATAATGAAATGTTAATCCTTTAAGATATTCTTCTTTAATTTCCTGTATATCTCTTTTATTATCTACACAAAGTAAAATTTCTTTTATACGCGCTCGTTTAGCAGCTAAAATCTTTTCTTTTATACCGCCTACTGGTAATACTTTACCTCGTAACGTGATTTCTCCAGTCATTGCTAAACTCTTTTTTACTTTTCGCTGTGTAAATAGAGATACTAAAGAGGTTAACATAGTGACACCAGCACTTGGTCCGTCTTTTGGTGTAGCGCCTTCTGGAACGTGAATATGCACATTATATTGGTCAAAAACTTCCGGTTTTATACCAAAAGCTTCCGCATTAGACTTGATATATTCCATAGCTATAGTAGCAGATTCTTTCATCACCTTACCTAGATTTCCTGTAATACTTAAATTACCTTTTCCTTTAGATAAAATGGATTCTATAAACAAAATATCCCCTCCTACACTAGTCCAAGCTAAACCTGTCACTACACCTGCAACATTATTATTTTCGTATTTATCACGCTCTAGCTTTGGTCCGCCTAAAACTTCTATTACGTCCTCATTACTCACCTTGATGTTATAATCTTCTTCCATAGCAATACTTTTAGCTGCATAACGCACCATTTTTGCTATTTGTTTTTCTAAACCACGAACACCAGATTCTCTTGTATAGCCTTCAACTATTTTTTCTAATTGCGCTTTTCCTATTTTTAAATGAGAGGCATCTAAACCATGTTCTACCAATTGTTTAGGTAGTAAATGGCGCTTCGCTATTTCTACTTTTTCTTCTATAGTATACCCCGTTACGTTTATAATCTCCATACGGTCTCTTAAAGCAGGCTGAATGGTTGCTAAACTATTCGAGGTCGCTATAAACATCACTTTAGATAAATCGTAACCCATCTCTAAAAAGTTATCATAAAACTCATTATTTTGCTCAGGGTCTAGCACTTCCAGCATAGCTGATGATGGATCACCTTGATGAGAATTCGATAACTTGTCTATTTCATCTAAAACAAAAACAGGGTTTGATGTTCCTGCCTTTTTAAGACTTTGAATAATACGCCCTGGCATGGCTCCAATATAGGTTTTACGGTGTCCTCTTATTTCGGCTTCATCTCTTAAACCTCCTAATGATATACGTACATATTCTCTACCCATAGCTTCTGCTATAGATTTACCTAATGAAGTTTTACCAACACCTGGAGGACCATAAAGGCATAAAATGGGTGACTTCATATCGTTACGTAGCTTTAAAACAGCTAAATATTCTATAATACGACGCTTTACATCGTCCAACCCATAATGATCTCTATCTAGGATTTTTTTAGCTCGTTTTAAATCGAATTTATCTTCGCTAAATTCATTCCATGGTAAATCCAAGAATAACTCAAGGTAATTACGTTGAATAGAATACTCTGCCACCTGAGGATTCATACGTTGTAACTTAGCTATTTCTTTCTCAAAATGCTTCGCTACTTTTTTATCCCATTGTTTATCTTTAGCCTTAGCTTTCATTTCCTCTATCTCCTCATCATGGCTTACGCCTCCCAATTCTTCCTGAATGGTCTTCATTTGCTGATGCAGGAAATATTCGCGCTGCTGCTGACTCATATCCATTTGAACCTTGGACTGAATATCGTTTTTAAGCTCTAACTTCTGAAATTCAACATTCATGAACTTTAAGGTCGCCAAAGCACGTCCTTTTAAGTCGTTATTTTCAAGTAATGTTTGTTTTTCTGCAACCGAAAGGTTCATATTAGAGGATACAAAATTCACTAAAAATGAATTGCTTTCTATATTTTTAATAGCAAAAGAAGCTTCACTAGGAATGTTGGGGCTCTCCTTTATAATTTCCAATGCTAACTCTTTAATAGAATCTATTATAGCACTAAATTCTTCGTTATCTAAATTAGGTCTGGCTTCTGGAATATCCCTCACTGTAGCATTCATGTAAGGGTCTTCGGTAAGTACTTCTGCTACCCTAAAGCGCTTTTTTCCCTGGATAATAACAGTAACGTTACCATCTGGCATTTTAAGCACTCTAAGAATTCGAGCAACTGTACCAGTTTCATGAATATCCTTAGCTGTTGGATTTTCTACGTTTTCATCTTTTTGCGCTACAACACCAATAACTTTACTGCCTTTATTAGCATCGTTAATTAGTTTTATGGATTTATCACGACCCGCTGTAATTGGAATAACTACGCCTGGAAACAAAACCGTATTTCTAAGTGATAGTATTGGTAGGGTTTCTGGTAACTCTTCGTTATTTATTTCTTCTTCATCTTCAGGTGTCATTAAAGGAATTAATTCTGAATTTTCATCGAATTCCTGGGATGACAAACTGTCAAGCGTTATAAAATTTGATTTTTTCATATATTTTTTAGGTCATTCTGTCATTAAAAACAGGATACATGACTTCTTTTTTATTCGTTAAAAAACATAAACAACTATGATATAATGTTTTATAAACCAATCTAGTCATTTACAAATGTAATAGATTCAATACCTATGCCATAATAAAATTAGTCTTAAAATGACATTATTTAAGTGTTTGTTAAGTACATTACGGTTTCCCGTAATTTGGTTTTAATTGTTTATGCTATGTTTGTTTTATATTTATTAAATAAAAAACTTAAAAATGAAATTAAACAAATTATTGATTTTAAGCCTATGCCTTGCTGTATTTGCATGTAGTGATTCTTCGGATGATTCTGGAAAAAAAGAGGGAGATAATAGTGAAAAAATTGATGATAACTCAATACTAATTAAAAAAGTAATTAGTACGCGTATAGAGGATAACAAAATTTTCACAAGCGATTTTGAGTATGAAGAAAATAGACTTTTAAGCATAACTGAAGGAGATGATAAAACGAAATTTAGTTATGATAATAACAATAAAGTTGTGAAAATAGAAAATTTCAGAAATGATATTCTTAAAGAATACATTATTATTGAGTATGATTCTAATAATGAATTAACCAACTTTAAACAAATACTTTTAGGAATAGATACCGATGGAAAACCTTTTGATGTTTACAATCATGTGGTGACTGATAAAAACGAAAAGACTATATCACTAGACACATTTACTGGTGATTTAAATGCTCAAAATACATTTGATTATAAAATAACAGTTTCTTTATCCAACAATAATATTTCGGGTATAGCTTTTAGAGAGTCTACTGAAAATAGATGGATATATGAATATGATGATAGAAATGGGATTTTAAAAAACATACATGATATTGATATTATCAATCTTGTAACAATTGAAACAGAATATTCTTTCGAATTTTATGGGAATAAAAATAATCTCTTAAAGTTAATCAATAATGATTATGTAGTTTCAGAAGACAGATATGAGTATACTTACAATGATCAAGAATATCCTAAATCAGCAAAAAGTTACAGTAGTAGTAGTGATGGATTTGTAAATGATAAACTTTTATTTACTGTAGAGTATTTATACGAATAAATAACTATTCTCCAGATCAATAAGAGCCATATTATGCATGGCTCTTATTTTTTTAACTTCATACTAAAGTTTTATTAAATTTTACCCGCTCGCTTTAAAACAAATAACAAAGCAATAGGTATAGCGAGTAATCCTATCATGAGCAAATTCGTTTTGAATAGCCAAGGCGACAGTAATAAGGTTATTAAATAACCTCCAATCGCTCCTCCAAAATGCGCATCATGACCAATGTTATCATTTCTTTTTTTCATTCCGTAAATAGAATACAATAAATAGCCAATGCCAAAAATATAAGCTGGAATTGGAATAGGTATAAAATACATATACAAGTCCATTTCTGGTCGTAATAAAATGGCTGAATAAATAATCCCCATTACTGCGCCACTGGCTCCTACCGCACTATAATGGTATTCATTTTTATGAAAATAAAATGATAATAAATTCCCTAACACCAAACTTCCTATATAGATAATGATAAAGTTTGTTTGTCCTATATAATTGATAACAACATTTGCGAAAACATACAATGAAAACATGTTAAATAACAGATGTGCATTATCAGCATGCAAAAACCCAGAGCTAAACATACGTATTTGCTCTCCCCTTTTTATGTCACCAATATTAAACTTATACTTTTCAAAAAAACTAAAATCATTAAAGCCTTTATATGATATGATCACATTTGCTGCAATAATAACTATGGTTACTATATCTATTTTACCCATTGGTATGAAACGTTTAAAATGAAATTAATCTATATTTGCTGCTACAAATCTAAAACTAATTAATGCAATTTCTAGTTTATATTCTGGTATATCCTTTTTTATGGTTAATATCAATACTTCCATTTAGAATTTTATATGTTGTTTCCGATTGTTTATACCTCATATTATATCGCATTTTTGGGTATAGAAAAAAAGTGGTTACAGAAAATTTAAAATTAGCACTACCCAATAAAACAGAAAAAGAAATTGCCGAAATAAGAAAAAAATCTTACAAGCACTTGTGTGATATGATAGTAGAGGCCATAAAATCTATTACTATATCTAAAGAAGACATGATAAAACGCTACGTTTTCACTAATGTTGAAGAAATTCACCAACTTGAAAAAGAGCATAAAAGTGTGATTTTGTTTATGGGTCATTACGCCAGCTGGGAATGGATTTTTATTTTACAAGAACATGTAAACCATAAAGGCTATGCTGTGTATAAACGACTAAATAACAAATATTTTGATGCTTTGGTAAAACGTATACGCGCAAAATATGATAGTCATTTAATCACCACTAAAGAAACATTCCCTATACTTATAAAAGCAAAAAAGGATAACCAATTAACGTTTAATGGTTTTGTTTTTGACCAATCACCAAAACTCAATAAAGCTGTACATTGGCAATATTTTATGGGAATAAAAGTACCTGTGCATGTAGGTGCAGAAGTCTTAGCTAAGCGTCTTGACATGACTACTCTTTTTTTAAAGGTAAAAAAGGTTAAACGTGGGTATTACGAGGCTACTTTTACTGATATTAACAGAACCCCTAACAATTCAGATAATTTTGCTATTACAGACCTTTCTTTAAAACGTGTAGAAGAACAAATTCATGAAGCTCCAGAATATTACTTATGGACTCATAAACGCTGGAAACATAGAGGACAGGAACCTAAAAACGACTAGCTTTTACTTACCAATATCACCTAATTCTATACCTTCGGAGTAAGCTACTTTAATGTTATTTCTATTAAATGTATTTTTTATTGCTTGGTGTGTGTCAAACGTAGCATCCCAGTAGTTATCTGGTGTAGTATAAGGTCTTATCGCTAATTGGATATTATGAGAGTCGAAATTCTCAATTCCTATTTCTGGCGCTGGATCTTTAATTAGTGTTGGTATATTATTTAGCTCGTTTAATATAATTTTCTTTACTTCTGGAAAATCTGCACTGTAGGGAATATGGGCACTTAATTCCAGTCTTACAATACCTTTTTTAGAATAATTTGTAACCACATCGTCGGTAATTTTAGAATTAGGGACTATAAGTGTTTTATTTCCTGGAGTAATAAGAAGCGTATTGAAAATACCTATCTCTTCTACTTTACCAAATTTATCTTCTATTTGAATCCAATCGTTGACTTTATAGGGCTTTAAAAACAAAATAAGTATACCTGATGCAAAATTCCCAAGACTTCCTTGTAAAGACAACCCTATTGCAAATCCCATAGCTGCTACTATAGTCACCAAACCTGATAGCTCAACACCTAATATGGATATGGCTGCAAAAAGCAATGCTATTTTAAGTACAGTAGATAATAATGACGTTAAAAAAGGTCTCATGGTATCTGAAACCTGCATTTTTTTAAGGCTTTTCTCTAAAATCGCATTGACTTTTTTAATAAGCTTAAAACCAACCCATATTACAAGCCCTGCTAATAGTATTTTGGGCGTAAACTCAATAAAGTTGGTTTTAATTAATGCTATGTAATAATCGAAATCTTTTGATGCTAATTCTTGACTCATAAATTCAGTTCTCTAAAATTATTAATGCTTATCAAAAATAAATAATGCAGCTTTAGAAACAAAACCAAATTGATTCATTGTTCTAATCTACAATAGTGGCTCTAAAACTAAGACTTCATCTCTTTAACCTGAGCTCGATTTAAGAATTATAGATACAATTCAATAAAAAAGGATAGACTTTCAATATCTATCCTTTCTAATATTTCGTTATAAGAGTATTGTTTAGCTTACTGTAGCTATTTCTCCTATCTCTTCAATAAATTTATCTGCTAAACCATCTGCCTCCTCTTGCGATTTTGCTTCAGTATAAATTCTAATAATAGGTTCTGTATTACTTTTTCTTAAGTGCACCCAGCTCTCAGAAAAGTCTATTTTAACACCATCTATCGTTGTTAATTGCTCATTTTGGTAACGCGTTTCCATTGTTTTTAAAATACCATCAACATCTAATTCTGGCGTTAACTGTATTTTCTTTTTGCTCATATAGTAATTAGGATAGGTTTTTCTAAGTTCACTCACTTTCATATTCTTTTCTGCTAATAAACTTAAAAATAAAGCAATACCTACTAATGCATCACGCCCATAATGTGAATCTGGATAGATAATACCGCCATTACCTTCGCCTCCAATTACGACATTATTTTTCTTCATTAATTTAACCACATTCACCTCACCTACTGCGCTGGCCTCGTAAGTCCCTCCATGTTTTTCTGTAACATCTCTTAATGCTCTGGTTGAGCTCATATTACTTACTGTATTACCTGGTGTTTTGCTCAATACATAATCTGCACAAGCCACAAGCGTATATTCTTCACCAAACATATCGCCGTTTTCATCCATAAAGGCTAATCGGTCTACATCTGGGTCTACTACAATACCAAAATCGGCATTGTGTTTTTTTACTTCAGCAGATAAATCTGTTAAATGTTCTTTTAATGGTTCTGGGTTATGAGGAAAATGACCATTAGGTTCACAATACAATTCCACAACATCAACCCCTAAACGTTCCAAAAGCATAGGAATTACTACACCTCCTGTAGAATTAACGCCATCTACAACCACTTTAAAACGAGCGTTCTCAATTGATTTTGCATTGACTAACGGTAATTTTAAGACTTCTTCTATATGTAAATCAAAATAAGCACTGTTTTTAGTGATTTTACCTAGGCTATCAACATCTGCAAAATCAATAGTATTACTTTCTGCAAGTTCCAAAATTTTAGCACCTTCTACCGCATCTAAAAACTCTCCTTTTTCATTTAAAAGCTTTAATGCGTTCCATTGTTTTGGATTATGACTTGCTGTTAAAATTATACCTCCATCGGCATGTTCCAAAGGTACTGCAACTTCAACAGTTGGCGTCGTAGATAAATCCAAATCTATAACATGAATGCCTTGACCTATCAATGTATTCATTACTAAACTTTGAATCATATTCCCTGAAATTCTGGCATCTCTACCCACTACTACTCTATAAGTATCTTTAGGGCGATATTGCTTTAACCAAGCCCCATAAGCCGCTGCAAATTTAACGGCATCTATTGGGGTTAAATTATCGCCAACGTGTCCGCCAATGGTACCTCTAATTCCTGATATTGATTTTATAAGTGTCATAAATTTATTTTCAAATTATAAAACAAATATACAATTACAAAGTAGTATTTCTTAAAACGGAATTCGTAAATTTCTCGAATGAATTATTTAGCACATATTTATTTATCTGGAGATAACAATTTAATAACAATAGGAAATTTTATTGCAGATGGTATTAAAGGAAAACAATATAAAGCGTACCAAAAAGACATACAAACCGGCATACTTTTACATCGTTATATTGATTCTTTTACAGACGCACACCCCACTGTTAGACAAAGTACCAAACGTTTGCATAAAAAATATGGGCATTATTCTGGGGTTATTGTAGACATTCTGTATGATCATTTTCTGGCGAAAAACTGGAAAAACTATTCTAATATACCTCTAGATATTTATATTAACGAATTTTATGGATCTTTAGAAGAGCATTTTGATATACTACCCCCAAGAATTCAAAAAATGATGCCTTATTTAGTTACAGACAATTGGTTATTAAGTTATGCTTCTATAGAAGGCATTGCAAGAGTTTTAGAGGGAATGAACCGAAGAACAAAACATAGATCTGGAATGCATGAAGCTACAAAAGAGTTAGAAGCGTTCTATTCTGAATTTGAAAATGAATTTACCACATTCTTTGATGAACTTATCTCCTTTTCAAGTGAAAAATTAATTGAACTATCTTTGTAGCATTAATCCCGACCGACTAATATTTAAATGAAACTTAAAAAGCCTGTAAAAATTATTTTAGGCATTGTTATATTTTTAACGCTACCTACGCTATTGCTTTTTGGATTTTTACATTATAAATACGCTCAACCAATCCCTTATGGTATAGAAGGTAAAGAGGCCGATAAATTGGCCACCAAAATGCTTATTGCTTTAAACTATGAAGGTTTTAAAAACACCGACTATATTGAATGGACATTTAAGTCTAGAAGACATTTTAAATGGAAAAAATCTGATAACATTTGCGAGGTATACTTTGAAAGTTACAAAGTAAAACTAGATCTTTTAGACGATACCAAAAGCGAGGTTTATGCTAACGGTTTTATATTAAAAAGTGAATTAGCAAATAAAATTCATGAAAAAGGAAAGGCCTATTATAAAAAAGATCTATTTTGGCTCATCGCTCCTTTTCAAGTTTTTGATGCTGGTGTAACCAGAAAATTGGTAACAACCGATGGGAATAAAAAGGCACTACTAGTCACTTATAATAACACAGACAGTTATTTATGGCATTTTGATGATAAGCTTACTCCTATTAGTTGTAATATCTGGAATGATTTAACGCCAATTGATGGTCTTGAGGCGTCATGGAAAGACTGGAAAACCACTAAAACAGGCGTAAAATTACCCACATCTCATAACGTGTTAGTATTTGATTTTAGTAACATGGATATTAAGGTTGAGTAAATTCTTTTGTAGTAATAATACATAGCTTTCTTTATTGTATTTTTACAACATGCAGTTTAAAATTGAATCGGAATTTAGTCCCACTGGAGATCAGCCAAAAGCTATAGAACAATTAGTTAATGGTATACATACCAATGAAAAATACCAAACCTTACTTGGTGTAACAGGCTCTGGCAAAACATTTACTGTAGCCAATGTTATAGAAGAAGTGCAACGCCCTACATTAGTTTTGGCGCACAATAAAACATTAGCTGCTCAATTATACTCAGAGTTTAAACAGTTTTTCCCAAATAACGCTGTAGAATATTTTGTGTCTTATTACGATTACTACCAACCCGAAGCTTACATTCCAGTTTCTGGTGTTTATATAGAAAAAGACCTCTCCATAAACGAAGAGATAGAGAAAATGCGATTAAGCACAACCTCTTCCCTACTTTCTGGTAGACGCGATGTTTTAGTTGTAGCATCTGTTTCCTGTTTGTACGGTATTGGTAACCCTATTGAATTTCAAAAAAATGTAATTACATTAGAAAGAGATCAAGAACTATCGCGTACAAAACTACTACATCAATTGGTACAAAGTCTGTATTCCCGAACAGAGGCAGATTTTAACCATGGGAATTTTAGAATAAAAGGAGACACCGTTGATATTTTCCCTAGTTATGCAGACGATGCATTTCGCATACATTTCTTTGGTGATGACATTGAAGCTATTGAATCTTTTAACATACAAACTAATGACATTGTAGAGAAATATGATCGCTTAAATATATACCCTGCAAACATGTTTGTTACCTCTCCCGAGGTACTTCAAGGTGCTATAAAAGACATACAGGATGATCTGGTAAAACAGCATGATTATTTTAAAGAAATAGGCAAGCATTTAGAGGCGAAACGCCTTAAAGAGCGTACAGAGTTCGATTTAGAAATGATTCGTGAATTAGGGTATTGCTCAGGTATTGAAAATTACTCACGTTATCTTGATGGTAGATTACCTGGAACACGTCCGTTCTGTTTATTAGACTATTTCCCAGATGACTATTTAATGGTTGTAGACGAAAGTCATGTTACGATCTCCCAAGTTCATGCCATGTATGGTGGTGATAGAAGCAGAAAAGAAAACCTTGTTGAATATGGATTTAGATTACCTGCTGCTATGGATAACCGCCCTTTAAAATTTGAAGAGTTTGAAGCGCTTCAAAATCAAGTGATTTATGTAAGTGCTACCCCTGCCGATTATGAATTACAAAAAACTGATGGTATTTATGTGGAACAAATTATAAGACCAACAGGATTATTAGATCCTATAATTGAAGTACGCCCAAGTTTAAATCAAATAGATGATTTAATTGAAGAAATTCAGCAACGTGTTGAAAAAGATGAGCGTACTTTGGTTACCACACTAACTAAGCGTATGGCAGAAGAGCTAACGAAATATTTAGACAGAATTCAAATACGCTGTCGTTATATACACAGTGATGTTGATACTCTTGAACGTGTTGAAATTATGCAAGACTTACGCAAAGGGCTTTTTGATGTTCTAGTGGGTGTTAACCTATTACGTGAAGGCTTAGATTTACCAGAAGTATCCCTTGTTGCTATTTTAGATGCTGATAAAGAAGGGTTTTTACGATCTACACGCTCTTTAACGCAAACTGTTGGTAGAGCTGCCAGAAATCTAAACGGGAAAGCTATTATGTATGCTGATAAAATTACTAAAAGCATGCAAAAAACAATTGATGAAACCGAATATAGGCGCGAAAAACAAATATCTTACAACACTACAAACAATGTAACTCCTAAAGCTTTAAACAAAAGTTTAGACAATGCGCTTTCTAAAAATTCTGTGAGTACTTACAGTTATGAGTTAGAAGCTGCTAGAGCAGCCGAACCTGAAAGTGAGTATTTAAGCAAACCAGAACTCGATAAAAAAATTCGTGAAAAACGAAAACTTATGGAGCAAGCTGCAAAAGCATTAGACTTTATTGTTGCTGCTAAATTGAGAGACGAAATTAAAATGTATCAAGGCAAACTAGACAAGCTTAAACTTTAAAAAATTAGACTTATGCAAAGCATAAACAGTATAATTAACCGTTGTTATTTATTAATTATACTGGGTTTTAAAAACATCTATTAAAACATCTGGTGGTACTATTTTATTAGGAAAACTATCCATTAAATATAACACTTTGGTAATAGACTCATGTGCCATACCCATGCGTAAACCAAAATTATAAAGTTTAATAACGCCTTTAGAGTTATTAGTGCCATCGGCTTCCTGCTCTATATTCATTAACAATACTAGTCTATAAAACTGTACAATACGCTCTGTATGGGACTGTAATTGTTGATAATCAATTGGATTATCTATTAAATAATCAAAATCTGAACGAGAAATTTCTAATTGATTTGCTACACCTAACAAGAAATTATATTCAACTTCTCTAATGTCTTTATCTTCATAAGTTGCAAAAGCAATCATTTCAGATAAAAGACTTAATTTTTCTACTTTATTAACCATTTTTTGAGGGATTATATATTTGTTTTATAAATTTAAGTATAAAGTGTAATTTATAATCGTAGATATAGCGTCGCTTATCGAAAAAACACAGGTTAGTTATCGACAATTTTAATTCGTTTATCAATTGGTTATTTTTTTTTGTCTATAAAAATTGCACTTTATCATTCAAAAAAAAATGAAATTAATAGCACAAACAAAAATTAAAATATTGAAATACAGGTTTTTAAATCTTAAAAAATCATTTTAAAAGCGTGTTTTTTAAAATAAAAATTACGATATCTTTACAAAAAAAGAGAAAACGCTAATTAATTGTTATTGGTTTTGCAAAATCGATGAAATGCGTTCAAAAAAACAGGAGAATTTTAATTATGACAAATAATGATATTTTAAAAAAATTACGTGTAGCTCTAAAGCTAAGAGACGATGATATTTTAAAAATTTTAGGACTTGTAGACTTCAGAGTCTCAAAAAGTGAACTTGGTGCATTCTTTAGACGAGAAGATCACCCTAAGTATATGGAATGCGGCGATCAAATATTAAGAAACTTTTTAAATGGACTAGTGATTCATTTGCGTGGTCCTATGCCCAAAAAAGAAGCTAAAAAACCACAAAAAAAGGACTAATACCATTTCTCACATAAAATTACCTTTGTAGTTAACGTGAATCTTGTTTAAGCACCTAAGGTTTCACCGCCTTAGCGTGATGTATCGAGAAGTATTTTAAGTCGCAAAATTCATTTGGGAATTGGTATAAATCTTCTTATTCGAGATCCACGTTAGTTAAGTAACTTAATTATTTATAGTTAAACCCGTTTTATGCATTAGAAAGTCTATTACGTCTGCAATCTCCTGCAAACACTGTCGTAAACTGTATTTTTTAATCTAACCATAGCGGTACTATGCCAAGATTAAGAAAATACCAGTGTTTATTGAATATCACAGCCTCATAACGATCTTCCAACGCATAAAGCGGGTTAAAAAAATATCGAGAACTATTGTCCTCGATATTTTTTTAACTTTGTATGGATATAACTCGTTTTTTATATGCAACAAATAAGCATGAACTTATTTAGCAATATTTACAGCTCTGGTTTCCCTAATTACAGTCACTTTTACTTGACCTGGATACGTCATATCTGTTTGTACTTTTTGTGATATATTAAATGATAAGTTTGCAGCCATTTCATCATTTACTTTTTCACTTTCTACAATAACACGTAATTCTCTACCTGCTTGTATAGCGTAAGCCTTTTTAACACCTTTAAATCCAAAAGCAATATCCTCTAAATCTTTTAAACGTTGTATATAACTATCTAATACTTGACGCCTTGCTCCCGGACGTGCACCAGAAATAGCATCACATACCTGAACAATTGGCGCTAATAACGATTTCATTTCAATTTCATCATGGTGAGCGCCTATGGCATTACATACGTCTTTTTTCTCTCCGTATTTTTCAGCCCATTGCATACCTAAAATAGCATGAGGTGTTTCCATATCTGTTTCGGCATCTGGTACTTTACCGATATCGTGTAATAACCCTGCTCTTTTTGCTAATTTAGGGTTCAAACCTAACTCTGCTGCCATAACACCACATAACTTAGCGACCTCCCTAGAGTGTTGTAATAAGTTTTGTCCATAAGAAGAACGGTATTTCATTCTACCTACAGTCTTGATAAGCTCAGGGTGTAAATTGTGGATCCCTAAGTCTATTACAGTACGTTTACCCACCTCTATTATTTCCTGTTCTATTTGCTTTCTTGTTTTCTTTACAATTTCTTCTATACGCGCTGGATGAATTCTTCCATCGGTAACTAATTTATGTAATGATAAACGTGCTACTTCTCTTCTTACAGAATCAAAACAAGACAAAATAATAGCTTCTGGAGTATCATCTACTATAATCTCAACACCAGTAGCAGCTTCAATAGCTCTAATGTTACGTCCTTCACGCCCTATAATTCGTCCTTTAACATCATCTGATTCTATATTAAATACAGAAACACAATTATCTACAGCTTCTTCGGTTCCTATACGTTGTATGGTGTTTATAATAACTTTTTTAGCTTCTTGTTCTGCTGTTAATTTTGCTTCTTCAAGAGCGCCTTGTACAAAAGCCATAGCATCGTTTTTTGCTTCACCTTTAAGAGATTCTACTAATTGTTCTTTAGCCTCTTCTGCAGACAAACTAGAAATTACTTCTAATTGCTGTACCTGGTTTTTATGCAGTTTATCTAATGCTTTCTGTTTCTTTTCTAAGACCTCTAATCTATGATTGTAGTCATTGATTTTAGTATCTATTTCTGCATTTAACTTTTTATTTTTTGAAAGCTCTTGAGATACTTGAGACTCTTTATCTCTTGTACGCTTTTCAGATTCAGCCATTTTTTTATCTCTAGACAAGATCACTTTTTCGTGTTCTGATTTAAGTTCTATAAACTTTTCTTTGGCCTGAAGTATTTTATCTTTTTTTATGGTCTCAGCTTCGCTTTTTGCTTCTTTAAGCAAGGAATTTGCCGATTTTTTAGCTTCTTTAACTAATTTAGATGCATTATTTTTCTCTATTACTTTGGCTATTACATATCCAATAATTAGCCCTACTATTACTCCTACTCCAATTAATACAATTGAGTTATCCATATTATAATGTTGATTTGTATATATAAAAAAAGCCTACATTGTATATGGTTTTGTATAAACTCCTTAAAAACAAGTTTAGGGCTAACAAGTTGATCAAGGATCTGCTTCGAGGCAGCTTGCTTTTACAACTTAAACTCACCCTTTTTAAAGAATTAACGTTGAGTTTATCAAAAAAATAACCAATGTAGGCAGTAACTTTTAATCTATTTTAAAGAACGTTAAGAGTCTAAATAATTTTGTAACATCTTATTGAGTGCGCCAAGTTTTTCCTCGACTATCTCATTTTTTATGTCTTTATCTATTGTTTTTTGCTCCATTTGAGATGCAAATTGTAAAGCACACATTGCTAATACATCTTGTTTATCTCTAACGGAATAACTTTGCTCAAATTGCTTAATCATCAAATCTATATTCTTAGCTGCTTTACGCAACCCTTCCTCCTGATTAGAATCTATAGTTAAAGGATAAACCCTATTTGCTATAGATAGCTTTATTTTAAGCTTATTTGACATTTAATGTATAATCACTAATCTGATAATTGAACAATGCAATTGTCTATATCTCTTATTAGCGCATTTATTTTGAGCTTTGTTTCTCTCTTATCCTCGTCACTACCTAGCATAGAATTTGCAATTTTTAGAGTTTTATATTTTTCTTCCCAATCTTTATTTAACTTTTCTTGGGTTTGAATTTCTTGTCTAGCTAAAGCTAATTCTTCGTTTAGCTTTAGATTAGTTAGCTTTAAAGCATCAATGCTATTTAACACTTTACTAATTTTATTCTCTAATGAAAAGACAATTTCTTCAATATTACTCATTTACAAATTCCAATACATATCATACAAATTTAACATACCTAAGGCTAAATTACAATTGTTTTTGGCAAAATTATTTGCCAGCTACTATTGTATAGCAAAAAAGGCTTCCTTATGGAAACCTTTTTCTATTAACATCACTTTAAAAATTACTTAAAGAAATTTGTGATCTCCTTAAGTTTATTAGTATCAACATCAGAGTGTCGAATGGCATCTACTAGTAAGTATATTTTTTCGGGTTTCATATCATCACCAAGCAATCGAAAAACACCAAAACCGTAATTACTGGAACTTCCTAAGACAATAACTTCATCTGCTTTATCATCATCCCCTAAATACTTAACAGAGAATTTATTTCCACTATCCTGAAATTCTATGAGTTCTTGATACTTCTCTGCTTTTAAAATAGTTTTCACGGTGTTTAACTCTGATTGGTAATTATCTTTATTAGCCTCATTTAATTTAAAACCTAAAAAATTTAGTCGTCTCACTGATTTATAAGCTTCCTTTTGCTCCTTTGATAATTTTGTGTCATCTAAATTTAACATGGATACCGGAAGGTCTACTGATGAGAAATTAGCAGATTCTTGATGATCTACAAAATAACGTTGTAAACTTGGTTTGTCATTGCCACAACTAACAAGTACAAGACTTATTAGTGTGACAATTAAAGACATTTTAAATGTTCGCTTCATGATTGATGGTTAATTATAATTATATTATTTATCTTTTTCTAAATGCTGCCCTCCTGGGATATTCATTTTATTGGTAAGCTTTGAGATTTCGTTTAAATTAATATCTCCCGTTAATGACACAACTACAGTTTCTATTTTACGGTGTTTCCCATTGATCTCAACACTTTCTTTCATGACTTTATCTACACCATTTACAAAAATTAAAAGCTCTTTTACATGATCCGAATCTTTACCTTCTTTAACATAAAATTTCACCTCACTACCACCATCTTTTACTTCCATTAATTCTTCTAAGGCACTGGATTTGGATTTTACCCATTTAGTGATATCGGCAGATATTGCTTTATTATCTGTAACAATAGTCTTAAAACTAGTAATACTCTTTACCATATCCATGTAAGCTTCTGCTTCTTTATCATCAACATCAATAGGAAGTTTAGCTAACATTTGAAACATTTTAGGCTTTATGTTTACATAAGTTACATCTGGACTATCACTGTATTTATCGAATACATTTTTTTGAGCTATTCCTGTTAAAGGCAATAGAAATAAGGCTACTGCCAATACTATTAATTGTTTAGTCATTTTATTTTTTGTTATTTTATTTATAGTTTTCATCTGTTTAAATTTTTTAATTTCTGAATAATTCAAAAAATTGAATACATTCAGGAACTCACATAAATTTTGATCATTTCTCTGTGTGAATTTGAAATAATGAAAATTCATGTTCGTTTCATCTTTCTTTTTTACTGATTAGTTTTAAAAATTATACGTGTTGAATTTTCAATTTCATTTAAATAATTAAGTGTTCCTGTACCTTTATTTACTTCTTCAAGGTAATTTACAGTAGACACCCCTTTATTAAAATGATTTGAAATCATGGCAAGAGATTTAGACACTTCGTTAAATGCTTCTTGCGGTTCACAAAAAGTACCTACTAAATTCTCTTCGCATTTAGATGGTTTTTGATTTAAATAAATTCCCAACATAATAAGTACTACTGCTGCTGCCGAAATCCACCTATAATTAAATGTTCTATTTGGTTTTAATGGAAGGTCCTTAGCATAAGCCTCTTGTTGGTTTTGCAAAAAATACGCAAACATAGGTTTGTACACTTCTAAATGTGGCGCTACAGTTTCTTGCGAAAAATAGTCTTTTAACTGCTGCTCTTCATGTAGTGTTGTTTCACCATTTTCGTATCTTTCTAGTAATTCTTCTATATTATTTAATACCATAATTATGTGTATTAGTTAAGCGTTCTCTAATTGTTTTTCTTGCTCGGGACAATGCCACGCGTACTGCTGTATTTTTCATATTAAGCATTTCGGCTATTTCATCAAAATCATATTCTTCTATGTCTCTTAATTGAATAATTAGTTTTTGTTGTTCGGGTAATTCTTCTATAATTTTTTCTACCCAATCTACACTATCATTTAATTCAACTTGTTTTTGTAAAGGCGTATTTTTTTCTTCGTAATTACTATGAACAATTTTAAGATTCTGTGCTTGTTTAGATTTTAGTTTATCAAAACAAAAATTCTTTGTCATGGTCATAGAAAAGGCTTCTACATTTTTATATGCTTTGATTTTGGTTTTATTTTTCCATAATTTTAGTAATACTTCTTGGGTAGCATCTTCTGCTTCTTCTGTTGATACCAACAATCGTTTTGCTAAGCGAAACACTTTATCCTTAAACGGCATTACAATATTTAAAAACTCCTTTTGAGTCATTTTTTGGTTAAATTAGTTATATAGTTTTTAAGCTATTTGTAATTACGACGACACAACTTCTATTTTGTTACAAAATTTTTTATTACACAATAATGTAAGTAAATTTAGGGTTTAATAGACTACCTATAAAAATTGCAACATGAAAACCTTTAATACCTTAATACTTTTATGCTTTACCCTTTTATTAACTAGTTGTTTTGAAGATAAAGACGATATCCCTATTTCTACTAGCGAAATAAACGATTTTGTTTGGAAAGGGATGAATCTTTCTTATTTATACAAAGAAAATGTACAACAGCTTTCTAATGAGCAATTTGGAATAAACGCTATAGAAAACAGATACGGTACAAATGACGCCTATAATGCCTATTTAAATAGTTTTGATACACCTAGAGAGTTATTTGAAAGTTTAAAATACGACCCTGAAACAACAGATCGTTTTAGTTGGATTGTTGATAATTATTTCGAATTAGAAAGAGGGTTTAGCGGTATTTCTAAAACTAATGGTATGGAATTTTCATTATTTAGAGCTCCAAATAGTGATACAGACCTTATAGGGATAGTAAGATTAGTTTTACCAGATAGCAATGCGGATTTAAATGGCATAAAAAGAGGCGATCTTTTTTACGCTATTAATAACACTAATATAAATGACGATAATTTTAACACCTTACTAAATCAAGATATCTATACCATTAATTTAGGGAATTATAATAATAATAACACCCCAGATGATAGAACAGATGATACTATAGAGATTACATCGCAAAATATAGAACTTACAAAGTTAGAATATACTGAAAACCCTGTTTTTAAGACCGAAATTTATAATTTGAATAGCAATACTATAGGGTATTTAATGTACAATGGTTTTAATGTGGGTTCTGAAAACGAATTAAATAATGCCTTTGGTGAATTTAAATCGAATAACGTACAACACCTCGTATTAGATTTAAGATATAATTCTGGAGGTAGCGTCTCTGTAGAAACAGCTTTGGCCAGTATGATCTCTGGACAATTTAGTGGTGATGTTTTTAAAAAACTAATTTACAATAACACCTTACAAGAAAACAATCGCATCTTTCCATTTATACAAAGTATAGGTAACACTTCTATTAATAGTCTAAACTTAGACAAGTTATATGTTTTAACTACTAGAAGAACTGCTTCGGCTAGTGAAGGTCTAATAAATAGTTTAAAATCCTATATTAATGTTGTACAAATAGGTGCCAATACAAGAGGAAAAACACAGGCATCCATAACTATTTACGATTCTCCTGACTTTAGAAGAGATGGTGCAAATCGTAGACATACGTACGCCATGCAACCTCTTGTCGCAAATGGTGTAAATAAAAATGATATTCCTGTACCTTCCAATGGATTAACTCCAGACATAGAGTTAGCTGAAAGCGCTCTAAACTATGGCGTTTTAGGTGATATTAACGAACCGCTTTTAGCAGCAGCTATAGCTGATATAAATGGCACGACCAGTAAAACATCTAAATTTAAATCCCAAAAAAGATTAGAACTTGTTAAAGATTTCGATTTAAACCCCAAAAAAGGAGGCATGATAATAGATTAAATGATTCACAAAAGAAAACCTATGTATGTGTTAAGTTGTATTTGAGGTTTATTTTAATTGTATACTGAACAGTAGATTTCTTCCATCGTTAAATACTTAAATAGATGATTCCTAGAAATTCAATAATTGGTCTTGATCCATTATTAGCGCGTATTAGCATCTTTGAGAGTTCGGATCAGTCTTAAAAGTTGTGGGTGAATTTAATTAGGAATGATATTTTTGCTCAAAAAAACACCTTTTGGATCCAT
>CANMLX010000007.1 GCA_947498845.1 uncultured Flavobacteriaceae bacterium | reverse complement strand
TTTCGCTTTAGCTTCTAAAAACTTTTGACACGAATTACACGAATTTACACAGATTTGATTACGTATTTCACCTGGCAAACTTTCAGTCTACGAACCTAACCTATGGACTTACAGTCCATAGTGGTTTAGTTATGTAAAATTATAGAGATACGATTTACGATTAAAGTTTTCGTATATGTCAGTTCGAGTGTTTTTTATGAAGAGATAACGAAATAAAAAATGTATCGAGAACAGGTTTACAGCTTCTCGATACATCACGCTAAGGCGTGACACTCAAGTGACAAAAATATTTATACGAAATTAAATTATGTAAATAGTATGATTTAGTTATAGCTATAATTAACTAAAGATTGTTAATAACCGCTTTAAATATCTAGAAACATTTCCTTATTAACTGTTTTAATTTTGTAAATTTGCCTGCGTTTATAAGCGCAATATGTCAAGTAATACAAAGTATATTTTCGTAACCGGTGGGGTTACATCTTCGTTAGGTAAAGGTATTATAGCTGCCTCCTTAGCTAAATTATTACAATCCCAAGGCTATAAGGTAACCATTCAAAAATTAGATCCCTATATTAATGTAGATCCAGGAACTTTAAATCCGTATGAGCATGGGGAATGTTATGTTACAGAGGACGGGGCTGAGACCGATTTAGATTTAGGACATTATGAACGTTTTTTAAATGTACCAACGAGTCAGGCTAATAACGTCACTACGGGGCGTATATATCAAAGTGTTATTCAAAAGGAGCGTGAAGGGAAGTTTCTAGGAAAAACAGTTCAGGTGGTACCTCATATTACCGATGAAATTAAGCGTCGTGTACAAATCTTAGGGAAATCTGGAGATTACGATATTGTAATTACCGAAATAGGAGGAACAGTAGGTGATATAGAATCGTTACCTTATATAGAAGCAGTAAGACAATTACGTTGGGATTTAGGAGAAAATAATGGTGTTGTTATTCATTTAACGTTAATTCCTTACCTATCAGCAGCAGGAGAATTAAAAACGAAACCCACGCAACATAGTGTTAAAACGTTGATGGAAAGTGGGGTACAGGCAGATATATTGGTATGTAGAACAGAACATACACTGCCTAAAGATTTAAGACGAAAACTGGCATTGTTTTGTAATGTAACTCCAGATTCTGTCATACAATCTATAGATGCCTCTACTATTTACGATGTGCCTAATTTAATGCTTAAAGAAGGTCTTGATAAAGTAGTACTTAAAAAGCTGGACTTAGAATGTACAAAACCAAATATATCTAATTGGAATAAGTTTGTAAGGCGTCATAAAAATCCTAAGTCCGAAGTTACTATAGGGCTCATAGGTAAGTATGTAGAATTACAAGATTCCTATAAATCTATACTAGAATCATTTATTCATGCAGGTGCAGAAAATGGCGTAAAAGTTATTGTAGAATCGGTTCATTCGGAATATTTAAATGAGGAGAATGTAAAACTTATGTTATCGCATTTAGATGCTGTATTGGTAGCACCAGGTTTCGGTGAGCGTGGTATAGAAGGAAAAATTACAGCAGTGAAATATGTGCGTGAAAATAAAATTCCATTTTTAGGTATTTGTTTAGGTATGCAAATGGCTGTGATTGAGTTTGCACGTAACGTATTAAAGCTTGAAGGCGCCAATTCTACCGAAATGGATGAAGATACGGCTAACCCAGTAATAGGCTTAATGGAGGAACAAAAGACGATTAAAAACAAAGGAGGCACTATGCGTCTAGGCGCATGGGAATGTAAACTATTACAGGGAAGTAAAGTTTCCAAAATTTACAAAGAAGATATTATAAAAGAACGCCATAGACATCGTTACGAATTTAATGGCGAATACAAGGATCAAATAGAGCAGGGTGGGATGTTTGCAACGGGACTAAACCCAAAGACAAAATTAGTAGAGATTATTGAAATCCCTGATCATCCTTGGTTTGTTGGTGTACAATATCACCCAGAATATAAGAGTACTGTAGAGAATCCACACCCTTTATTTGTAGCTTTTGTAAAGGCAGCATTAAAGTACAAAACGTCAAAATAGTGTCATTATGACACTTAAGTGTAAATTGGATAGTTTTTTGACTAACTAACGTAAATAGCTTTTCCTTAACAAAAGGAATAATTTAAACATATGGAAGAAAAAAAGTTAGACCTTAACTCAATAATAGGCTTTGTTTTAATTTTTGGAATAATGATATTTTGGCTTTGGACAAATAAGCCAACTGAAGAAGAATTAAAAGCCCAGGAAAAAGCTAAACAAGAACAAGTAGAGGCCGAAAAAAAGGCTAAGGCGCAAGAGCAGACTAAAGTTGTAACTCAAGAAGATTTTAAAGTAGGTACGCAACCAGATTCTCTTCAGCAAATCGCTTTGACTAATAAGTATGGCGCACTTGCTTATGCGTTTACAACTGCAAAACCATCGCATAAGGAAACCGTTGTAGAGAGTGATGTTTTAGCACTAAAATTTAATACTCTAGGAGGAACATTATCTGAAGTTAAATTAAAAAAGTTTGTAGACTTTAATAATAATCCAATATACCTAGTAAAAGATGGTAATGCCTCTTTTAATATTAATTTTGGAACTACCGATAGTAGAATTAGAAATACAAAAGAATTACCATTTCAACCTACAGTAACAAAAAATGGGGCTACAACTGTAGTGTCTATGAAGTTAAAGGTATCTGAGACTAAGTTTTTAGAATACCGTTATGAGCTAAAAGAAGGCGATTATATGATAGACTTTTCTATCCGCTCTCAAGGTTTTAGTGATATTTTTAATAGTTCTCAAAAAATAAACTTAGACTGGGATTTAAAAGGATATCGCCATGCCAAAAGTATTTCTTATGAAAATAGGTATACAGATATTCATTATGAGTTCGAAGGAGGAAAGGCAGATTATACTGGAGCCAGAGATGCAGAAGAAGATCTAGAAGATGTCACTTGGATTGGTTACAAACAACATTTCTTTACTTCGGTTTTATTAACAGATACGCCTTTTAAGATTGCTAAGATAAAAGCAGAAAACTTAGTTGAAGACGAAGCTATAGATACAGTCTACACTAAGACTTTTGCTGCCAGTATACCATTAGAACTTCAAGGGGGAGAACTTAATCAAACCATGGACTGGTATTATGGACCTAGTGATTTTAAGGTTTTAAATGCTTACGATAGAAATTTAGATGAAATAGTGCCTTTTGGCTGGGGTATTTTTGGTTGGATAAACCGTTATATTTTCATGCCTTTATTTGGATTTCTAGGCGGTTTTTTACCTTATGGAATAGCCATTATAGTGATGACTATTTTAGTAAAGATATGTTTGTCTTTTGTACAGTATAAACAATTCTTATCTCAGGCTAAAATGAAGATTTTAAAGCCAGAATTAGATGCTATTCGTGAGAAGCACAAGGATAATAAAATGAAAGCGCAACAAGAGACTATGGCACTGCAAAGTAAGGCCGGTGCAAGTCCGTTGAGTGGCTGTTTACCAGCGCTAATTCAATTGCCTGTATTTTATGCCTTATTCCAATTTTTTCCATCGGCATTCGATTTAAGACAAAAAAGCTTTTTATGGGTAGACGATTTATCATCATACGATGTTATTGCTAAATTGCCGTTTAATATCCCATTTTATGGAGACCATGTGAGTTTATTTCCCATATTGGCATCTGTAGCAATTTTCTTTTATATGCGTTTAACTACTGGTCAAAATGTGCAAACTGCTCCACAGCAAGAAGGTATGCCAGATATGGCGAAAATGATGAAATACATGATGTATTTCTCTCCTTTAATGATGTTATTCTTCTTTAATAACTATGCATCAGGTTTGAGTTTGTATTATTTTATCTCCAATGTAATTAGTATAGGTATTATTTTAGTTATCAAGAATTTTATTCTTGATGAAGATAAAATACATGCGCAGATTCAGGAAAATAAAAAGAAGCCTAAAAAACAAAATAAGTTTCAGGCAAGAATGCAAGAAATGATGGAGCAAGCAGAAAAGCAAAAGCAGGCGCAACAAAAACAAAAAAAGAAGAAGTAGATAAAATTTATAACATTAATTAATAAAAAATCTCCAGAAGTTTATACATAAACTTTTGGAGATTTTTTGTTTAATATTAAGAGAGTAAATCTTTGTATTTACTTTTATACCCATATAACACTAGAATATTTAAAACTAATAATACCAATGCTCCTGCACTATTAGCTGGATCTAAAGTGATATGAAATAATACAGCATTAACAGAAATACTCATTAAAATTAATGCGAGTAAGGCGCCATATTTATTAAAAATTAGAGCTAATCCAGCTACTATTTCAACAATACCAACCAAAGTTAATACTTTGGCAGAGGATAATGCACCAAAGTATGCTCCAGCTTCTGGAGACATATCTCCAAAGGGAATAAAACTTAAAAACTTGTTTAGCCCAAATATTAGGACAAATAGACCTAGAAGTATTCTAATCGCAAGAAAAACTTTTGAATTCATAATAATAAATAGTTGGTTAATATACTGTAAGTTACGTATAAATTAACAAAACTGGAAATGTTGAGTTTTGATAATGAGTAATTTAATTGTTAGGTCTTAAAAAAATAAGCTTACCGATGTACCTTTGCGCTCAATACTTTTAATGGTTATTCTACCTTTATGGAGTAGCATAATTTGCTTAGATAAACTCAAACCAATACCGCTTCCTGTTTTTTTAGTGGTAAAAAATGGAATAAAAATACGATCTATAACTTCTTCTGGAATACCTTTACCATTGTCTGTAATACTTAAAACGGTCTGCCCATCGATTGTTTTTAAAGCTTTAAGTGTGATTTTTGGGTGTTCTATGGTTTTACTAGCCTCAACAGCATTTAAAATTAAATTAATAAGAACTTGCTCAATAAGGGAAACATCAATTTCAATATCTAAAGACGCATTATCATTTTCAAAGCTTAGTTCAATGTCTTTATTTTCTAAAGAAGGAAGCATTAAGGTTTTTATATTATCAAAAAGATCATTAACTAAAATAGTACTTAAGTTAAGTGTGGTAATTTTATTTAGACTTCTATAGGTTTTTGCAAATTTTAATAACCCTTCACTGCGCTTTTTTATACTTTCAATACCAATATCTATATCCTCAACATCTAAAGGGTTTTTGGTATTGTCTTCTATAGATAATTTTACTTTATGCTGTAATGTTTCGGCTAAAGAAGAAATAGGCGCAATAGAATTCATAATCTCATGAGTCATAACACTGAGTAACTTTTTCCAAGCTTCAGATTCATTATGGTTTAAGGTATCATCTATATTTTGTAGTACTATTAACTTGAAACTAGTATCTTTTATTTGAAAGGTAGAATTAGAAATTAATAATTTATTTTTTTCATTATTTACATCAATAGTAAGACTCTCATTAGTAACATGGTTTTCTAAAAACACAGCATTATAAAGCTTAGAATTTCTATTTTCAACAAACTTTATATTCTTTAGTGAAGGAATATTTAAAACTTTTTTAAAAGCATCGTTTACCCAGAGTACATGCCCCGAATTAATGTTATAAGCAATAATACCTGTTTGTACTAGTTCTAATATTTTTTTTAGATATAGATGTTGGGCTTCTTTTTCTTTATTGATTTCAAAAATGGTATCATATACTTCATTAAATCGTTGTCTTAGATATTGTATATCCTTTGTTCCAGATGTTTCATTGAATTTACGAGAAAAATCACGATACTTTACAGATTCAAAAAAATCATCCATTTCAGAAAATCTTTTAAATAAAAAAGTGTAGAGATTTATAACGCTAAAACATGTAGCAACAACCAAAAAAAGTAAAATAAACAGCGTGTATTTAGTATTGAAATTTTGCAAACTGATAACCATTGCCAAACCAACTAGCAGTAAAAACAAAATAAGCACTCTAATAGTTAGAGCAAATTTATATCTTTTATAAACCATGCTTGTGAAGCCTTCTATACAAGGCAGTTCTTGTAATTCCTAACTCTTTAGCAGAATGAGAAATATTGCCATTATTTTTTTTTAGAACTTTTAAAATGGCTTTTTTCTCTATAGTTTCTAAGTTTAAATTGTTATCATCAATGCTATGTTCTTGTTGTTTTTCAATAGGAGAAAAGACAAGATCGGTATCAAATAGCATATTGTTTTCGGCCATAATAACAGCACGTTCTAAAGCATATTGAAGTTCTCTAACATTGCCAGGGAAAGCATACTGTTTTAATTTATCTATAAAACTATGGTCTAACTGAAAACTTGATTTTAAATATTTTTCGGCATAAATCTCGATAAAATGTTTTGCTAAAAGTACGACATCTTTCCCTCTGTTTCTTAAAGGAGGCATAACAATTTCAACAGTATTTATTCTATAAATAAGATCTTTTCTAAAATTGGTTTCATCTGCTAGGTGAGCAATTGGCACATTGGTGGCACAAATAAGCCTAATATCTACAGGAATAGCTTTGTTAGAACCTAAAGGCGTTACTTGCCTGTTTTGTATTACTGTAAGTAATCGCGCTTGTTGTTGCAGACTAATATTGCCAATTTCATCTAAAAATAAAGTACCGCCATTTGCAGTTTCAAAACGGCCTTTTCTATCTTCTCTGGCATCTGTAAAGGCACCTTTTTTATAACCAAACAATTCACTTTCAAATAATGTTTCGGTTAAAGAACCAATATCAACTTTTACAAAAGGTTTGTTTTTGCGTAAGGAGTTTTCATGAATTGCTTTAGCAATAAGGTCTTTGCCTGTTCCATTTTCGCCCAGAATTAAAATATTAGCATCGGTAGGTGCTATTTTTTTAATTTTAAAGAACACATCTTTCATAACATCACTTTCGCCTAAAATCCTAGTTTGCGAGCTTAGTGCGTTTTGCTTTTTTGATGTTTTAGACTTTTTCTTATCCAGAATTTCACCAATAGCTTCAATAAGCTTATCGTTTTTCCAAGGTTTTACTAAAAAGTCTGAGGCCCCTTCTTTAAGTGATCTTATAGCTAAATCTAAATCACCATAGGCAGTGATTAAAATAACCGCAACCTCATTGTTTATACTCTTAATTTTATTGAGCCAAAAAATACCTTCATTCCCTGTATTTATAAGACCATTAAAATTCATATCAAGAATAATAATATCGAATTTGTTCTGCTCAATTAGAGATACAATATTTCCAGGATTACTTTCTGTAACAACCTGATTTGCTTTAGATTTTAAAAGTAATCGCATTGCAGTGAGTACATCAACATCGTCATCAACCACTAATATGTTTGCATTTTTTAACAGCATACTTACAATATTACAATAATAATAGGCTGATTAAAAATTATTGAACTACAAAAATAAATATGATTAAAAAGTGCATTATTACCGAACGTAGATGTATCATTTTCGAACACTCTTAAAACGACACTTGTATATAAATATCTGTTTTTCAGTGTTTTAAATTATGGCACAGAAATCACTACATACAAAGTGTAATTAAGCAATAGTATATACATGGATATTCCATTAGAGAAGAAACGATTTAGTAAAAAAAGAATACAATTAATAGCTGGTATGGTATTACTAGCTTTATTAATCACATTTGTAATGGCTTCAACAGGTGGTAAATCTAAATTAAATGTAGCTGTAGAGCGTATTTCCATTAGTGAAATAAAGCAAGGTGTTTTTCAGGAAAATATTCCTGTTAGCGGTATTGTTATGCCTATTACTACCATATACTTAGATGCTCTTGAAGGTGGTAGAGTAGATGAGATTTTTGTAGAAGATGGCGCTATAATGAAACAAGGCGACCCTATTTTGCGTCTTTCTAATACAGATTTAGAGTTGAGTCTAGTAAATCAAGAAACATCGGTTTATAATTTATTAACACAAATGCAGATTTCTCAAAACGCTGCAAGTCAAAACACCATTAACAGGTTAAACAGATTGACAGATGTAGAAAATGCCCTTGTGGAAGCAAAAAGAGTATATCAATTGAATAAAAAATTATTAGATAAAAAAGCCATAGGACGACAAGAATTTAAAGCTTCTGAAAACGATTATAAATACCAAAAGCAACGTATGGAATTGGCTCAGGAAGTCTTAAAGCAAGATTCGATTTCTACTATGCAAGAAGCCAGACAGAAGAAAAATTCTTTGAGCAGAACCCAAAGTGCATTGGAATTAATGCGTAAAAAAGTTGGAGATTTGGTAGTAAGAGCACCAGTAGATGGTCAATTAACATCGTTAGATGCAGAGATGGGGCAGTCAAAAAGTAAAGGACAACGCTTAGGGCAAGTCGATGTATTGAGTGGTTTTAAAGTAAGAGCAGATATAGACGAACATTATATTTCCAGAATTTATACAGGACAACAAGGCACCTTTGAGATTAGTGGAGAAACACATAAATTAATCATAAAAAAAGTATTTACCCAAGTTACCAATGGAAGGTTTCAAGTAGATATGTTGTTTGATAAAAAAGTAGAGGGCATTCGTCGCGGGCAATCTCTTCAAATTAGATTAGCTTTAAGTGATGAAAAACAAGCTGTGTTAATACCCAAAGGAGGGTTCTTTCAAAAAACAGGGGGTAACTGGATTTTTAAATTAAATGAAGATGAAACCTTAGCTTATAAAGTAGATATACAGTTAGGTACTAAGAATACCGAATATTATGAAGTATTACAAGGTATAGAACCAGGGGATAAGGTTATTACATCAAGTTATGATAATTTTGGTGATAAAGAAGAATTAGTATTAAAAGAATAATATAACCCGTTGTGTGTTTGGTCAAAATTCTGTCAATTCGAGTGATTTTTTGTAATGAAATGAAGAAAAATTGTACTTCGACAAGCTCAGCAGAACTATCGAGAATAAGAATTTTAACTTCGAAAATAGTTCTCGATACATCCCGAAACAAATTCGGGACACTCGAACGGACATTTTAAGGTTTTTTAGATTTCTAAATGCACAACGGGTTAATATAAATAACAACTGTTCCCTCGAGCGCAGTCGAGAGGTTAGTAAACCATAAGAAATTTAAAAGGTGTCGACTGCGCTCGACCAGAGATTAAAACGCTAATAATGATAAAAATTAAAGATCTAGAAAAGTATTATAAAACCGAAGAGCTACAAACCATAGCACTTAACAAACTGTCTTTTGAAGTTAATAAAGGTGAGTTTGTAGCTATTATGGGGCCATCGGGGTGTGGTAAATCTACTTTGTTAAACATTTTAGGCATGTTAGATGATGCCGATGGAGGCAGCTTTGTATTTAATGGTGAAGAAGTTATTAATTATAAAGAGCGTAAGCGTGCTCATATACGTAAACACAATATAGGGTTTGTATTTCAAAGCTTTAATTTAATAGATCAATTATCAGTTTTTGAAAATGTAGAACTCCCGTTAATCTATACGGGTGTAAAGAAAGCCGAACGTAAAAAACGTGTACACGAAGTGTTAGAAAAAATGCAAATCATGCATAGAAGAAAACACTTTCCGCAACAATTATCTGGGGGACAACAACAACGTGTAGCAGTAGCCAGAGCAGTAGTAAACAATCCTAAGTTAATATTGGCAGATGAGCCAACAGGTAATCTGGATAGTTCTAACGGTAATGAGGTCATGGATCTTCTAACAGATTTAAACGCGCAAGGCACTACCATAGTTATGGTAACACATAGTGAGCATGATGCAAAATTTACGCATCGTATTATTAGAATGTTGGATGGGCAAAAAGTGGCGGAAAATAGTTTAGTGTAGTATATAAAAGAATAACATCAATCAAAAAATCGAAAAATTATGTTAACAAAATCATCAATCAAAAAACGAACAATAAACTATATTAAATACCTATGTTTTGTAATGATTGCTCTAATTGGAGCAAACGTATATGGTCAATCAACTTACACTGTTGAGCCTTTTGAAAAAGTAGTTGTTAACCCACACATACAGGTCACTTTTATTAAAGGAGATGAAGCATCTGTTAGCATTAACTCCAATAAAGTGTCTGATGATAAATTAAATATTGAAGTAAAGGGAGGGACACTTAACCTATATCTAGATGGTGCTAGGGTATTTACTAAATCACAGAAGCATAAAAGAGATAAATGGAAAACAAAACGTTCTCTTTATCAAGGTACCGTTGTTACAGCAACAATAACTTATAAAACTATTAATAGTCTCTCCTTAAGAGGCGAAGAAACGTTTGTATTTAAAAGTCCTATAAGTCAAGAGGAACTTAAACTAAAAGCTTATGGTGAACCTAAAATTTATATGGGCATGGTAGATTTAGAAGCACTACAAGCTACCATATATGGTGAAGGCATTTTAAATATTGAAGATGGTACAATAGAAAATCAAAAAACGACATGTTATGGAGAGTGTATGATAAACACTCCAAAAATTAAAAATCGAAATTCTAAAGTTACAGCTTATGGAGAAGGCGAGTTTTATTTAAATGTATCCGATAATCTAAAAGTTACCGCTTATGGAGAAGCTATGGTACGTTACCATGGTAATGCACAAGTAAGTAAAGGGGTTATACTAGGAGAAGCTAAAATTAAAAAACTACAGTAAATTTTAAGCCTAAAAGAATTAAGATTAAATAAAAAATCACATTATGAAAACTCAATATATCACTAGCATTTTAATAGCTTTTGTCTCAATAACAACTTTTGGGGCAACCAATAGTACTGTGGATAATGATGGTACACCATTTATGTCGAAAACCTTTACCCTTAACGATGCAGGACATTTATTTGTGGAAACTTCTAGAGGAGGAATTACAGTAAGTGGACACGATGAAAATACTGTTGTTGTAGATGTTTACGTAAGGCGTAAGGGTAAATTTTTAGATCCCACAGATGATATTTTATCTGAAATCAATGCGGTATTTGATCTTTCTATAGAACAAAATGCTACCGAATTTAGAGCCATAGCAAAGTGCGTTAAAAAGACATCGTCTTGGAAAAATATTTCGATAGAATTCAAGATCAAGGTGCCTCACAATATGGCTACACATTTAAACACTTCTGGTGGGGGTGTTAAAATTTCTGATATGACGGGTAACCAAAACTTACGCACTAGCGGAGGAGGGCTTAGAATAGAAAGAATAACAGGTGGGATTAATGGGAAGACCTCTGGAGGCGGTATTAATGTAGAAGATAGTAATGGCAATATTGATATTGCAACTAGCGGCGGAGGTATTAAGGTTGCCAATGCTATGGGTAATGTTAAGGTGCATACTTCGGGAGGAAGTATACAATTAGAAAATATCAATGGTAATGCAGAGGCAAAAACCAGTGGAGGTGCTATTAAATTAAATGGCACAATGCAAAATATTGTGGCTCATACCAGTGGCGGTAGTATTAAAGCGAATATTAAAGGCGCTATAGAGAATATACACTTAAAAACTTCAGGAGGTAGTATATATGCGAATATTCCAGAAGGGCTAGGTGTAGATCTTAATTTAAAAGGAAATCATGTAAATACGCAACTTAAAAATTTTAGTGGCTCTTCTAAAAAGAATGAAATTATAGGTAGTATGAATGGAGGAGGCATACCTGTTTATATGCATACTTCTGGTGGCAGTGTAACATTGAATTTTAGCGAAGTTACATTAATTGAATAAGTATGATCTTAAAAATTGAAATGAATGCATTGGAAGAAGTCGATTTTGATTTTATATAGGAAGTGAAAGATAAGGCATCGTATTATTAGAATGTTGGATGGGCAAAAAGTGGCGAAAAATAGTTTAGTGTAGGTTTAAGGCAAATAGTAATAATATTTATACCATATTTTTATATGAATTTCCATTTTCTAAAATCAATTATAAGAAGTATTCTAAAAAAGAAATTTTTGTCTGTAGCAAAGATTTTAGGCCTTGTAGTGGGGTTTACTGTTTTTATCTTTTTAACAATAAAAATTCAATATGAAAATAGTTATGATCAATTTTGGACAGATTCAGAATCTATTTACAGAGTAGCTTTGGATGTTAAATATAATAATGGCGAAGAAGTACTATCTGCAAAAAACTTTGGTGGAGCATCAGAATTATTAGATTTAGAATTACCAGAAGTGATAAGCCACTGTAATTTTGGTAAAGATGTCGTAACCATTTTTAACAGCTCAAAACAAAAAATACAAGATGTAGATTTTGTTTATACAGATCCTACCTTTTTTGATGTGTTTAACAGAAAGATTATAAAATCTGAAAACACAAAACTACTTGAAAATATTCATGGCGTTGTAATTTCTCAGTCGTTCGCCAAAAAGCTATTTGGAAATGAAGATCCTATTAATAAAGAACTCACAGTTAATGAAGGCTGGAAGTTTGTTGTAGATGCTGTTTTTGAAGATATTCCAAGCAATAGCCATATGAAAATAGATGTTGTGGCAGCTTATAAATCACTTTTCTATTACATGCAGAATTTTGACAATACGCGTCAGGTTTTAGTAGAAAATCCTAATTACGAATATCATAAACCAGACCCTTATAGCCAAAGACGTTGGAATATACCTGTACAATATAGACCCTATTCTTATATAAAACTTAAAAAAGGAGCAGCTATAAGTGCTGTAAAATCTAGAGTTACTAGTTTACTTAGTAAAGTACCCTTGCCCAAAAGGTTAAAAGAAGGGGCTATGAAATTTAAATTTCAACCTATTCACGATATTCATTTAAAGTCAAACTTAAGTCATGAGCAGTCCGTGAATGGCAATACAAAGCAAATTATTTTTCTCTATATCATTATAGCTGTTGTGTTATTTGTGTGTTTGATCAATTTTATAAATCTAAATACGATTTCGAATATAGAGCAGCTAAAAAATTATTCTATTCGCATATTTAATGGTTCTACTTATGGGCAGATTTTTCAAATGATATTGGTAGAAAGCTTTATTTTTAATGGTCTTGCTTTACTTTTATCATTGCCTTTGGCCTATGTTTTAATTGTTACAGAACTTTCTTTAACTAAAGTTACGTCCTACATATTTCTATCTGTAATCGCTATTGTAATATTAGTGTCTGTTGTAGCAGCCCTTATTCCTTTTTTGTCAGTAGTAAAAAACCGTTTTTCTTCGGGATTAAAAATAGGTAGTCAAAAGATAAGTCAAAAATGGAAGAGCCAAAAGGTTTTGGTAACCATACAGTTTTCAATAACCATTATATTAATTGTTTGCACCGTTGGTATATACAAACAAATGCAATTTATGATGGCGTCCGATCTTGGGTTTGATGGCCACCAAACATTGTATAGTTTCTCTCCAATGACCATGAATCAGCATCCAGATGCACCAAATAAACTAAGGACTTTTAGGAACGAATTGGTCGCTTTAAATGGTGTAAACTCTTTTTCGGTAAGTTCTAGTATTCCTGGGCAAAAGGCAAATCGATTAAATAATCAGATAAGACCAGTAGGCGTTGCAGAACCATTTCCAGCTTCGTTTAGTGAAATTAGTATCGATGATAATTATATAAAGACCTACGGTATTTATTTAAAAGCTGGAGAAAATTTGAGTGTTCAAAATGATTGGATCTCTAATGATATTTTAATTAATGAAACAGCATTACAAGTTATGGGGATAGATGATGCGATAGATGCTTTGGGTAAAGTAATAACTGTTGGAAATAATAACTGTAAAATAGTAGGTGTTATTGAAGATTACCATCATACATCGTTACACACCTCAATTAAACCAAGCATTTTTACTCAAAATTTAAATTGGGATCATAGTGTGGGGTATTATTCGTTCCAACTAAATTCTAAAGATATAGACAAAACAATGTCTCATATTGCACAAGTATGGAACAGCTTATACCCTAAAGAGGAGTTTATTTATAATTTTTCAGATACCTCTTTTGCAGTTCAGTATGAAAGAGACCAAAAGTTTAATCAAATTTTGACCTATTCGGCGTGTCTTGCACTTTTAATTTCTTGTTTAGGGTTACTTGGGATGGCATTGTTTAATATTAAAAAACGAGTTAAAGAAATAGGGATTAGAAAAGTAAGTGGCGCTACAGTAAGTCAAATTATGATAATGCTAAACATAGATTTTTTAAAGTGGGTTGTTGTTGCTTATATCATTGCTGTACCAGTTTCTTGGTATACCATGAATAGGTGGTTAGAAGACTTTGCTTATAGAACAAGTATTACTTGGTGGATATATGGTTTTGCAGGATTACTTGCCATAGGTATTGCACTTGCTAGTGTAAGCTGGCAAAGTTTTAAAGCAGCAACAAATAATCCTGTTGAAGCATTGAAAGAAGAATAATTCATCAACCTTTACTGAACCTGTTTCGGTGTCAAAAAACGTATAGTTATGATACGCAACTATTTTAAAATCGCGTGGCGAAACCTTAAAAGGCATAGATTTTATGCAGGTATTAATATACTTGGGTTATGTACGGGTATTGTTTTTACACTACTAATTAGTGCGTATGTATGGGGAGAATTGCAAGTAAACAATACTCTTAAGAATGCTAATAGACAGTATATTTTGCTAAGCGACTGGCAAAAGCCCAACATGGGCTTAAAGTTTACAACATTGGCACCATTGGCAAAACATTTAAAAGAGGACTACCCACATTTGATAGCCAATTATTATAGATTCGATGGTGTGAATTCAATTATCTCTAAAGATGATTTACGCTTTAGGAAATATGTGCAACTATCAGATAGTAGTTTGCTTACTATGTTTGGTTTTGGATTATTACATGGCAATAGTAAAACGGCTTTAACCCATCCTAATACGGCTGTGATTACCAAAAATGTGGCACTAAAAGTTTTTGGGAAAACAGATGTCGTAGGGCAAACGATTGCTCTAGAAAATTTTAATAGCAAAAAACGCAATTTTAGTATTACTGGTGTTTTTAATACCCTTCCCAAAAATTCTATTATCAACCCCATTAACGAGAATATTACAGAAAGGGATTTGATGCCAGAAATTTTTATCTCTAAAAGCTCACATTCATTTTTTGATAGGGGTGATTTATCACATTGGGATAACAGGTATATCCCCTCTTTTATAGAATTACAAAAGGGTGTAAGTGCTAAAGATTTACAAAAGCCTATTAAAGCGCTCATCGCTAAACATGCCCCCAAAAATATTAAAGAAAACTTAAGTGTAGCTCCCAAGCTACTTACCAATTTTTATCTGGAAAAAGATAATGGTACTGTAAAACGTATGCTCATTACACTGTCCATAATAGGTGTTTTTATTTTATTAATGGCTGTAGTTAATTTTATAAATATATCAATAAGCATGTCTGGAAGTCGCCTAAAAGAGATAGGTATGCGAAAAGTGTTGGGTGGACAACGTAAACAGTTGATAATGCAGTTTTTAATAGAGTCTTTTATTTTAGTATTGTTAGCTACGGTATTAGCTTTTGTGGCTTTTGTAGTTTTAAAGCCTGTATTTAGAGATGCACTAGGTTTCGCTTTACCAGAGGTTGTGTCCTTTTCCTATCTTTTGGTTTTCATAATTTTTGGTTTCGTATGTACGGTTAGCCTATTGGCAGGATGCTATCCAGCATTTGTATTATCATCGCTAAAAACAATACAATCTTTAAAAGGCAAATTACAGCTAAACAATATTAGGTTACAAAAATCATTGGTAGGGTTTCAATTTTCTATAGCATTGGTAATACTAATTAGTGCTTTTATAATCACCAAACAGGTAGATTACTTTTTTGAAAAAGATTTAGGATATAACAAAGACTATATGCTAACAGTACAAACTCCAAGAAATTGGTCTGATGAAGGTGTTAAAAAAATGGAAACCATACGTCGCGAATTTGAGCATATGCCGCAGATAAGTAAAGTATCGTTGTCTTATGAAATTCCCAATGGCAATTTTGGACAAAATTTTTCATTTAGTACTCTAAATATGCCAGAAAACGAAGCTATTCCAATAACATCGCTAACGGTAGATGATCATTTTTTTAGTACTTACCAAATTACAGTGAATGCCCAATTAGATGTGTCTGGAGAAAATCATCAAACGATTTGTTTAAACGAAAGTGCAGCTAAAACATTAGGGTGGGAAAATCCAATGGATGCTATTGGTGAAAAAATAAAAATTAAAGATGGGGAGCACGATTATACTATACAAACTGTTGTTGGTGACTTTCACTTTGATACCATGACCAAACAAATAAAACCATTAGTGTTTTTTAACCTTAAAACGTTTCCTATTTATCGCTATTTAAATTTTAGATTAAAACCTGGCAATTTAGAGGCTACAATTACCAGTATTCATAAAAAATGGAATAAAATTTTACCTAATACTGTTTTTGACTATGAATTTATGGACAACACATTACACAAACTATACACCTCAGAAATTAGGTTTAAAAAAGCAGTGTATTATGCATGTGTATTATCACTTATTATAATATTCTTGGGTATTGTTGGCCTAGTATCATTAAGTGCTCATAATAGACTAAAGGAAATGGGGGTTAGAAAGGTTTTAGGGGCTTCAAAAATAAACATTATCAAGCTTTTTGTTAAAGATTTTAGTACTGTAATTATGGTGAGTTCTGTAATAGCAATACCACTCGCGTTTTACTTTACTGGAAAATGGCTAAATAATTTTGCTTATAGCATTAATGTAACGCCAATACCCTTTATAGCAGCGACATTACTGTTAATAATAGTAACGTTTTTACTAATAGGTATTTTGAGTTTTAAAACAGCAAAAACCAATCCTATTAAAAATTTGAGAACCGAATAACTATGATACGAAACTATTTTAAAATCGCTTGGCGAAACCTTATAAAGGACAAGCTTCAAACAAGTATCAATTTACTTGGTCTAACTATAGGTTTAGTAAGCTGTTTATCCATTTTTGTTTATGTGATGGCACAGTTTGGGTATGATGCCCATTATGCAGATGCCGATTCTATTTACAGAATTCGAACTGAGATTAAAAATCTTGATAATAACAGTATTAATAATTGGGCAGGTGCTAGTCCTCCAATAGCGCCTGCGATGAAAGCCGATTTTCCAGAGGTATTAGAAATTTGTCGAGTTGTCTATTTTGGAGATAGAAGCACATCATTATTAAGAGTAGAGGGTAGAGACGAAGGCTATTATGAAACTGGAGGTTATGTAGCAGATTCTACATTCTTTAAACTTTTTGATTATCCATTAATTGAAGGAAATGCCAAAGATGCCCTAAAAGCACCAAATACTGTTGTACTATCTTCAACATTAGCTAAAAAATTATTTAGAAACGAGAGTGCTTTAAACAAAACACTTACTGTAGGAAATACAGATTTTAAAACAAAGTATACGGTGACTGGGGTGTTTAATGAAGACAATGGGAAAACACATTTAAATCCAAATTATATTGTTGGTATGCAATCACTAGGTGTGGGGAATTTTGTGTGCAATGCACAAAATTTTGCAACACATAATTTTGTATATAGTTATCTTAAACTCAAGGAAGGAACAGAAGCATCTAGTTTAGAAAAAAAGTTACCTACATTTTTAAAAGATAGGGGATCAAAAGATTTTGCAAATTTTGCAGGTTTTCAAAAAACATTATTTCTACAACCTTTAACAGATCTTCACTTATACTCTAAAGATGTTGATAGTCAAATCGAAGCAGTTTCGGATATCGAAAACCTTTACGCGATGTTAATTTTAGGGTTTATTATATTACTAGTAGCCTGTATTAATTTTATTAACCTAAGTACTGCTAGAACCAGTAAGCGTGCCAAAGAAATAGGAGTTCGTAAAGTAGTGGGGGCTGGCAAAGGATCATTAGTGGGGCAATTCTTAGGAGAATCAGTATTATTATCACTTTTTGCTGTAGTTATATCTATTCCTCTTGTTATTTTATTATTACCCTTTATTAATGAAATTACACAAGGTAATTTAACAATATCCAACTTTTTTGATGTTAGAGTTTTACTACTCTTTATTATTGTGGCTATCGTTACTGGGATAGTAGCAGGAATATATCCAGCATTAATTTTGTCTAAAATAAAACCAGTAAGAGTTCTTAAAGGTGTTTTTACACCTCAATTTGGTAATGGTAATTTTCGTAAAGGCTTGGTAGTATTTCAGTTTGTAGTATCAATTGTACTTATTGCAACAGTTACAATTATTACGCAACAATTAAAATATGCGCAAAATATTGATATGGGATTTGATAAAGAGAATCTCATAGCTATAAATATGGGAACGGATGATGCTGTTAAAAACTTTAACTCATTACGAACAAAATTATCAACAGTTTCTGGAATATCTGATGTTGCAGGTAGTAATAATTACCCATCGTTGCCTATTAGGGACGATGTAGGGGTGTATCTACCAGGACAAGATCCAAGTAGCCAGACATTTGTTTTCGATAATAAAGTAAGTGATAATTATTTTAAAACAGTAGGAACAAAACTACTTAGCGGTAGAGATTTACATATTGGAGATAATCAACAAGGTAATGTTATTGTTAATGAAGCTACTTTACAAAAGTTCAATATTCCATTAGAAAATGCAATTAGTTCAAAATTAATGGTTAAAAATGGTAATAAGACTAATGAGTTTGAAATTGTAGGTGTTGTAGAAGATTATCTCTTTGCCTCTCTAAAGGAAACGATTAACCCAATGATTATTTTTTATCATGATAGACCAAATTGGTTGATTGCTAAAACGAATACAGCAGATTTAGAGACTTTAATTACACAATTAGAAGATACTTGGAAAACCATTAATCCCAACACACCATTTGTATATACGTTTGTAGATGAGCAAGTAGGGAAATTGTTTATAGAAGAACAACGTCTAGGTAAGATATCCTCATTGTTTACATTTCTGGCAATTTTAATTAGTTGCCTGGGGCTTTTCGGTCTAGTTTCCTTTGTAGCAGAACAAAAGAAAAAAGAAATAGGCATTAGAAAAGTGTTAGGAGCAAGTGTGCAAACCGTAGTAAAATTAATGACCAAGGATTATATCGTACTGGTAGTAATAGCTTTTATAATTGCAACACCAATAGCTTATTACTTAATGCAAGAATGGCTAGCCGATTTTAAATACCGAATAGACATTAAATGGTGGGTGTTTTTATTGGCAGGAGGTTTTGCTTTAGGGATCACTTTTGTAACAGTAGGTTTTCAATCTGTAAAATCTGCATTAGCCAATCCTATTAAAAGTTTAAGAACAGAATAATATGATACGAAACTATTTTAAAATCGCATGGCGGAATTTAATTAGAAACAAGAGTTTTTCTGTATTAAATATTTTGGGGCTTTCAATAGGATTAGCAGTTGTTATGCTAATTACTATATGGATTAACTATGAGATTAATTATGATCAATTTCATGAAAATAATGACCGAATTTATGAGGTAAATAATCAGGCAGATGTAGATGGAGAGATTTGGACATGGAACTCTACGCCTAAAATAATGGCTCCAGTGATTAAAAAAGATTATCCCGAAGTAGCATATGTTTCAAGATATTATTACGATAGTCCTTATATGCTTTCCACAGGAAATAAACGTTTGAAATCTCTAGGTACAACTGTTGATCCTGAATTTTTAAAGATTTTTAGTTTTCCGTTATTACAAGGTAATATAGAAACAGTTTTAAGTGATGTAAAATCGGTAGTTATTACTCAAAATTTAGCTAAGAAGCTGTTTGGAGATAAAGATCCTGTCGGTGAAATTATCAAGATTGATAACACTGATAATTTTACTGTAACAGGTGTTTTAAAAGATCTTCCCCAAAATACAGGCTTTAAATTTGAACTATTAATCCCTTGGGCCTATTTAGGGCATAAAGGTTGGGATGATACATATTGGGGGAATAATTCTGTTGCTACTTATGTCATGTTGAAAGAGGGTACGGACTATGACAAATTCTCTAAGAAAATTAAAAATTTACGAGAGAAATACGATAAAGCTTCTCCTGAAATGGTAACGTATTTACACCCTTTTTCGCGTACATATCTATACTCAGAATTTGAAAATGGCGTAGAATCTGGCGGAAAAATAGATATGATTAGAATGATAGGCATAATTGCATTTATTATTTTAATAATAGCCTGTATTAATTTTATGAATTTAAGCACGGCACAAGGTGAAAAAAGAGCCAAAGAAGTTGGTGTGCGCAAAGTGGTTGGGGGTAAAAAACAGGGACTTATTTTTCAGTTTTTAGTAGAATCTATGCTTATAACCTTTATTGCTGCACTTTTAGCCTTTACCATAACCATATTAATATTACCATCATTCAGTCTTTTTACCGAGACAAACTTATCATTAAGCATAACAAATAAATGGTTTTGGGTATCAGCTTGTATTATGTTGCTGTTTACAGGAGTATTATCTGGTAGTTACCCCGCACTGTATCTGTCTGCATTTAACCCTTCATTGGTATTAAAAGGGGCTTTAAATAAAGTGAACGCTCTTATAACTCCTAGAAAGGTATTAGTAGTAGTTCAGTTTTCTATGGCAGTAACACTTATAGCAGCAACTATAATTATTAAGCAACAATTGAGTAAAGTTCAGGATAGACAAGTGGGGTATTCTAAAGATAGTTTGGTGTACACTAATATAGAAGGTGATGTGGACAAAAATTATTTACTTATTAAAGAGGAGCTAATATCATCTGGTATTGCAGTATCTGTTACTAAAACCAGCTCACCAATAACTGAGAGTTGGAGTAACTGGTGGGGATTTGAATGGCAAGGTAAAGCTATAAATAATAAAACATTAGTAAATAGATTTATAGCAGATGATGCTTTTGTTAAAACAACTGGTTTAGAACTTATTGAAGGTCGTGATTTCGATTTGAAAAAATTTCCCTCAGATTCTACAGCAGCAATTATTAACGAAGCCGCAGTGAAACTCATGGGGTTTAAAAATCCTGTGGGACAAATCATAAAAGACAATGGTATTGATTGGCATGTAGTTGGTGTAGTGAAAGATTTTGTTTTAGAATCTCCTTTTGGAGATGTGGCACCTATGGTTATAGAAGGGGCTAAAGGTTTTTTAGAAACTATACACATTAAGTATAGTCCCGCATATAAACTTTCTGAGAGCCTCGCTAAAACAGAAACCATATTCAAGACGTTTAATCCAGAATACCCTTTTAGTTATGAGTTTGTAGACAAAATGTATGCAAAAAAGTTTGATGATATAAAGAAAATGGAAAGTCTGGCAAGTATTTTAACACTTCTTACTATTATTATTTCTTGTCTAGGTTTATTTGGTTTGGCTACATATATGGCACAAAATAGGATTAAAGAAATAGGTATGAGGAAAATTTTAGGTGCCTCTATCAGTCATATATCTTATTTGCTTACTAAAGAATTTTTAAAACCTATACTTATAGCCTTTATCATAGGGGTTCCTCTTGCTTGGTATTTCATGAGTAAATGGTTAGATACTTTTGCTTACAGGGTTTCTATTTCATGGGGTGTATTTGCTATATCTGGCATATTAATACTTTTCATAGCCGTAATAACGATAAGTTACCAAACTATAAAAGCTTCTATTTCAAATCCAATCAATAGCTTAAGAACAGAATAAATCATCAATAATGATACGAAACTATTTTAAAATCGCATGGCGAAACTTAACAAGAAGAAAAGTATTTTCAGCTATTAATATTCTGGGGCTTGCCATAGGTTTTGGTAGTAGTATTATAATTTATCTGTTTTTAAACTATCATTTTTCTTTTGAAAATTTTCATACCAATGCAGATAGAATTTATAGAATAGACACAGAAGAAACAAGAGGAACTGTAAATCATATAGCAAGTGTACCTCCTGGTTTGGCGAATACATTAAGAGAGGATTATGATTATACAGAAAAGGTTACCAAAATTGTTTGGAAAGAAAATTTAGTAGTAAGTGTCATTAGAAATACTAACAAGGCTAAGTACAAAGAAGATGTGGCATTTGTTGAAGATGGTTTTTTTGATGTTTTTAGGTTACCAACAATACGAGGGGGTAAACCTATTCTTTCCCAACCAAATACAGCGGTAATAACCGAAAAAAAGGCGCTGACAATGTTTGGAAAACGAGATGTTGTGGGAGAAGTTTTTAAGCTTGATAATGATAAAGTTATAGAAATAGTAGGGGTTTTAAAAGATTTGCCTAAATCTACTTTTTTAAGAACCGATATTTTTGTTGCTTTTGAAAACCTCAATAGTTTTAATTCCTTTGAAGCTGGTGAAAGTTGGTATGGAATATCTGGAGACCTTAAGTGTTTTACACTTTTAAAGCCAGATGTGAAAAAAGAAAATTTAGCAGAAGCTCTTTTAGAATTTCCAAAAAAATATAGATCTGAAGACCCTACAACCAAACACGTTTATAAATTACATGCCTTAACCGATATTCATTTTATTAAAGAGTATGGAGGTGTAGATACTACGTTTCTCATTTTATTTGGAATTATAGGTTTGTTTTTAATAGGAATAGCTACTATTAATTTTATAAATATTTCAACAGCCTTATCTACTTATCGTTCCAGAGAAATAGGCATCCGTAAAGTTTTAGGCAGTATTAAGCAACATTTGTTCTGGCAATTTATTGTTGAAACTTTCTTAATCACTTTAATGGCCGTTTTATTAGGATTGTTAATGGCAGCCATTTTTCTTCCAGTATTCAACTCATTATTTGACCTTGAATTATCTTTAAAAACACTGTTAAATGTTCAGTTTTTCAGTATGATACTACTACTTTTAGGAGTAGTTACATTTATGTCGGGTTCTTACCCTGGCATTCTAATGTCTCGTATTTTGCCAGTGTTAGCTTTAAAAGGATCGTTTCTTCAAAAAAACACAAAAGGCGTATCTACACGAAAAGTTCTTGTTGTAACACAGTTTTCAATATCAATAATTCTTATTGTAGCTACTATAGTTCTCTCTAAACAGATTGATTATGCTGTAAATAGTGATTTGGGGTTTGATAAAGATGAGGTTGTCATGTTAAGCCTTCCTAAAACTATTGATGGGGTGCAACAACAAAGTTTAAAAGGACGTTTAAAAAATATTTCTGGTGTTGAAGACGTCTCTATGTGTTTAAGTAGTCCATGTGCGGCTACTAGCAATTGGTATTCTGGTGTTAATTATGACAACAGGCCCGAGGCGGAAAAGTTTCAAATTTCGTTAAAGCCCGGAGATGAAGATTATTTAAAATTGTATGATGTCTCTTTTGCTACAGGTAGAAACTTTTTCAAAAAAGAACACTCTAATGAAATGATTGTGAATGAGCAATTTGTTAAAAATATAGGAGTTGACTCAGAAACAATTTTAGGTAAAAAGTTAAGCGTAAATGATGTTACTGGAAATATTGTAGGAGTAATTAAAGATTTTCATAATGAAAAATTCACCAATGGTATAAGTGCTATAGTTATTACCCCTAATGTTGATTGGTATAGGGAAATATCGTTAAAAATAAGTCATATAGATACTAAAAGTACTATAGCTAATATTGAAAGGGAGTGGTCTCAAGTGTTCCCAAATCATATTTTTGATTACAGATTTTTAGATGATAGTATTAACCGACAGTATAGAACAGAGCAGCGTTATCTTTTTCTATCAAAAGTATTTTCTGGGTTAGCCATATTAATAGGTTGTTTAGGTATATATGGGTTGATACTCTTTTTTGCACATCAACGTATTAAAGAAGTTGGTATCCGAAAAGTTCTAGGGAGTAGCGTAAGTCATATATTGAGTTTGTTCTCTGTAGATTTCCTTAAGCTTATCTTAATAGCAGGGGTCATAGCTACACCAATTGCTTGGTATGTAACAGAACAATGGTTGCAAGGGTATGTGTATAGAACTAAAATACACTGGTGGTACTTTGCCATTGCTATTGTTGCAGTAATGTTAATCACACTCATAACCATAAGTTATCAAACAATAAAAGTTGCAATGACCAATCCTATTAAGAGTTTACGAACAGAATAGAGTGTATTTATCAAAAAAAGAATAATTATGATACGTAACTATTTTAAAATCGCGTGGCGAAACTTATTAAAGAATAAAGGTTTTTCATTTATAAATATTTTCGGTTTAAGTATTGGTGTAGCAGCTTGTATTTTGATTAGTATATACATTTTGCATGAAAGTAGTTATGATAAACATGTATCAAACTCTGAGAATATTTACAGGATGACTACAGATTATTCTAAGGTTCGTGGCTTAAATGGAACAGGAATCTTTTTTTCTGCCAACACAGCACCAACGGTACTGAACGACTTTGAAGAAGTGGAAAACACAGGAAGACTAATGGCCGTACAATCATTTTACGGTGCAGGAAGTAATGACATACGATTTGATGGTGAGGCGACACAACATTATGAAGAAGGTTTTGCCTATGCAGACCAATCTATAATTGATATTATGGATGTTCAAATGGTATATGGAGATGCTAAAACCGCTTTAGATAACCCTAAAACCATTGTTATTTCAGAAAAAATCGCAAATAAATACTTTAAAAATGAAAATCCCATTGGTCGTACTATCTTTTTAAATGGTAATAGTCAAGACCCGTTTAAGATTAATGGTGTTATGAAGGACTTTGCCACTAATTCGCATATGGATTACGACTTTTTAATGACGTTAAAAGATGTAGAGTTTGGTGAAGGGACACTAAACGATTGGAGTTTTTGTGCCTATTTCACCTATGTATTGCTCAAACCAGATATAGATATAAAAGCTTTTGAGCAAAATATGAATACTATCTTAATTAAGAGGTATTTGAAGCCGGCATATAAAGCGGCTGGATTTCCTAGTTGGGTTCATTTGGAAGAGCGCATGAAAATAGGATTGCAGCCCCTAACCGATATTAACTTATACTCTTCACATATTTTTAGTCAATTAAATTTTAGTAATGATATAAAGACCATTTGGATTTTTGGTATAGTGGCTTTGTTTATTCTTATAATCGCTAGTATTAATTTTGTAAACTTATCTACCGCAAAATCAGCTAATAGAGCTAAGGAAGTTGGGTTAAGAAAAGTAGTAGGGTCAACACGTAGGCAACTTATAGGTCAGTTTTTGGCCGAATCTATACTAATTTCACTTATAGCCTTTAGCATAGGTATTGTGTTATCTGCATTATGTATGCCTCTATTTAGAAGCATGTGTGGCATCCATTTAGTAATGCCTTGGTCAAGTGTTATGTTTATAGCTACCACCCTATTAACTTCTCTTATAGTTGGCATATTAGCAGGGTTATATCCTTCATTTCACCTCTCAAAATTTAATCCAGTTAATGTACTTAAAGGAAGACTTAGCATAGGAAATAAATCAAACGGATTAAGAGGAGGGTTGGTCGTATTTCAATTTACCATTTCTATTGTTTTAATTGTAGGAACACTTATAGTTGATAAGCAATTACAATTTATTTTGAATTCTAAAATAGGGTTTGAAAAAGATCAGGTAGTGCAACTATACAGTACCAATCTGTTAAATTTTAAAACAAAATCATTCAGAGATGAGTTAAAAACAATACCTGGAGTCGCAAATGCAAGTATTAGTGATTTTTTACCTCTCAAAGGATCCAATAGAGGCGGAGAATACTTTGTAAAAACAGAAAAGATTGGTATTGATGAAAGCATATATGCGCAATTATGGAGTATTGATGAGAACTATATTGAAACATTAGGAATACAACTACTTGAAGGGCGTAACTTTTTCAAAAAAGATAACGCGGATAGAGAAACCATCATTATAAATCAAGCTCTGGTAAAAGCATTACATCTGGAAAACCCTATAGGGAAAAATATTTCAAGGGAAGGCGGAAGAAGCTGGGAAATAATAGGTATAGTAGAAGATTTTAATTATGATGACATGAAACAAACGATAAAACCGCTTTGTTTCGTTAACAACATGAGTAATAGTGTGATGTCTGTAAAATTAAATACTACAGATGTATCTGCGACTCTTGCTGCTATTGCCGGGAAATGGAAAGCGTTTGTCCCTGATATGGCATTTCGTTATAAGTTTATGGATGCTTCATTTGCTAACATGTATGAAAATGTGAGTAGGATAAAAGCCGTCTTTACTACATTTGCCATTTTAGCGATTCTAGTGGCGTGTCTTGGTCTGCTAGCACTTTCGGCGTATATGGTGGAGCAACGAAACAGGGAGATGAGTATTCGTAAGGTATTAGGGGCTTCTGTACAAACCATATTTAAATTACTAACAAAGAACTTTCTGGTACTCGTTATCATTGCACTTGCTGTAGCTATTCCTGTCGCCTATTATCTCATGCAAACATGGTTGCAAGATTACGAATACAAAATTGATATGTCTTGGTCTGTATTTGCCATTGCTGGCATTATTGCCTTAGCTATAGCTTTACTTACCATTAGCTATCACGCCATGAAATCTGCTTTAATAAATCCCGCTAAAGTGTTAAGAACAGAATAAAAAACTATTATGATACGCAACTATTTTAAAATCGCTTGGCGGAGCCTTAAAAGACAACCGTTTTTTACGTTTCTAAATATTTTTGGACTTACTATTGGTATTGCAGGAAGTTTATTAATCGGTCTTTACATATACGATGAGCTGAGCTTTGACAAAATGTTTACAGATGCCGACAGAATTCACAGGGTTAATGCAGATATAAAGTTTGGAGGCGTAACTCATGATATGTCTAAAGTACCTGCGCCAATGGCTCAGACTATGTTAAACGATTGTCAGCAAGTAGAAATGGTGACTAGAATTAGAGATGAAGCTGGAGCACTCATTAAGAAAAAGAATTCTCAAAATAATATAAAAGAAAAACATGCAACTTATGTTGACGCTAATTTTTTTGACATGTTTGGTGTTGATTTACTAGCTGGTCAAACGAATGCATTGAAAGAACAAAATACTTTAGTATTAACAAAGACTACTGCTCTTAAACATTTTGAAACTATACATAGCGCTGTAGGACAGCAACTTATTATAAATAATAACAAATTATATACCGTTACTGGTATTGTAAATGATTTTCCTAAAAATTCATTTCTTAGAAATCATACTGTACTGGTATCAACATCGGGTTATAGCATAGCACAGGAAAACCAATGGGGAGATTTTAATTTTTACACCTTCGTCAAACTATTGCCTAATGCAAATATCGATAATTTGGAAACCGTTCTTAAAGGGTTTGTAGGCAAATATCTTGTCCCGTGGATGCAGACTTTTTTCCCAGGGATGACGGAAGAAAGCTTTTTTGCTTCTGGTAATTATTTATACTACGAGACCATACCGTTAACAGATATTCATTTATCAGGAAATAAGGAAGAAGAACTCAGCCCTAATAGCGCTATGCAGAATGTGTATGTCCTTTCGTGCATTGGCCTATTTTTAATTGTACTGGCTAGCGTTAATTTCATTAACTTATCTACAGCATCTTCTTTAAAAAGAGCCAAAGAAGTAGGTATACGCAAAACATTGGGTTCAAATAGACTTAGCCTTATCAAACAATTTCTTACAGAGTCTGGTTTAATTTCATTTATAGCGCTTTTAGTAGCTATAGGTGTAGCTGCATTGACCCTTCCGTTTTTTAATACATTGGCAGATAAGACCATAGAGATACCTTTTGGTAATCCTATTTTTTGGTTGATTTTGATTGTATGTACAGTACTATTAGGTAGTTTTTCAGGAATGTATCCTGCATTTTTTATGTCTCGGTTTATACCCGTTCATGTACTTAAAGGAAGTACCAATAGCAGTACTAAAGAAGAAGGGCTAAGAAATTCATTAGTAGTATTTCAATTTTCTATTTCGGTAGTTTTAATTGCAGCTACAATAGTCGTGTACCAACAATTAAATTTTATTCAAAACAAAGATTTAGGCTATACTAAAGATCAGGTTTTAATTATAGATGATGTTCATGGGGCTGGAGATAGAGTACAAGCTTTTAAAGCTGAGGTGCAAAAACTATCTAACGTTAAAAGCGCATCGGTAAGTGGCTATCTACCAACACCATCACTAAGAAGAGACCGAACTTATCGAAGGTCAAGGAATACAAACCAAGACAACCCAGTAAACATGCAATCTTGGGAGGTGGACTATGATTACATATCTACAATGGGTATGGAAATAATTGCAGGTAGAGGGTTTGATAAACAGTTTGTCACAGATATACAATCTATTGTTTTAAATGAATCGGCTATTGAATTGTTGGGCGTAACACCAGAAGAAGCCATTGGAATGAACCTTTCAGAAAAGGTTAAAATAATAGGAGTTGTTAAAAATTTCCACTTTGAATCTCTAAAAGATAAAGTTGGGGCTTTGGGGCTTACAATAGGTAATTCAAATAACTCAATGGCGGTATTATTAGCAGCAGGTGATTTTTCAAATACTATTTCAAAAATAGAAAGTATATGGAATGACATAGCTCCAGGAGAGCCTTTTGCCTATAATTTCATGGAAGATTCTTTTAATACGGTGTACAAAGAAGAACAAAAATTAGGAGTAATTTTTATGACATTTACCATACTATCTATTCTTATTGCTTGCCTAGGTTTGTTTGGTTTAGCGGCGTTTAACGCTCAAAAACATTTTAAAGAAATTGGTATAAGAAAGGTTTTAGGAGCTACAGTAAATCAAATTACGTTAAAACTCGTTTTCACCTTTTTAAAACTTGTAGGTATTGCCATTTTAATTTCATTACCAATTAGCTGGTATGCTATGAATGTGTGGCTTCAAGATTTTTCATACCGTATAGACATAAGTTGGCAAACATTTGCTTTTACAGTACTAATCGTATTGGGAGTGGCCGTTTTAACCATAAGTTTTCAAAGTATAAAAGCAGCTATTGCTAACCCTATTAAAAGTTTAAGAACAGAATAATCATGATACGTAACTATTTTAAAATCGCATGGCGAAGTTTTATAAAAGATAAAAGTTTTACAACGATTAACTTATTAGGGCTAGCAACAGGATTTGCCATAGCCTTATTAATTATTCAATATGTAAGGTTTGAATTGAGCTATGAAAACACACATAAAAAAGCCGATAGAATCGTAAGGTTGACCTATGATATCATGGATGGCGAAACAGTAAGTTCGCAAGACTGTGAAACAAACCCACCATTAGGAGCTAGGTTAAAAAGAGAATTAGCCGAAGTTGAAAGCTATACAAGAGCCTATCAAATAGGTGAGCCAACAGTAACTATAAAGGTTGATAATAAACAGTTTATTGTAGAGAAAGTGTATGCTGCAGACCCTGCTTTCTTTGATGTATTTACATACCCTTTACTCTATGGTAATGATGCCCATCTTTTTAAAAAACCCAATCAAGCTGTTGTTACAGAATCTACGGCATTAAAATATTTTAACCGGAAAAATGTAATTGGAGAAACAATTGTATTACCAGCAGCAGGAAAGGAAATGCTGTTAGATATTGTTGGTGTTGTAAAAGACAGTCCATCAAACACACATTTAAAGTTTGATATGTTGATGTCTTATTCTACCATGTTAAAAGACCCTATTATGCAAGCTTTTTATGGAGAAACCGAAGACAACTGGAATGGGAATAATACCTATACTTATGCGTTATTGAACGATAAAGCTGCTTACAAAAATTTTACAGATAACCTGGTAGGGTTTAATGAAAGATTGAGACTTGAAGACAAGATGCTAACCGATAGAGTGATTGGTCAAAACATAAAAGACATCCATTTATATTCTAATAAACCTTTTGAACCAGAACCCAACGGAAGTGCTTCTACGGTATTTTTCTTGTTAGGTGTTGCTTTTTTAGTGATAATTAGTGCCTTTGTAAACTATGTGAATTTGGCAACGTCTAAAGCTTTAGACAGAGCTAAAGAAGTAGGCGTTAGAAAAGTAGTAGGTTCAACGAAAAGTCAGTTAAGAGTTCAGTTTTTAACAGAATCGCTATTAATGAACCTGTTAGCTGCGTTGTGTGCTTTGGTTATTATCTTTTTTGTTAAAGAACGCTTTATCAAGATAGCTGGATTACCTGTAAGTTTTAGTGTTTTTTCAGATGTGTTTTTCTGGGGAATTCTTGGAGTATTTTTAATATTAGGAGTGTTGTTTTCCGGTGTATATCCAGCTTTGGTGTTATCGTCTTTTAAACCTTCACTTATTTTAAAAGGAAACTTTACGCATTCATTTAAAGGTGTGTTGTTACGTAAATCATTGGTTGTATTTCAGTTTAGCGTAACTATTGTCTTGCTAATATTGGTGTTTACCATTACAGAACAATTGAGTTTTTTGAGAGATATGGAATTGGGTGTTGAAACAGAAAATACCATAATTGTTGAAGCCCCGATACAAAGTAATTTGGGAGAGAAGTATGCTGTTTTTAAACAGCAATTATTAGCAAACGCCAATATAGAGAATGTATCCTTATCTGAAGCTGTACCTGGAGAATTGGCTAATGAAATGAGTACAACTACTGGAATTAATTTTTTGGAATCTCCCAAAGAATATAACCATAATTTTTACATTACAACTATTGATGAAAATTTCATTCCAATAATGAACATGCAATTATTGTCAGGTTCAAATTTTGATGTAACCAGTACACAGAAAAAGAAAGAAATCATTGTTAATGAAAGAGCGCTTAGTCTTTGGGGTGTTCGTGATTACGAATCGGTTATAGGGAAAAAGATAAAGATGTTGGGAGGTGAGTGGACAATAAAGGGTGTACTCAAAAATTACCATCAAGAGTCTGCCAAAGTACCATTTGTACCAATTATCCATCGATTTTCAAATTCCTTTGATGGTTTAGCAACAGTTAAATTTCACAGCGGTAACGCCAAAGAACAATTAGCGCATTTGGAAGCAGTTTATAAATCGGTATTTCCAGAAGCACCGTTTTCATACTTTTTTATGGATACCGAGTTTGACAAACAATTCAAAGCAGACAGACGTTTTCAGGCTGTATTTAATGTGTTAACAGGATTTGCCATATTAATAGCATGTCTTGGGTTATTTGGTTTGGCGTCATTTACAGTTTTAAAGCGTAAAAAAGAAATAGGGATTCGAAAAGTAATAGGTGCTAGCGTAACGAATATTTTGGTATTACTATCAAAAAACTTTGTAAAAACGGTGTTGTTATCTATGTTAATTGGGGCGCCTATAGCATATGTATTGGCAAATAATTGGCTAGAAAACTTTGCCACCAGAATATCTTTAAACGTATGGTTATTTGGAGTACCAGTGTTATTTGTCATGGTACTTGTTATTTTTTCAATTAGTGTGAAAACAATTAATGCAGCTTTAGTGAACCCAGTAAAATCACTAAAGCAAGAATAGGAAATATTTAAAACTATGATTCTTAATTATTTTAAAATCGCATGGCGAAATCTTAAAAAACAACCATTTTTTACATTTCTAAACATCTTTGGACTTACCATTGGAATGGCAGGTAGTTTATTAATTGCATTATATATCTATGATGAATTGAACTATGATAATATGTATCCTGATGCAGACCGTATTCACCGCGTTAACTTGGATATTAAGTTTGGAGGAGATGTAAGCAATTTTGCTGAGGTTTCCAGTCCAGTGGCTGAAGTATTGGAAAACGACGTGCCTCAAATTGAGTTAGTCACACGTTTTCGTAACAGCGGTAATATGCTAATAAAGAAAAGAGCAACCGATATCAATGTAAAGGAAATGCAGGTAAGTTATACAGACCCTAGTTTCTTTGAAATGTTTGGGATTGATGTATTATTTGGTGATCGTGCATCTGCTTTAAATGAACCCAATACTTTAGTTTTAACTAAAACAGCTGCAGAAAAACATTTTAACATAGAAGAAGCTGTTGGGAAAAGCCTTATTTTAAACAATAGTGATACTTATGTTGTAACAGGAGTTATAGAGGATTTACCAAAAAACTCACTTTTAAGAGACCATAGTGTGTTTTTAGCTATGGCAGGTAACCAAGAAGAAAAAGAGAACAATTGGGGAAGTAACAATTTTCCAACCTTTATAAAACTTTTACCAACTGCTAACATTCAAGATGTTCAAACTGCCTTGGATGGCTTTTTTAAAAAATATTTTATTCCATTCGCCCAGCCTTATATGCCTGGTATTACTGAAGAGCAGTTTTTAGCATCAGGTAATTATTATAATTTCAGTACTATTAATCTACAGGATATTCATTTGCATTCTAACCGATTTCCAGAAATGAGTGCAAACGGAAGTATTCAAAACATTTATATTTTATCGTTTATAGGCTTATTTCTTATCATACTGGCAAGTGTTAACTTTATGAATTTGTCTACAGCACATTCTCTTAAACGTGCAAAAGAAGTAGGTATTAGAAAAACATTGGGGTCTGGTAAATCTGCTTTAGTAAGTCAGTTTTTAGCAGAATCAGGCTTAATAACATTTATAGCATTATTGGTGGCTATCGGAGTTGCAGCTTTGGCACTTCCTTTTTTCAATGCACTTGCAAATAAGACCATGGAAATCCCTTATGGGAAGCCATTATTTTGGTTGGTGTTAGTTATATGCACATTGGTGCTTGGTTTTTTATCGGGAATATACCCCGCGTTTTTCATGTCACGTTTTATTCCTGTTAAGGTGCTTAAAGGAGGTGCTAATGATAGCCGTAAAGCAGGTGGTATTAGAAGTTCATTAGTCGTGTTTCAATTCGCTATTTCGGTGTTTTTAATTATTAGTACACTGGTAGTTTTTCAACAATTACAATACATTCAAAATAAAGATGTAGGCTATGCAAAAGACCAGATTTTGGTAATTCAAGATGTTGGGATTTTAGGGAGCCAACAACAGGCATTTAAGCAACAAATAAAACAATTAGCAAGTGTAAAACAGGCTAGTTTAAGTAGTTATTTACCTATTCCGTCTTATAGACGAGATCATTCTTTTTATGAAGAGGGTTTAATAAACCAGGAAAATGCTTTGCAAATGCAAAGTTGGGATGTTGATATAGACTATATTTCAACTCTTGATTTAGAGTTAGTTGCTGGTAGAGATTTTAGTAAAACTTTTGGTAGAGACTCACTTAGTATTATATTAAATGAGTCTGCTGTAAAAATTCTAGGTGTTACACCAGAAGAGGCAATAAACAAAAGAATTACCCATGATTTAGGAGAAGAAAACCCAAGGTTCTATACCGTAATAGGTGTTGTTAAAGACTTTCATTTTGAGACATTACGAAATGATATAGCCGCATTAAGTATGCATATTGGTGGTTATGCCAACGATTTGGCAGTGAAAATTAGTGGAAGTGATTATGCTAAAACCGTAGCTAATATTAAAAACATTTGGGGAACAATGGCGCCTGGGCAAATGTTCAATCATTATTTTATGGAAGACTCTTTTAATACTACCTATAATGCTGAACAACGTTTAGGACGCATTTTTATAACCTTTACTATTCTATCTATTTTTATTGCTTGCCTTGGACTATTTGGATTAGCTGCTTTTAGTGCTGAAAAGCGCGCCAAAGAAATAGGCGTTCGTAAAGTACTAGGAGCTAGTGTGGGGCAAATTACTTATAAACTTTCTATAGACTTTTTAAAACTAGTAGGTATCTCTATTGTAATAGCATTGCCAGTAGCTTGGTATGCTATGAATAAGTGGTTAGAAAACTTTGAGTATAGCATAACTGTAGGATGGGGTGTGTTTGCTTTGGCTGTAGTTTTAGCACTACTCGTTTCAATTTTAACTATAAGTTTTCAAAGTATAAAAGCAGCTATAGTTAATCCTATTAAAAGTTTAAGAACAGAATAACCATTTTATATGAAAAACAATTTTTTTAAACTATATATCAGATTTTTACTTAAAAACAAGCTATTTACATTTATCAATGTTTTTGGTTTGGCAATAGGGGTTGTAACATGTGTAATGCTCTTAAAGTATGTTGATTATCAAACAAGCTATGACAGTTTTTATCCTGATTATAACCAAGTATATAGAATTAATACAGATGTTTTTAAAAATAATCAAATAGTAGACAAAACAGCTAAGTCTTTTAGTGCTTTGGCACCAACACTAGAAGCAGAATTAGTAGAAGTAGAAGCTACAACTCGATTTGAACATGAGAAATGCTTAATGGATTATCGAGAAAAGGATTTTAAAATTAATGATAGAGATGTTTTATGGGTAGATAATACTTTTTTTGATGTCTTTAAATTTAAAATTTTAAAAGGTGATAAAACAACCCCTTTAACTCGACCATTTACAACAGCTATATCTTCATCTACAGCAAAACTCTATTTTAAAAATGAAGATCCAATTGGTAAAATCGTTAATCTTAACGGTACCGATTACCCTATGGAAGTTACAGCTGTTTTTGAAGATGTTCCTAAAAACTCACATATTAAATGTGATTTTTTGACATCAATAGCCACAGGTTATAGTAAAGGATGGGATTCACCAAATGGAAACTGGAAAAGGACTAGCAAGTATACATATGTTAAGTTGAAAAAGGGCATTACTACCGAGGATTTCCAAAGTAAACTTGAAATACTGTTAAACAAATACTATGATTCAAAGACTCCTGAAATTAGAGTTTCGTTGAATATAATACCAGTTAAAGACATTCATTTAAAAGCACATTTTAAGGATGAAATAACACCATCATCGGGAGTTAGTATAACACGTATTAATTTTCTTTTCATTATTGCTATAATTATAATAGTTGTTGCTTGGGTGAATTTTATAAACCTAACAATTAGTAAATCAATGACCCGGACTTTAGAGATTGGCATTAAAAAAACACTTGGAGCAGTGAAATTCAGTTTGATGGGTGATTTTTTACTAGAATCTATTTTTATGAGTGTACTGGCTTTTATAGTAGCTGTTTTTCTAATTACAACGGGGACTTTATTTATTGATCAATTTACAGAATTTGATTTTATACGTGATATATGGACAAACGTTTCTTTTTGGGTGCAAATTTTATTGTTTATGCTTTTAGGAGCTATAATAGCAGGATTGTATCCAGCAATTAATTTATCTAAGTTATTGCCATCTAAAACACTAAAGGGTATTTTACCACATCAAAATATGTTGTTGAAAAGGGGGTTGGTTACGTTTCAATTTATTGTAGCAATTGGGCTCATTTTTGGAACACTTACAATTTATGACCAATTAACTTTTATGAAAACAAAAGAACTAGGATTCAATGCTGCAAATAAGTTGATTATTAGAGCACCAAAGTCTATGAATTCTCATAAGTTGGCTTTTTCTAATATGCATTCGTTTAAGAATACTGTTTCAGAATTATCTGGAGTTAATAGTATTTCTGCTTCTAGAAGTATTCCTGGACAACAAGTCTTATATACAAGCCCATATTTTAAACAAAAAAGTAAAGATAAAATATCAGAAAGCAATTATCAAATGGCAATTATTGACCATGATTTTTTCGATACTTATAATATTCCTTTAATTGCTGGTAGAAATTTTACATCAAATTATAAGAATCATACATCTGATATTATTCTTAATGAAAAATCTGTAGAGCTTTTAGGGTTTGAGTCTCCCGAAGAAGCCTTAAATAAGCAGGTAATTGGCCCAGGAAATAAGGAGTATACTGTAATTGGTGTTAATAAGAATTATCACCAACATGGTTTAAAATCAGATTTACAACCTACAATTTATAAATATGTTTTAAAGTACAATTATATCCATGGGCATTATTCCATAGCTACTAATAAGGAACTTTTAGAAAGTTTAGTTCCTAAGGTGAAAGCTATTTGGAGTGAAATCTATCCTGAAGATACATTTGAATATTTTTTTATGGACGAATATTTTAATAAACAGTATGAGCAGGAAGATAGTTTTATGCAGATTTTCTTAATAGCATCTATGATTTCTATTCTAATTTGTTGCCTTGGTCTTTATGGTTTATCTGCTTACACAGCTTTACAACGAAAAAAAGAAACTGCTATTAGAAAAATAATTGGGGCTTCTGTAAAAGACATCTTTATCTTGTTTTTTAAAGAATATGTTTATCTAGTCATATTTTCTTTATTGATAGCATTACCCATAAGTTACTATATGTTAGAATCATGGTTGTCAAACTATGTTTATAGAGTAAGTATTAGTCTGCTATTGGTGGTTTTATCTGTTCTAATACTGTTTGCTGTGGTATTAATAGCAGTATTGAAACATACTATTAGTTTAATAAAAATTAATCCTTCTGATAATATAAAAGTGTAATAGATTTATAAAATAAAAAATTTATGAGACTAAAAAAATCATCTAAATGGAGAATAAAAATGAGAAAATCGTATAAGAAAATATTTTTTTATACAGCTTTTATTGCATTATGTACATCTAATGTAACGATAGCGCAACAAAGTAAATATAAAATACAAGATTCTATTTTCTCTAAAACATTAAACGAGTACAGGAATTACTGTGTTGTTTTACCAGCAGATTATAGTCATGATTTGAATGCAGATAAAAGGCATGATGTTATCTATGTTTTAGACGGAGAAACCTTAGTCAACGTAGTGTCTCCAACACACCAAATTGCATCAGATTGGCAGGCAATACCAAGATGTATTATTGTTGGAATAGATACTATTAAAAGTTTAAGAACAGAATAAATTATTAACTGCTACTGAACTTGTTTCAGTGCCATCAATCAAAAAAATCATGATACGTAATTATTTTAAAATCAAACCAAAAAGTACTGTTAAAAGACGTGTTTTAAGTATGGCCTTTTTAATAGGCTTTATGTCTGTATTAGCACAAACAAAAAAGGTTATTCCAGATGTAACGAAGTGTAATGACACTACATTGTGGCGTTTACATAATAGAACACTTACAGTTAATAATGAAGAAGTTCACCTTAGCGGAAATCCAAAAGATGGCATTCTATGGCTAAAGTCACCCATATTTAAAAATGGACAAATTGAATTAGATATAAAAGGAAAAGATTTAAAAGGGCAAAGCTTTGTAGGTGTAGCATTTCATGGCATCGATCACAAAACTTATGATGCTGTTTATTTTAGACCATTTAATTTTCAAAACCCTCAGAAAAAAGCGCATTCTATTCAATACATATCCCATCCGCAATTTACATGGTTTAAACTAAGAAAAGAGTCCCCTAAAGTTTATGAAAGTGCTATAGATGTTCCATTACATCCTAATGAATGGTTTCATGTGAAAATAGTAGTGGAGTCTCCTTCTGTAAAAGTGTATGTTAATAATTCAGAGAAGCATTGTTTGAGTATAGACCAACTAAGTTCACAAAAACAAGGCTGGGTTGGGTTTTGGGTAGGAAACAATTCGGAAGGAACTTTTAAGAACTTAAAAATCTATCCTAAAGAAAATTAAAAATTATGATACGTAATTATTTTAAAATCGCATGGCGAAACCTTTTAAAGAATAAAAGTTTCTCGGTTATCAACATTTTTGGATTGAGCATAGGAGTAGCTGCTTGTATTTTAATAACAATTTACATACTTCATGAAAGCAGTTATGATAAGTCTGTAAATAATTCAGAAAATGTATACCGAATGATGGGTGATCATACTGAAGATGGTCATATTAGTTCAGGTATTCATTTTTCAGCAAATACAGCGAGTACTGTTTTAAAAGACTTTGAAGAAGTAGAAAACGCAGGTAGATTAATGGCTAATCAATTGTTTTACGGAGCTGGAAGCAATGAGATACGTTTTGATGGTGAAGATATGCAATATCATGAGGAAGGCTTTACATATGCAGATCAATCTATGGTGGATATTATGGATGTTGAGATGGTTTATGGAGATAGAGCTACAGCGCTAACTGAACCAAAAACTATGGTGATTTCTCAAGGCATTGCCACAAAATACTTTAAGAATGAAAATCCAGTGGGACACACCATGTACTTAAATGGTAATAATGAAGATCCATTCAAAATCACTGGTGTGATGAAAGATTTTGCGAGTAATTCTCATTTAGATTATAAATTTTTAATCACATTAAAAGATGTAGAGTTTGGGGAAGGTGAACAAACGAGGTGGTTTCAAAATAACTATTTCACTTATATAGTTTTAAAACCAGGTATTGATGTTGCCGCTTTTGAAAAAAAGGTGGGCACTACTTTAATAGAAAAGTATATAAAGCCAGCTTTCCAGTCTGCAGGGTTTGCAGGTTGGGAACAAATGCATGAACGGTTTAAAATGCGTTTACAACCACTTACTAATATTAATTTGCATTCTGCTCATATAGGTTTTGAATCTAGTTCTAGAAATGATATTAAAATTATATGGATTTTTGGTATTGTAGCCTTGTTTATTCTAATTATAGCAAGCATCAATTTTGTTAATTTATCAACAGCAAAATCTGCTAATCGTGCAAAGGAAGTTGGTCTTAGAAAAGTGGTAGGCTCTACACGTTCACAACTTATTGGTCAGTTTTTGGCAGAATCCATTCTTATCTCACTTATTGCTTTTATTATTGGAATAGCCTTATCTGCTTTATTAATGCCCTTTTTTAGGCGTATGTCTGGTATTGATTTAATAATGCCTTGGTCTAGCTTTGGATTTATGCCAACTATTTTAATGGCATCAATTTTTGTAGGTGTTCTGGCAGGTTTATATCCATCGTTTTACCTCTCAAACTTTAATCCTATTAATGTACTTAAAGGCAAATTAAGTTCAGGAAGTAAATCATCTGGATTGAGAAGTAGCCTAGTCGTTTTTCAATTTACAATTTCAATCATTTTAATTGTAGGAACATTAATTGTAAACCAACAAATGAACTTTATTTTAAATTCTAAAGTTGGATTTGAAAAAGATCAAGTAGTTCAAATTTACGGAACTAATATTCTGAACAACAGAGTTAAAACTTTTAAAGAAGAACTTAAGAAGTTACCTGGAGTAGGTAACGTTACCATAAGCGATTATTTACCTATTGAGGGCACTAAGCGAAATGGAAACACCTTTGAAAACGAAGGAAAGAAGGGCATAGATGAAAGTGTGCCCGGGCAAGCATGGGTAATAGATGAAGATTATATAGAAACCATAGGGATGACCTTGATTGATGGTCGTAATTTTATTTCAGGACGGGCTTCAGATGAACAGGCGGTCATTATAAATCAAGCCATGGTAAAAGAATTAAATCTAATAGAACCAGTTGGTAAACGAATTTCTAGATATGGTCAGCTTTTGGAAGTTATAGGTGTGGTGGAAGATTTTAATTTTGATACAATGAAAACAACAGTGAAACCACTTTGTTTTTTTAGTGGTATAAGCCCTTCTATAACTTCTGTAAAAATAAACTCATCAGATATCTCAATAGTATTATCATCAATAGAAGCAAAATGGAAGGCATTTGTTCCTAATATGGCATTTCGATACGAATTCATGGATGCGTCTTTTTCTAAAATGTATGATAATGTAAGCAGAATAAAATCCATATTTACAGCATTTGCCATTTTAGCCATATTGGTAGCTTGTTTGGGTTTATTAGCACTTTCTGCTTACATGGTAGAGCAACGCAACAAAGAAATGAGTATTCGAAAAGTACTTGGAGCTTCTGTACAGACTATTTTTAAATTACTTACAAAAAACTTTTTAGCACTTATTATAATTGCACTATTTGTTGCAATTCCAATCGCTTACTATTTAATGCAAACGTGGTTGCAAGACTATGAATATAGAATAGATATGTCTTGGTCTGTTTTTGCCGTAGCAGGTATTATAGCAATGGCTATAGCTTTGGTAACCATAAGTTATCATGCAATAAAATCTGCATTAATAAATCCAGCCAAAGTATTAAAAGCAGAATAAAAATGATACACAATTATATGAAATATATCATAACAATTATGTTTTTAGTGTTATTTACAGCCTGTAAAACACCCTACCATTATTTTGGTCAAGAACCTCCTAGTGTTGATAAAGCAGAGGTTTTCGCACCAGGCATAATTTCTTTAAAAAATAGGTATGAACAAAACCTAGTTTTTTCACCTAAAGGAGATGAGGTTATACTTTCCTTATCGGAAAAAGACTGGAAAAGTTTTACCATGCTATATGCCTTATACAATGATGGTAAATGGGGAAAGTTTGATACGTTACCATTTTCTAAAAATGTAAGGAGTACTCTAGAACCTTTTTACACAGAGAATGGCAATAGATTATACTTTACTTCCGATAAAGGATCTACAAAACGTTGGGATACTAAGTTATGGACTGTTACTAAAACTAATGCCATTTGGGGAAACCCTACGCTTTTAGATAATAGTATCAATTCTAGAAATAATGCAATAGCACAGTTTTTTCCATCAATATCTAAAAAAGGGAATTTATTTTATATAAATACGCCACAAGATTGGCAAACAGATATATACAAAGCCGAAAAAACTAAAAATGGATTTAAAACGCCAGTAAAAGTTAGTAATGCAATAAATTCTAACAAAATGGAGTGGGATCCTATAATTGCACCAGACGAAAGCTATATGTTATTTCTTTCCAGAGGAAGAGAAGATGCTTTAGAAGAAAAAGACGCTCCCTATATAAGGCAGGATATTTATATCGCTTTTAAAGATAATAATGGCAGCTGGAGAGAAGCAATTCATTTAGGTAAAGAAGTAAACAGTATATATATGGAACAAGCGCTTAGCTTTTCTCCAGATATGAAATATTTATTTTTTGGAAGATTAAACACGCAAACGTGGGAAGCCGATATATACTGGATTAATTTAAAGTTTATTGAAAAGTATAGAAAAATGAATTAATCACTTTATAAAACCTCAAAAGTTTAAGAACAAAATAAAATTCAAAACAATTATGCAAGATTTAAAAAAACGTATATCCTTTTTCACTATCACTTTATTATGCATATTCAATACAGCAATAGCACAAAGTAAATATAAAATCCAAGACTCTATTTTTTCTAAAACATTAAACGAGTACAGGGATTATAGGGTGATCTTACCAGCGGATTATTATCCGAAATCAGACAAAAAATACGATGTTATTTATGTGTTAGATGGCGAAACAGTAGTAAATGCAGTCTCACCAATACACAGACTTACATCAGATTGGCAGGCAATACCAAGATGTATTATTGTTGGAATAGATAATAAGTTTATAGATGGTGAAGTGATGCGAGATAGGGATTTGTTACCTACTCCAGATAAGCGTTCACCCTTGTCAGGAGGCGCCGATAATTATATCAAATTCATTAAAGAAGAGTTAATGCCACATATCAATAAAATCTATGCCACATCAAAGCGCAATACGCTTTTTGGACACTCCCATGGTGGCACATTTGCTATTTATAGTATGTTAAAAGCCCCTAATCTATTTAGCGCTTATATCGCAGCAGATCCATCATTATGGTGGGATGAAAGATATGTGACTAAACTGGCGAAAGAAACATTGCCTAATCTATTAAACTTAGATGCAAAACTGTTTATAAGTGGTCGAGAAGGTAGGCCATATAGAGGTATGGGAATTGAAGCTTTAGAAAATGTTTTAAAAGAAGACTCGCCTAATAATCTTTATTGGAAAAGTGTAGCTTATGAAAATGAAACACACATTACCGTTTTATTAAAAGCGGTTTATGATGGTTTGAAATTTGTGTATCCGAATTTTAAGAAATAAAATAATATGTTTAAAAATAATTTAAAGTTTGCATTAAGAGTATTTAGTCATGAAAAGTTTTTTACGGCGATTAATGTTGGGGGTTTAGCGCTAGGTTTTGCAGTATGTATTCTTATTTTGGGGTATGTAACTTTTGAGTTTTCTTATGAAGATCATATTGATAATAAGGCAAACGTATACAGAGTTACTACAACTAGGTATGTGCATGATAAAAAAGTGTTTGAAGGTACTAAAGGACCATCAATATTAGAACAAATTGCTCCTGTAGAAATACCAAATATAGAACATGCAACAAGGGCTTACTATGAACCATGTTTAGTGAAGACAGATGATAAAAAATATGCTAAACAAAAAGTATATTGGGTAGATAAAGATTTTCTAAAAGTGTTTAAAGGTTTACTTATTTCAGGAAACCCAGATACAGCTTTAGATGCGCCTTTAAAAATGGTGCTTACAGCATCTAGAGCCTATGCTCTTTTTGGGAATGAAGACCCAATAGGAAAAGAGGTAAAGGTGAATGAAGGTATGCCTTTTCAGGTAACAGGTGTTGTAAAAGATCCACCATCAAATACACATTTTAAATACGAATATTTAGCTACACTGGACACATGGGTACATTATGGATGGATACAGAAAGAAGGGAATTGGCATTGGAATTTTAGCCAGAATTATATATCAATATCAGATCAAGGTTCAAAAGATAATATTCAAAAGGCATTAAATAATTTAAGTTTACTACATGTAAACCCAGAAAAAAGTGAAGGCAAAAAGATAGAATTTGGCTTGCAGCCTATTAAAGATATTCACTTAACGTCTAATTATAATGATGAGCTAGAAGCTAATGGGAACCTTAGTCAAATTTACATCATTATGGGGGTTGGGATTGCTATTTTAATCATTGTTTTTATCAATTTTATTAATTTAAGTACAACGCTTTCTCTACGAAGGTCAAAAGATACAGGCGTTAGAAAAACGTTAGGCGCATCTGTCTTACAATTAAGAATTCAATATTTTATTGAAGCCTTTTTACTAAATGTTACTGCATTAATAATTGCTACACTTATTGTGTTTATTAGTTCTTCATTTATAGAAAGCTATTTTAGTATTTCTCTAAGTTTTAAGGTGTTTACTAACCCTTTGTTTTGGTTTTTAGGGATTTTAATTTTTAGTATATGTGTATTAGTGGTTAGCTTTTATCCAGCTTTTGTTTTAACTTCTGTAGCTATAAATACAGCTATTAAAGGAAAAATTGTAAAAGGAAGAACGAGTCATGCTTATGTTAAACAAGGTCTTTTGGTAGTACAGTTTTGTGCATCTATATTTCTTACCATAGCAGCTTATGTAGTGTATCAACAAGTAGATTTTATGCAAAATTATGATTTAGGTATAAATACCAATCAAGTACTTGTTTTACAGGCCCCGACGAGTTTAAATGCTGGTGGGTGGCGCTCTTACGATGAAATAGCTATTAAAAATGATAAGTATAATGTATTTAGGCAGCAACTTATACAGAATTCTGCATTAAAAGAAGTGGCATCATGTTACAGCATACCAGGAGAAGAAGCAGAGCTTTTACGACATAGTGTAAAACTTAAAAATAGTGGAGAAGCTATACAAACCCAAGTCGAAGAACGTCTTATAGATGAAAATTTCTTTCCATTGTATGAAGCAAAAATTTTGGCTGGAGAAAATTTTAAAATAGATCCTACACAACAAAAAACAGAAACGATTATTAACGAAAAAACGCTTAAATTATTAGGATTTGAACACCCCGAAGATGCTATAGGACAAGAAGTTTTTTTAGAAAATCACCTATGGAAGATAAGAGCTGTTGTAGCAGACTTTCATATAAAATCTCTATCAGATCCAATAGTACCTACGTTTTATGCCAATAGACATCCTTTTGCATTTGGACATTATTTGGTGAGATTAAGTCCTCAAAATTTAAAAGCTCAAATGGATTTCATAGAATCTAAGTGGCATACTATGTATCCAGAAGATCCTTTTTTAGCACATTTTTCAGACAGTTTTTTTAATGAACAATATAACCAATACAAGCAATTTGGGAACATCTTTAATGCGTTGACCATATTAGCCATTTTAATAGCTAATCTGGGGCTGCTTGCTATGGTTTCTTTAACAACAGTAGAGAATTTAAAAGCTATTGCTGTAAGGCGTGTTTTAGGAGCAGATAATAAAGCAGTTTTTATGCTAATGTCTAAGGGGTACATCATGCTCATCATTATTGCTGCAGCTATTGCTATTCCTTTAACTTGGTATTTTTTAACAAATTGGCTTAACAATTTTGCCTATAGAATAGAAATTAAAAGCGTTGTTTTTGTAAGTGCTGTTTTGTTAATACTCATGGTGGCAGTATGTAATATCATGTATTATGTGTTGAAAGTTTTAAAGTTAAATCCAGCTGTTATTATTCGAGAAGAATAAGGCCTTAGGTAGATACGAGATGATAGATATGAGATAAAAGACTGGAGACTCAAGACACAAGACTGGGAAAAAGCAAAAGAGAAACTAATAAGGAGTAACCATCAATAAGAAACCAAAAAAATGATACAAAACTACTTTAAAATAGCATTTAGAAACCTTATAAGAAATAAAGGGTATTCCGCGATCAATATTGGAGGACTTTCTGTTGGTATGGCTGTGGCTACGTTAATAGGGCTTTGGATTTATAATGAATTATCATTTAATAAAAATCATAATAATTATGATCGTATAGCTCAAGTTATGCAGCATCACACCATTAATGATAATGTAGAAACGTGGCAAGCACTTCCACCTATTATGGGGCAAGGTCTTAAAGATGAATATGGAGATAATTTTAAGCACGTAGTACAAGCTTTATGGAATTCTGAGCATACTTTAATGTACGGAAATCAGGTTTTTATGAAAAAAGGGAATTTTTTTGAACCAGAAGTAGTCGAAATGCTAAGCCTTAATATTATCAGCGGCTCTCGAGAAGGTTTAAAAGACATAAATTCTATAATGTTATCTCAATCGGTATCGAAAGTCATTTTTGGGGATAACGATCCTATAGGAGAAATTTTAAAATTTGATAATTCGATAGATTTAAAGGTAACAGGTGTTTATGAAGATTTACCCGAAAATTCATCTTTTAAATCGCTCACGTATATTTTACCATGGGATTTATTTTTAAATGCAAACCCAGATGTTAAATCTAATCCTAAGCCATGGAGTGATGGAAGCTACACACAAACTTATGTTCAATTAAAAAATAATGTAACAGTAGAAGAGGTTTCTTTAAAAATAAAGGAGATAAGATTTAATAAAGGTTCCGAACTTGTTAAGAAAAGTAAGCCTGAGATTTTTCTACACCCAATGAATAAATGGTATTTGTACGAGAATTTTGAAAATGGTAAAAATATAGGAGGACGTATTAATGATATTAAGCTTTTCTTTTTAATTGGTTTTTTTGTACTGCTTTTAGCTTGTATCAATTTTATAAATTTAAGTACCGCGCGGTCTGAAAAAAGAGCTAAAGAAGTAGGGATACGAAAAACCATAGGCGGGAGCAGATATCAATTAATAAGTCAATTTTTTAGCGAATCTATTTTAATTTCCTTGTTAGCTTTTATATTTTCTATTTTTTTAATTGCTATTGCCTTACCTTATTTTAATCGTGTTTTTGATTCGCGTGTGGTGATATTATGGAAGCGTCCTATGTTTTGGATCATAGGATGCTCATTTAGTTTATTTACTGGAATTCTGGCCGGCACATATCCAGCCCTTTACTTATCATCTTTTAAGCCCGTAAAAGTTTTAAAAGGTATATTTAAAGTAGCGCAAAATGCCTCAATCCCAAGGCATGTATTAGTAGTGTCTCAGTTTACTATTTCTATAGTGTTAATTATAGGGACTATTGTAGTATACAAACAAGTAAGTTATGCCCAAAATAGACCTTTAGGGTATAATAAAAATGGCTTGATAAGTATCCGAACTACAAAAGAGACCCATAATAACATTAATGAGATTAGAGCTACTCTAATTAATCAAGGGGCTATTATTGATATGACAGAGTCAACAGGAGAAATGACAGGGGATTGGAATATGTATTCAGGCTATGAATGGGAAGGAAAAGATCCAAATCTGGATGCTTCCTTTTATTTTGGAAAGGTTAATTATGATTATGGGAAAACTATTGGATGGACAATTAAAGAAGGACGTGACTTTTCAAGAGATTTTCCTAGTAAGTCACCTCAATTTATCCTAAATGAATCTGCTGTAGCTTATATGAATTTAAAAAATCCAGTTGGAAAAATAATTCGAAATGGGGAAAGTTATGCAACTGTAGTAGGCGTTATTAAAGATGTATTATTAGACTCTCCCTATAAACCAGTTGAGCCATATATCTTTAATCTTTCGGATAGTAAAGGTTATGAATTTTTCCTAAAATTAAACCCTTCAAAAAGTATTAAGGAATCTATGATTAAAATAGAGTCTGTATTTAAAACGTATAATCCGTTACGTCCTTTTAATGCCAAATTTATTGATAAATCATTTGCTAAAAAATTCGAGAAAGAAAAACGCATTGGCAAGCTGGTAACAGTATTTGCCTTACTAGCCATTTTTATTTCCTGTTTAGGCTTATTTGGGTTAGCATCCTATGTAGCAGAACAACGTACTAAGGAAATAGGCGTACGAAAAGTAATGGGAGCTTCTGTTATAAGACTTTGGAAACTATTATCTAAAGACTTTTTAATGTTAGTAGTTATTGCTTGCATAATAGCAGTGCCAATGGCGTATTATTTTACAAATAGTTGGTTACAGAAATTTGAATATAGAACGTCTATGTCCTGGTGGATTTCTGTATTAGCATGTGTAGGCGCTATAGTGATTACCATTTTTACAGTAAGTTATCAAGCCATTAAAGCAGCTAAAGTAAACCCTATTAAAAGTTTAAGAACAGAATAACGTGATCTAAAACATTATGATTAAAAATTATTTCAAAATAGCGTTAAGAAACCTTTTTAAAAATAAGGGGTATACATTGATAAATATTGGCGGATTGTCTCTAGGTATAACCATAGTATTACTAATAGCTCTATGGGTTCATGACGAATTAACATTTGATAAAAACCATGATAATCATGACAATATAGCCCAAGTTATGATGTGGAAAACACGTAATGGTAAAAAAGCAATTCGCTATGCTATGCCTTATCCTTTGGGGGATGAATTAAGAGAAAAATATGGCGAAGATTTCAAACATGTTGTGATGAGTTCATTCCATGGTGATAATATCCTCTCTTTTAAAGATAAAAATTTGTCATTACGAAGTGGCTTCATGGAATCTGGTGTACTAAGTATGTTCTCTTTAGGTATGATTTATGGCAACTGGGATGGGTTGAATAATCCAAATTCTATTGTGTTATCTGAAACCGCTTCTAAAGCATTTTTTGGAACCGAAAACCCCTTAGGGAAAACCATGAAAGTTAACAACGAGCTTAATGTGTTAATTACAGGAGTATATAGAGATATAGCTCATAATGCCACATTAAAAGGCCTCGATTTTATAGTGCCTTGGGAGTTATATTCAATGTTATATCCTTGGGTGAAAACTGCCAAAGATAACAACCTTTGGGGTAATAATTCTTATCAATTATACGTGCAGATTGCCGATGGTTCAACGATGGCTTCAGTGAATAGAAGGATTAAAGATGTATTATATAATAACGTGTCTGAATATGGTAAAAAGAGTCAACCAGAATTGGTTTTACACCCTATGAAAAACTGGCATTTGCGTTCAAACTGGAAAAATGGAGTTAATACAGGAGGTTTTATTCAGTATGTTTGGCTATTTGGAACCATAGGTCTATTTGTATTGCTTTTAGCCTGTATTAATTTTATGAATTTAAGTACAGCCCAATCAGAAAAAAGAGCAAAAGAAGTTGGTATTAGAAAAACGGTGGGGTCATCAAAATATCAATTAATTAATCAGTTCTTAAGTGAATCGTTTTTAGTGGTGTTAGTAGCGTTTATAGTAGCTGTTATTATGGTGTTTATAGCTATGCCTTGGTTTAATCAATTGGCAAATAAGCAAATAGTGTTTCCTTTACAAAATACTACATTTTGGGTAGTGAGTATCGCTTTTGTTTTATTTACTAGTATTTTGGCAGGGAGTTATCCAGCATTATATTTATCTTCATTTCGTCCGGTTAAAGTGCTAAAAGGTACCTTTAAAACAGGTAAATCAACAACATCGTTTCGTAAAGCATTAGTAGTAGTTCAGTTTACAGTGTCTGTTATATTGGTTATAGGAACTATTGTTGTAGAAAAACAAGTGGATTATTCAAAAAATAGACCTATAGGTTATAATATGAATAGTTTAATAATGATTGAAAAAACCACTAATAATTTTGATGGTAAGTATAATGTTATTCGTAATGCGCTTATAAACAGTGGGGCAGTTGTGGAAATGGCCGAATCGTCAAGTCCTTTAACAGATGTTTGGAGTACTAATGGTGGATTTGAATGGAAAGATAAAGACCCTAATTTTATAACTAGTATAGCAACTAATAGTGTGTCTCATGATTATGGGAAAACAGTAGGTTGGGATTTGGTTAAGGGACGAGATTTTTTAAGAACTTTTGCTACAGATTCTACAGCATTTATCCTTAATGAAGCGGCTGTAAAATACATGGGATTAAAAGACCCTGTTGGAAAAATCATAAGGTGGAATAATGAAGAACATCAGGTAATAGGGGTAGTTAAAGATATTTTGGCTGTATCTCCCTTTGAACCTGTATTGCAAACGGTGTATATGATTAATTATCCTAACACGAATTGGATAGAATTAAAATTAAATCCAGAAAGAAGTATTACATCATCTTTGTCTACTGTAGAAACAATATTATCTAAACATGTTCCTAATGTACCTTTTGATTATCAATTTGTTGATGATACGTTTGCTGAAAAATTTGAAGCTGTAGAGCGTATTAGAAAGTTGTCAACCATATTTGCGATTTTTGCCATTTTTATCAGTTGTCTAGGGCTTTTGGGTTTAGCATCATATATTGCAGAACAGCGTAGCAAAGAAATAGGAATAAGAAAAGTAGTAGGAGCTTCGGTATTTAAATTGTGGCAATTATTGTCTAAAGACTTTGTAAAACTTGTGACGCTTGCTATTATTGTTGCAACGCCTTTGGCCTATTATGGCGTTACCAAATGGTTAAATAATTATACATATAGAACAGAAGTATCTTGGTGGGTTTTTGCAATTGCAGGAATTGGAGCCATTGGAATTACATTGTTCACTGTAAGTTTTCAAGCCTTGAAAGTGGCTGTTACTAATCCTATTAAAAGTTTAAGTAGAGAATAAATTAAAACTGGTTTCAGTATTTAAAAAAAACATCGATCAAAACATAAAAAACACTTTTTAATCGCCATACGTTTTGTAATGTTATCGCATGCACAAAAAAAATAACTACAGAACAATGGTAATACCAATTCTTAAATGAATATACTGTAAAGAAAAATGATGGATTTTGGAATTATACGAGACAGAAAAAATAAGCATAGCCGTAGTTACGATTCTTTTTTATGTTGAAGATAGAATTTCAAAAGACACTTTTTAACTCAGTAAATTCATTTGGGAATTGGTATAAGAAGATTTAAGGCTTCTTTATAAGTGTTATAAAATAGAACAGTATTGTATCAATTTCGAACACACTTAATAATATTTTCTTATTAAGTATTTTGTTTTCAGCTATTTAAATAATGGCACGATATTAAACGCTATTAGAATAAAACAAATAAAAATGATATTAGAACTCAAAGATCTTTTTAAATGGGTAAACTCTGGAGGAAATCGCGTTTTCCTATTAAATGATATAGAATTAAAAGTAGAAGAAGGCGAATTTATTTCTATTATGGGACCTTCAGGATCTGGTAAAACAACATTGCTTAATGTGATAGGTATGTTGGATGATTTTAATGAAGGTACATATAATTTTCTTGAAGAGCCTGTTCATAATTTAAAAGAAAAGCATAGAGCTAATCTTTATAAAGAATATATAGGTTTTGTATTTCAGGCCTATCACCTTATTGATGAGTTAACCGTTTATGAAAATATAGAAACCCCATTACTCTATAAAAAACACAGCAGGTCTGAGCGAAAATCTTTGGTTGCCGATATGCTTGATCGCTTTAATATAGTTGGTAAAAAAGATTTATTTCCATCACAGTTAAGTGGCGGGCAACAACAATTAGTAGGTATTGCCAGAGCGCTAATTTCTAGTCCTAAGTTAATATTAGCCGATGAACCTACAGGGAATCTTAATTCGGCCCAAGGAGAAGAAATTATGCAATTATTTAAAAAGTTGAATGATGAAGGGGTAACCATTATACAAGTAACACACTCAGAGAGCAATGCAGCCTATGGTTCTAGAATTATTAGACTAAGAGATGGATTGATAGTAAGCAATATGTAACAAATGATTTTTTAAACGGTGGAATTTAAACAAAAAATAATAGTTGGACTTTGTGTTTTACTTTGTGGTATTTGTATAGCTCAAAATAAGCTTGCATCTAGTTTTACCTTAGAGGAGTGTATCACCATAGCTATTGAAAAGAATTTAGATTTAAAAGGTGCTGAACTTAGAAGGAAATCATCTAAAATAAATTATAAAAATACTGTAAATAGTTTATTGCCTAATCTAAATGCAAACTACAATTTAGGTATAAACAAAGGACGTAGTATAGACCCATTTACCAACAGTTATAGCGATAGTGAATTTACGTTTTCTAATTTTGGAATGAACTTGCGGCTAACTGTTTTTAATGGTTTTAGAATGTTAAATAGCATTAAGCAAAGTAAGTTTAATCTAAAAGCAGCCCAAATGGAGCAGGAGGAGGCTAAACAGAATTTAATTTTGGATGTTACTATTGGCTATATACAGATTTTGAATAACAGGGATAGAGTAATACTAACAAAAGCAAGGTTAAAAACAACAGAAGCACAGTTAAAAAGATTAAAATCAAATTACATAGAAGGTGCTGGAAACCCTGCAGATTATAATGATATTCAAGGTCAATATGCTTTAGATAAAGTAGCCATTATAGATGCCGAAAACAGTTTTAAATCGGCAGTTCTGGATTTTGTTAGGCTATTAAATATAGAAGGAGAATCTCAAAACGAGTTTGAAAATATCTCTGGATTAATCAATACAAATAAATATGTGTTTACTGCTAGTGATGTATATCGAGATGCTTTACAAAACTTAGCAACATTTAAATCTCGGCAATATAGAATTGATGCAGCAGATAAAGGTATAAGAGCAGCAAGAGGCGGTTATTATCCAGAAATAGCACTCTTTGGGCAGTTAAATACTAATTATTCAAGTCTAGCAGAAACATTTCAGGAAACTGGGGCGAGTATTGTAGAGACAGGAGACTTTGTTACCATTAATAATCAAGATTTTCCTGTGCTAAAAAATCAAAAACAGTTTGTAGGAAATAAAATTAATTATACAGATCAGTTTGATAATAATATGAGTACTGTAGTAGGTGTGTCTGTTAATGTACCATTGTTTAATGGGTTTAGAGCAAAAAACACTATAGGACTTCAAAAAATTAGATTAGAAGAAAGTGAACTGGAGTTTAAAAACACAAAATTACGTTTTAAACAATCTATAGATCAGGCTTACAATAATATGGAAGCAGCATTCGATAAATACCGTGTTTTACAAGAACAAGTAATCGCTTATAAAGAATCCTTTAGAATTAACGAAGTACGATTTAATAATGGTGTTTCGAACATAGTGGCTTATGTCACAAGTAAAAATAATTTAGAGAATGCTCAACTCAATTTAAACACAGCGAAATACGAATATGTATTGCGCGTAAAAGTATTAGAATTTTATAGAGGAGTTTAGTGGTTATAGTTGCAAAAGAAAAAGTCAGTTTTTAGGAATAAAAACTGACTTTTTTAATTTGATGTAATATATTTTATTCCGTAATAGGTATAGAGACTCTAAGTGTATCCCAACCTAAATACATGGTTTTATCTTCTCCAAAAGCAATAGAAAAAGCTTCAAGAGACGTTTCATCTTTGCCTGTGCTAGCCTTAAACCTTAGCACATCTTTTGCTTTATTATAGCTATAAGCGCCCCATGTGTTAATATCAGAATTTAATATAATGGTCCATTGATTATCACCAGGTATAGTAAATAAAGCATAGGTGCCAGCTTTAACAGGCTTACCTCCAAAGTTCATGTCTTTATAGAATATGATGTTTGCAGCCTCATTAGCTCCTGTTCGCCATACTTTACCACTTGGAGCCAAAGTATTTAAGCTTCTTCCTTTAAGCTGAGGTCTGCTATAAATTACTTTTACTAATTTATCAGATGTTTTATAACTAGTAGGATAGGTTGCAGCATCCATTGGACTTCTATCAAGTTTTGCGAATTTTTGAGCGTTGATAGTCATTGAGAATAATACTGCAAATGTAAATGTGATAGTAAAAATTAGTTTAGGGGTTTTCATGAATTGATTTTTGTTTAATTATAGTTCAAAATTACATCAAATTTATCTCAAAGTTTTAAGAAAAGACGATGCGTTATGTAAAAGCTCACAATATAGCTTTTATAAATAAAGTATTCAAGGTATTATTTTTCTTTACAAGAATTTTATATAATTAACGTTATTTAAAATAAATTGTCGGCAAATTTATAGATATGAAAAAGTTGTTTATATACCTACTATTACTTTCATTTAGTTTTTCTTTCTCACAAGAAATAAACAAATTTGATGATAAAGGTAAGCGCCATGGGGTTTGGAAAAAAAATCATAAAAACTCTAAAGTATTGAGGTACGAAGGTGAATTTAACCATGGTAGTGAAGTAGGCGTCTTTAAATTTTATAAAAATATTAGAGGGAAAGCCGTTTTAACAGCTACTAGAGATTTTACAGATAATACAGGAATAGCTCAAGTAAAATTTTATACTACAAAGGGAAAAGTAATTAGTGAAGGAAATATGAGAGGGAAGCTATATGTAGGTACTTGGAAATACTATCAAAAAAATTCTGATCAATTATTGATACAAGAATATTTTGATAATGAAGGGAAATTAGAAGGAGAAAGAAAGGTATACTACAAAAATGGTAGGGTAGCAGAAGTGCAGAATTATAAATCAGGTATATTGGAAGGTACTTCAATGTTATATTCAGAAAAAGGAATTGTTTTAAAAACATTTATTTATGTTAAAAATAAATTACACGGAGTGTCTAAATATTACAATGCAAAAGGAGATTTAATAGTAGAAGGACAATATAGAAAGGGTAAAAAACATGGGGATTGGAAATATTATGAAAACGGAAAATTAATTAATACTAAAAACTTCACTACAGAAAGTAAATACAAAAAACCATAATTTATATATTCTCCATATTTATACCATTTTTCATGTTAAATTACTCAATTAAAATGTGTCTTTTTGCCCTATACTTTAAAATAAAAATGACTCGTAGCGTTAGCTATGACTAATTTTCCTTTTTCGTGTAATACAAAAATCCATCATTTTTCTTATGTGTAATTTAACATAAAAACTGGTATTAAAAAAATATAGAAATCTATGTGTAAACTTTAATAATATAACTTTTACAGTTTTTAATATGAAATTACAAATTGTTTTTTGTAGTCCTTTTAAGTAGTGGGTATAGGTGATTAAAAGTGACTTTTAGGGTTTCTGTTTAGTTTTTTATAAGTTCCTGTAAGTTAAAGTTTTATGTTTTGATTGAGAAATAGTTGTACATTTATGCTTACAATTATTAATCCAGAATAATTATGATAAAATTTAGATTAACATTACCCTCCCTTAAAAATAATACTTTTACTTTATTAAGTAAATCAACCAATTTAGTTTCGACATACTGCAATAATTTTTAAATACTAAAATACTAACTAGTAGAGCTTTTTCTTAATAGAACTTCTTAAAATAATCTCATAAATTGTTAGTATATAAAAACACAAAGTAAGTTTAAAATTCTAAGCACCTAATAAAGTACTCTTGTTAAGATTGGGAATAAATTTAGTTTATATAAATATTTGTTCAAGCTACTTTATTAATTCGATTGTGTATGTATCAACCAAATTATTTTAATATCACAGATATTTAAATAAAAACTATTAAAATGTAACTGTCTTTAAGAGCATTAAAGTCCAATAAATACAAAATTCTTCATTTAATAAAAACCTAATAGCCTATGTAAAACATAAATTATTAACTAAACTAAACTAAATAACAAATTAAAATATGAGACTAAAACTAAAATTAAAACTAAAACTAAAAAAAGTACTTATTCCTGTCTGTTTAACTTTCATGTTGCAAAATATGATTGCTCAGGTTAATGTTAATATTAATTTTAATATGAAACACTCTGTGGATGGGATTTCAGATTTTGGTAGAGAACGCCATATGACCCTTCATGCCTCCCTAACAGAGAGAGATTGGACTGGACATCAAGACATGATGGACTATCTCATGAATGATTTGGATGTCTATTTTGGTCGTGATAACGGTTCAGCTGGATGGAAAAATAGCTTGGTAACCGAAGACCCAGAGAGACCAAATTGGCCAGATGTAAATTATCTAAAGTCATACGGACAAGGCTTAAAAGAATGGTACGAAACAGATTTTTTTGGAGACAGACGTCAATACGAAAACAAATCCCGAAATATGATAATGGGAATGACGCCTCATCCTAATTACCCAACACTAGATTGGCATACTGGTGGTCCAGGTAGAGTAAATAAAGGCGATAATGAATGGCAAGTCTTTGATGTAAAAGCCTCAGCCTATTGGATGGCACATTACCTAGATAATCATTTCTCTAAAAATGGAGCTGGTATAGGAGAACCTATGCCAGAATATTGGGAATGTATTAATGAGCCAGATATGGAAATGTTTGGATATTTTGAAATGTTTGTAACCAGCCCAGAATTATTGTGGGAATACCATAACGAATCAGCTAAAATATTTAAAGAAGTACTGGGAAGCGCTGCCCCAAAAATAGGAGGAATGACTTGGGGACAGCATGATTTTCAAGCTCCTGATTTTGTTTTACGTCAGGATCCTAATTTTTATATCACAAATGGAGACGATATTATAAAAGAAGCCGCAACAAGTGTTACTTGGGATCATAGAAAAGAAAAATGGTGGCAATGGGATGGTTTGTTTCAAGGCTTTATAGATAATTGTGGCGCGAATATGGATTTTTATAGTGTGCATATTTACGACTGGCCTCAACTAGACGAAACTAAAAGTACAATCCGATCCGGAGGCCATACCGAAGCGATGTTAGATTTAATGGAATGGTATGATATGCGCAAATTTGGAAACAAAAAAGATATTATCATCTCAGAATTTGGAGCAGTAGGACCAGGAACTAGCCAAAGACCATACAAGACAAGAGATTGGTGGAATTTAATGCCATTCAATCAAATGCAGATGCAGTTTTTAGAACGCCCTTCTCATTTAACATTAACTATGCCTTTTACACCAGTTAAAGCACAGTGGGGAGATATCTTTGATGCAAGTGGAAAACTAACAGAACGTTATAGTGTAACAATGATGGATCCTGTTGGTGATTATTCAGAGGAAGGAGGAAAGAGTCGTTATGATCATGAAAACTGGGAATGGAGTAATATAATATTGTTTTATGAATTATGGAAAGATGTAAAAGGGACAAGAATAGATACAAAATCAAGTGATCGAGATATACAGGTGGATGCTTATGTAGATGGTAACCATGTTTATTTGATTTTAAATAATCTTGAGGTAGACCCAACCACAATTAACTTGAACTATTTTGATGACTATGCAAATTCAGTAAAAAGTATAAATGTTACGCATCAGTACTTTGATGCAGCTAAGAATGAACCCGTAAATGATAAATCAGCCTTTGCCAGTGCTCCAGGTAGTATATTACTTAACGGGAGTGCCACTATGGTCTTAGATTATGAGTTTACAAACCCTGTGACTATCGATCAAGAATCAAAAGAAGTTAGATTTTATGGAGAACCATTAACAAATGAGACCACCTTTTTAGGAGGACAAAAATGTCATGTAGCAGTAGGAGGAAGGAGTAAAATAACAACTCAAATTAATAATGTAGTAGTACCAGCAATAGGCGAAGCTACCTTGAGAATAGGATTAAATACCTTTAGAACCAAGAAGATGGAAATTATAGTTAATGGCCATGTACTTATCAAAGAAGGAGATGATCAAGACTGGAGAGGAAGAGAAAGAGTAAGAAGTGGAACAGGGTGGTATGGTGTTATGGAGCAAGATGTACCTCTAGAATTCCTTCAAACTAATAACGTAATCGAGGTGATCAATCACGGTCATAATTCGGAGTATTCAACCTTTATCTTACAGACATGGGATATGACAAAAGAACCAGGAAGAGGAGATGAAGGAAGTGTAGCAGTGAGTAGTATTGCTATTGAAGGAGAAAATTCAGTAGAACAAGGAGAAGAGCTACCATTAAGTATCGCCTTCACACCAGAAAATGCGACTAATAAAGGGATTACATGGAGTTCATCAGATACAGATGTAGCAACAGTAGACGAGTTTGGAGTAGTGACAGGAGTAGCAACATCAGGAACAACAACAATAACTGCTACAAGTATAGATAATGGTTCAGCGGTAGCAACCAAAGAGATAAGTGCTACCCCATTTGCAGCTATTCCAGTGACAGGAGTTAGCATTTCAGAAGGTAGTAACATAACAGTAAAGAGATTTACCAATATGCCATTAACAGCAACAGTTTCACCAGCAGATGCAACGGTACAATTAATAGAATGGAGTTCAAGTGATCCAGAAATTGTAGAAGTGACATCAACAGGGAAATTGTTAGGAAAAACAGTAAATGAAACAGCAACAATAACCGCAACTGTAATCGATACAGCTTCAGGAAATATCACTCATACAGCATCAATAGAAGTATATGTTACTATTGAAGGTGAAGAATTTGTAAAATGTCATAAGCTTCCAACTCAAGTCAGACCTTTAGAGGCTATAGAAGTAGAAGTTCCTGTTAGAATTACAGGAGCTAGAACAGTAGTGGTAGAATTTAAACAAGGTAATACCGTATTAGGTTCAGGTAGTGAAACTTTAACTCATTTTGGTGATGAAGTGGTAAATGTATCCTACAATTTAAGTAGTGCTCCTGCTGTTGGAACTAATTATTCATATACAGTTAGTCTAATGGATGGGTCTACAAAGCTAAGTTCTTGTACTGTTAATGTTGAAGTAATTGATCATATTAGAGCAACATCAGTAAGTATAGAAGATGGTATTAGAAGTGTTCAAGTAGGAGATAATATTCAGCTGATTGCAAAAATCCTTCCTGAAGATACCTTTAATAAAAATATGACTTGGTCTTCTTCCAATTCTGGAATTGTAAGTGTTGATGCCACTAGTGGTTTAGTAACAGGAGTAGGTCAAGGTAATGCAACGATTACCGCTACAACAGACGATGGTGGATTTACTGCGAGTGTTGAAATTACATCTCAGCAAGACGAAGTAGTGGAAGAAGTTACAATTATTAATTTGCCTGGAAATGTGAATTTATTTCCTGGATTATCCACACAATTAACTGCCGAATTAGTACCTGCATGGACCACTCAAACTAGTTTAGTTTGGTCATCCAGTAATCCAAGTTTGGCAACAGTTGATCAAAATGGATTGGTAACAGCAGGAGCAATTGCTAATGGAACGGTAACGATCACTGCGACTTCTTCAGAGAACAGTACTGTTTCTGGAAGTAGTGATATATTGATATCTAAGACTATCATTATTGAGGCTGAGGATTATATAGCAACAGGAGGTGCAAATGGTGGTTTCGATAGATATGAAGTCAATGGAGAGGGAGCAATTAATTTTAATCAAACAGGTGATTGGGTTGATTATGAAGTGACTTTTCCTGAAGGTGGTGATTATTCAATTACATATTACATGGGTAGCCCAAATGATGGTGCTGGTGTAACCATGTTTGTTGATGGAGTACAAGTATCGGTAGCTGATGTGCCTAACAATGGGGATTATGATGATTTTAAGGCTCTATCTGTAGTTGCACCAGTGAATATTTCGGCTGGAGTCCATACCATTCGTTTAGAATCTTCAGGTACTGCTGACTGGCAATGGAATATGGAACGATTTGAACTCCGAGCTGGTAATACAAATCCAAATGTGCCTGTTACAGGAGTAAATGTAACACCAACTTCAGTGACTTTAGATGTTGGACAAACGAGCCAGTTAACAAAAACGATTACTCCAGCTAATGCAAGTAATCAGCTAGTAACTTGGTCATCAAGTGATGATACTATTGCTTCTGTAGATACTAATGGATTAGTATCTGCAGTATCAGGAGGTAATGCCACTATTACTGTAACTACAGCAGATGGAAGTTTTACAGCTACTACATCGGTTGAGGTAACAGCATCTAATATTACTGTAACAGGAGTTTCTGTAACTCCTACATCGGTATCAATACAAGTAGGTCGTACATCTAATCTTAATGCCAGCGTAGCTCCATCAAATGCAACCGATACAAGTGTAAGTTGGAGTTCATCTAATGATAGTGTGGCAACCGTCACCGATGATGGAGAAGTATTAGCAGTATCAAATGGTACTGCGACAATTACAGTCACCACAACCGATGGAGGCTTTACTGCTACTAGCTCAATTGAAGTGGTAACGTCAACTATTCCAGTAACAGGGGTTTCTGTAACTCCTACATCATTATCATTAGATGTAGGTAACACATCAAACCTAAGTGCAACAATTGCACCATCTAATGCAACCGATACAAGTGTAAGTTGGAGTTCATCTAATGATGGTATTGCAACAGTAGATAGTAATGGGTTGGTAACTGCAGTTTCTACTGGAAATGCGACTATTACTGTGACCACAAATGATGGTAGCTTTACTGCTAGCACAGATATAATTGTAGGTACTTCGACTCCTAGAAATGATATTGTGATTGAAGCTGAAGATTATAGCAGTATGGGAGGAGTAAATCAAAATGGTACTCGTGGAGGTAAGATTGGTACAGTAGGTACGATAACTTATATGCATGAGATCATTAATACAGATTGGTTGGAATATACATTTAATGTAGCTACAGCTGGTGAGTACAAGGTGAATTTTGTAGCTGGCTCAAATAGAGTAAATCAAAATATTCAATATATATTAGATGGGAATATTATAGATACACAGGCAATCACTCAAACAGGATCCCCTACAGCCTTTAATACTACAACAGCTGGTACAAATGTAAACTTAACAACTGGGATGCATACATTACGATTAGTAGCTACAGGAACATATTTTCAATGGAATCTTGACAAGACGATACTATCCTCAATAGATGATGGATTTATTTTGGTGCCAGTAACAGGTATTACTGTTTCTGAAAGTTCATTATCTCTAGATATTGGCGATACTTCTAATTTAAATGAGTCTATTGTGCCTTCTAATGCAACTAATAGTAACGTAAGTTGGAGTTCATCTAACGATGCAGTAGCAACAGTAGATAGTAATGGATTGGTATCTGCAATTTCTAATGGAAGTGCCACTATAACTGTCACTGCAGAAGATGGTGGATTTACTGCTGAGACATCAATTACAGTAAATACATCTGTTAGTAATAATACATTAATTATAGAGGCCGAAACTTTTGGCAATACAAGTGGAACATATAATGATGCATTTGCTAATGGACCAGGGTTGGGCATGAATAGAACAGCAATTGGAGTTAATTATGTAAATAGTAATGATTGGGCAGAATATGGTATTAATGTGACGGTTGCAGGGACCTACAATATCGAATACCTGATCTCTACCCCTTCTAATAATGCGCAAGTTCAACTTTCTGTTGATGGTACTGTGGCTACTACAACCGATGTTCCTAATAATGGTGAGTGGGATGCTTACACCTCATTAAATGGAGGTACAGTAAGTTTGTCTGCTGGAAATCATACTGTAAGAATTATAGCATCTGGGAGTCAAACTTGGCAGTGGAATATGGATAAAATTATCTTGACTACGGGATCTTTAACAAGTAAAATTGACACACCTTCAAGGGGATTACAAGTAAACGTATTTCCTATTCCTGCAGATGATGTAATTAATATTAAGGGACTTGAAGATGGGACATATCAAATGACTCTGTTCGACTTAAACGGGGTACTAATATTTAGAAAACAATTAGTATTTAAATCTAAAGGTCAACTTGATATCTCTACCTTGAATTCGGGAGTATATTTTCTTAGAATTTTAGGAAATGGTATTGACTTAGAAAGGCGAGTGACTATTAAGTAAAATACTTAATTTTATTTAAAGAATGGAGGCTGTCTAAAAAGGCAGTCTCTATTTTTTTTGAATTAGTTTATTTGGTATAATGAAAGCATTACCAGTTTATAAGACCAATCATCAGTCTCAATTAAATCTTCTGCCTCCAGATTATGACAGTTTTATTCCTAGTCAACATCCAGTTCGGGCTATCAATACCAATATAGTAAAATTGGTATTATACCAGTTATATTTTGAATTTACTGTAAAAGAAAATAATGATTTTTTTCTTTGTATGAATTAGAAGATTAAAGCATAGCCTAAGTTTACGGTTTCATTTAATAATGAAATAGAAAGGAAAAAAGGGTGTTTTATTGCAGTAAATTCAAAGTGTAAATGGTATTATATTCAAAAAAAAATATAACGCATCAAAATAAGCTTCATTGTAAGCAAAAAATCGCCTAAAAATTACTTTTCAGACGACTTTTTTCATAGACACTATTAAATTAGCCTATGTCAAACAAACCAAGATTTTTATTGTAAAGGAGGTAAAACCACCTTATTTATTACATGTATAACACCGTTAGCAGCTTGAACATCTACAGCATCAATATTACTAACTCTATTATTGGCATCTGTTAAAGTTGCTCCACCAGTTACATTTGCTGTGATGTCACCACCTAAAGTAGTCACAGTCATATTATCCATTAAACTAGAAGAAACAACATTTGCGCCAGCAACAACATGATGGTTTAATGTCGCTTCTAAAGTAGCTGTATCAATATCTGCTAAAGATGCAGCTCCTAATTCGGTTAATAAATCAGTAAAAGCCATATCTGTAGGAGCAAATACAGTAAAAGGAGCTGGAGCAGTACCATTTGCAGTAGACAATGTCGCTACATAGGTAAATGAAGCTTCTCTGGTTAAGGCCGCTACTAAAGATGAGAAGTTAGGATTAGATGTAGCAAAGTCAACAACTGTAGGTAAACCAATTACTTTATCAACGGCATGAATAATACCATTACTCGCTACTATATCGGCTGCTTGTACAGTAGATTTTCCGTTAAATTTAACACCATCGGTAGTGTCAAAGTACAAACTTAAATATCTGTCATCAAATACTTTAGTTTTTGTTGATGTATATCCTGCAACTGCATTAACTAAATCTGTCGATAACGTAGCGCCACTTAAAACATGATTTAATAAAACCTGAGCAAGATCATCTGTAGGAATACTAGATAAAGCAGCACCATCTAAAAATTCGGTAAAACCATCATTAAGAGGAGCAAGAACAGTAAAAGGACCATCTCCTTTTAATACATTTACTAAATCTCCATCTGCAGCACTTAAAGCAGCAACAAGACTAGTTAATGAAGGGTTCGCTAGTGCATGATCTACAATATTAGGTAAACCTATTACGGCATCTACAATATGTATTACACCATTTGTTGCATCAATATCTAAGTTAGCTGTATCTGGTTTAGAAACACCATTTATAAGAACTTCTCCAGAAGTGTTTATAAACATGCTTACATTTAATTCTTTATCATCTAAGGTAACTTTCGCAAGTGTTTTTACATATCCAGTAGTTAAGGCTGTAGATTTAACTTCACCATCAATTACATGATTTAATAAAACTTGAGTTAACACATCTACAGGAACATCGTCTAATGATGCAAAATTATTTGCAGATAGAAAAGCATCAAAAGCTGCATTTGTTGGAGCAAATACCGTATAGTTACCAGGATCATCAAGTGTTTGAGCAAGATTTGCTTTTTGTAGAGCAGCTACTAGAGAGCTAAGATTAGGTGTAGCAACTGCTAGCTCGGTGATAGTCTCAGGGGTATTTTCGGGTGCTTTGTCATTATTATCATCATCATTACTACATGACAAGATTGCTAATGTCATAATAAGTAGTAGTAAGTTTTTACTTAAGGCTGTTACTTTTTTCATAATTTTTTAGTTTAATTAATGTTTGTTTAACAAATATAACTCAAAGTTAAACAAAATATTTTAAAGTGTTTAATTTTTTTTATAAAACAATAAACAAAAAAATAATTTGAAGCTTATTTACAGAAAATTATAATTGACTTCTAAGCCTTAAAATTGCGTATCTTTGCACTCTAATTTTTTAATTATGAAGCGTGTTGTTATAGGGCTTTCCGGTGGTGTGGATTCTAGTGTTGCCGCACATATTCTTAAAGAAGAAGGGTATGAGGTTATAGGTCTTTTTATGAAAAATTGGCACGATGATTCGGTAACAATCTCTAATGAATGCCCATGGTTAGACGATAGTAATGATGCTATGTTGGTAGCCGATAAATTAGGAATTCCTTTTCAAACAGTAGACTTAAGTGAACAATACAAAGAGCGTATTGTAGATTACATGTTTAACGAATACGAAAGCGGTAGAACACCCAATCCAGATGTACTTTGTAATAGAGAAATCAAGTTTGATGTCTTTATGGATATAGCTCTGGAACTAGGAGCAGATTTTGTAGCTACTGGGCATTATTGTAGAAAATCTACGTTAAACAAAAATAATAAAGAAATACATAGACTCTTGGCTGGTGTTGATGGGAATAAAGATCAATCTTATTTTTTATGTCAATTATCCCAAGAGCAATTAGCAAAGTCATTATTTCCTATAGGTGAATTAACAAAACCCGAAGTGCGAGAAATAGCGACAGCATTAGATTTGGTTACAGCAGAAAAGAAGGATTCACAAGGCCTTTGTTTTATTGGGAAAGTAAAGTTGCCAGATTTTTTACAGCAACAATTAAAGCCAAAAGAAGGTGTAATTGTTGAAGTAGCAAAAGAAGAACCCATTTTTAAAGAAGAAAAGAATGATTTTGTTTCTAAGGAAGAAGAGTTAAAATATTTGTCAAGAAAACTAGATTACAGTTTAGTTAATGCTAAAATAGTGGGGAAACATCAAGGCGCTCATTATTTTACAAAAGGGCAGAGAAAAGGCTTAGCAGTTGGAGGTACAGTAGAACCTTTATTTGTTATAGATACAGATGTTAAGGACAACATCATATACACTGGTCAAGGTAAACAACATCCAGGCTTACTAAAAAAAGTACTTTTTATTACTAATGAAGAATTACATTGGGTAAGAGAAGATTTAGCATTGCAATTAGATCAAACTATGGACGTATTAGCCAGAATTCGTTATCGTCAACCTTTAGAAAAGGCAACATTATATAAAGTAAACAGTGGACTCTATGTAGAATTTGAGAATGATCAATCTGCAATTACAGAAGGACAGTTTGCAGCTTGGTATTTGGAAGATGAGCTTATAGGTTCGGGAGTAATTTCGTAACTTAGCGATAAACCCCATGACCTATGAAAAAAATAGTTTTATTCATAGTTTACTTAACTATTCACTTTAATGTAGTTGCTCAACAAGATGCTTGGATATATTTAATAGACAAATTAAATGTTCAGGCTGCGATTAACAATCCAATAAGCATACTTACTCAAAAATCGATTGATAGAAAGCAGAAATATGGGATTTCAATTGATCAACAAGATGTACCTGTAAATGAAAATTACATTTCACAGCTTAAAAATGCAACAGGCATTACAGTAATGGCTAAATCTAAATGGTTTAATGCCGTACATGTAAGAGGCACTCAAGAAAGTATACAAGCTTTAGAAGATTTAAGTTTTGTTAGTAATGTAGAATTTGCCAATAAAAACCTAAATACAACAAAAGCTGCAAAACAAAAAAGAATCTCTAAGAAAGAAGCAGCAGCAACAACGTTTAATTATGGTAATGCCTTAAATCAAATTAAAATGTTTAATGGCGATGTATTACATGAAGCTAATTATACGGGCGAAGGCATTACAGTAGCATTAATGGATTCAGGTTTTCCAAATGTAAATACAATGTCTGCTTTTCAAAAATTAAGAGATACGGGACATTTACTAGATGGGTACGATTTTGTAAATAGAACATCTAATATATATGCAAATACGGCTAGCAATCACGGTACGTTAGTACTAAGTACTATGGCAGGTTTTATTCAAGATCAATTTGTAGGTACAGCACCAAATGCTTCATATTATTTATTTATAACAGAAGATGCTGCAAGCGAAAACCCAGTTGAGGAAAGTTATTGGGTAGAAGCTGTAGAACGGGCTGATAGTTTAGGAGTGGATGTAATAAACACATCATTAGGATATACAACGTATGATAATGCTAACTATAGCTATTCGCCAAGTGATATGGATGGTGATACGGCATTTATAACAAAAGGTGCTAATAAAGCCTTTGAAAAAGGGCTGTTATTGGTTAATTCAGCAGGGAATTCTGGGAATAATACTTGGGGTATTGTGGGGGCTCCAGCAGATGCTCAAGGCGTTTTAAGTATAGGGGCAGTTAATGCAAGTGGCACTTATGCATCGTTTAGCTCAATGGGTAATGCTACACAGCCTAGTCAAAAACCAGATATAGTAGCACAAGGCTTAGCAAGTTATGTTATTACAGAAAATGATGTAATAACAACATTTAATGGCACATCTTTTAGTTCGCCAATTATAGCGGGAGGGATTGTGTGTTTAAAACAGGCATTACCAGATAAAACACCTTTAGAAATTATGCAATTAGTAAGAGCTTCGGCATCGCAATATGAGATGCCAGATTATTTTTTAGGCTATGGGATACCCGATTTGGAGGCAATACTCGACCAAGAACTATCTACAACATCATATAAAAAAGAAGTAAATAATAGTTATGTATATCCAAACCCTTTTAAAGATAAAATTAATTTTATAACGCCTCCAGATCAAAACGTTTTAGCAATACACATATATGATGTTTTAGGAAAGAAAATACAATCTTTTTTAGTTCAAGAAGGTGAAGGTACTATCAATACAGTAGCATTATCTAAGGGAATATATATTGCTAATATAGAATTTGAAAAAGGCAGAAAGACAATTAAGCTTATAAAAAAATAGTGAGTCAAACCATAACAAAATTATTCAATATAAAATATCCAATTATCCAGGCAGGAATGGTTTGGACTAGTGGTTGGCGTTTAGCCTCGGCGGCTAGTAATTCTGGCATTTTAGGATTAATTGGAGCAGGATCTATGTATCCTGAAGTGCTTCGCGAGCACATACAAAAATGTAAAAAAGCGACAACAAAACCTTTTGGTGTTAATGTGCCAATGTTATACCCGGATGTAAAAGTACTCATGGATATTATTGTTGAAGAAGGTGTTAAAATTGTATTTACATCTGCAGGTAATCCAAAAGTATGGACATATTGGTTGCAGCAAAGAGGTATAACTGTTGTGCATGTGGTAAGTAGCTTAAAGTTTGCTTTAAAAGCACAAGAAACAGGAGTAGATGCTATAGTTGCCGAAGGATTTGAAGCAGGAGGACATAATGGAAGAGATGAAACAACGACCCTTACATTAATTCCTTTAATAAAAAAACACATTAAAATTCCAATAATAGCAGCTGGAGGTATTGCAACAGGAAGCGGGATGCTTGCTTGCATGATTTTAGGAGCCGATGGTGTACAGATAGGTAGCCGATTTGTAGCTAGTAAAGAAAGTTCTTCTCACGACGCATTTAAAAATGCAGTAGTTACAGCAAAAGAAGGTGATACAAAATTAACCTTAAAAGAATTAGCGCCAGTAAGGTTGATTAAGAATAAGTTTTATAATGAAATTCAAGAGCTATACAAAAAGGGCTCCACTTTAGAAGAACTTAAAACACATTTAGGAAGAGGCAGAGCTAAAAAAGGTATGTTTGAAGGTGATTTGCATGAAGGTGAGCTTGAAATAGGACAAATTTCTGCATTAATTGATGAAATAAAGCCTGTTTCTAAAATAGTCGAAGACCTTATTGATGAGTATGACAAAGCTATAAATAACCTTCCAAAACTATAAATGTAAGACTACATTTTTTATCCAAAATTAAACGAATAAACTAACGAGAAAGCAACGGTTAAAGTTTATTTTTGCTACGTGAAATTAGCAGACTATACAAAAGAGTTTAAGTATAATTGGCGACTAGCATCTCCTGTTATGTTGGGGATGTTAGGGCATACGTTTGTAACGTTTGTAGATAATATTATGGTTGGGCAATTAGGCACTGCACCATTGGCAGCCGTATCACTGGGAAATAGTTTCATGTTTATTGCCATGTCCCTAGGTATTGGATTTTCCACTGCAATTACACCTTTAATAGCAGAAGCAGATGCCGAAAATGATTTCGATAAAGGAAAACGTTCTTTTAAACACGGGCTTTTTTTATGTACTGTTTTGGGGATTCTTTTATTTGCATTAGTGTTTTTTGCAAAACCTCTAATGTATTTTATGAAACAACCAGAGGAGGTCGTGGCATTAGCTATTCCATATTTAGATTTAGTAGCGGCATCTTTAATCCCGTTAGTAATTTTTCAAGGGTTTAAACAATTTAGCGATGGTATGTCTATGACTAAATATCCTATGTATGCTACCTTACTAGCTAATATTATAAACATTATTCTCAATTATGTTTTAATTTTTGGGAAATTTGGGATGCCGCAATTGGGGATTATAGGAGCTGCTTACGGTACTTTGGCATCTCGTGTTATTATGGTTGTCTATATATGGATATTACTTAAAAAAAATAACAGGTCTAATAGTTATGTTTCTAAAATACATTTGTTTAACCTTGATAAGCGAGTTTTAAAAAAGGTATTTAATTTAGGCGTACCAAATGCATTACAAATGTTTTTTGAGGTTGCTATATTTACAGCTGCCATTTGGTTGAGTGGATTATTGGGTAAAAACCCACAAGCAGCAAACCAAATAGCGCTTAATTTGGGATCCATGACATTTATGGTAGCTATGGGACTAAGTGTTGCTGCTATGATTCGTGTGGGCAATCAAAAAGGATTAAAACGTTATTTTGAGTTGCGACGTATTGCTTTTTCTATCTTTTTATTCGGAATTATACTAGCTATAGGGTTTGCAATTTTGTTTTTCATTTTTCACAAACAATTGCCCAAATTGTATTTAGATTATAATGATGCTAAAAATGCTGTAGATAATCGAGAAGTGATAAAAATGGCATCTAAATTATTATTAGTAGCTGCTGTTTTTCAGATAAGTGATAGCATTCAAGTGGTTGTTCTAGGCGCTTTAAGGGGGTTACAAGATGTTAAAATCCCTATGTTTTTGGTATTTGTAGCTTATTGGATAGTAGGATTTCCTTTATGTTGGTTTTTAGGAAAAGCAAATATGTATGGAAGTACAGGGATTTGGATTGGTTTACTCGCAGGTTTAACTACTGCTGCAATTTTATTGTATATTCGATTTGATTATTTGAGTAAAAAACTTATTATGAAAGAAACAATTAATTCATAGTATGTATGGATATATTAAGAAAAATAGATAAAGTTTTAGCTGCTTTTGGAAACATAAAAGCAATGGAGAGAACTCATGTAGATACCTATACAGAGGGGTTAGTATCCAATATTAAAGGCGATAAAATTGCAGAGTCCAAAAATGGCCAGCTTTATGCTGATTTTCAGGTTTTATCAGATTACGAATTTCTTAATGTTTCTATTTTAAGTAGAGATAATATAAAAACATTTAAAGGAGGGCGTTTATTATTTGTTGATAGTAATAAAGATGAACATATTATAGAATCTGATACTCAAGAAATAACATCAGATTTTTCAAATATTTCAAATACATGGTTAACTAAAGTTAGTTTTGTAATCCATGAAAAAGAGAAGAAAATGATTTTAGAACGAAAATTTGAGTATGTTTACTTTGATTATAAAAAGAAATCATTACTTCTATATAAAACCAACCAATAGACTTAATAATTAAAAGAATATGAGCCTTCCAAAATTTATACTAGGTGATAATACAGATTATCCAGACGCTATTTTTGTAATACACACAGAATTTCCTAGATTTATTATCAACCTAGAAAACGATGAGGTAGAATGGTTTGAAGATTTTAATGAAGAAGATCAAAGAGAATTAAAAACCGAAACAGAAAATGCCATTAAGCTTGCTACAGTCTTTTATGATAGAGAGATCGCTAAATATGATGAATAAAATAATAGATTAGTATGATTGATCAGCTTTTACAATATGATACAGAATTATTCATATTTTTAAATAATTTAGGATCTTCCACTTGGGATCAATTATGGTTGATTATAACTGCTAAAAAAACATTTGTTCCTTTATATGCCATATTGTTGTTTCTATTATATAAAAAATATGGGTTAAAAGCCTTATTGGTTTTTGTGATTACTGTGGCATTAATGATTACGTTTACAGATCAAATAACCAATTTGTTTAAACATAGTTTTAAACGCCCTAGACCATGCAGAGATGCTGCAGGTATTTTTGATCAAATACGTTTTGTTGCGCAACGCTGTGGACGATATGGCTTTTTCTCTGGACATTCTTCAAATTCTATGGCGGCAGCAATTTTTGCTGGATTAGCTTTGAAAGCCTATTACAAGTACTTAATTTATATTTTGATTGTATGGAGCTTTATAGTTGCTTACAGTCGTATTTATGTGGGGGTGCATTATCCTTTAGATATTGTATGTGGATTAACTTTTGGAGTGATTTCTGGATATATGTTCTACAAACTATCACAGTATCTTTTAAAACGGTTTGTTAAATAATAGATGAGGTGTATACCTCGCTTTGAAGTCTGCAACTTCGATGTATATTAAAAAGTAAAGACTAAATTTTGAATATTTGTTATGTGCGTTTTTTAAAGAGTGAAGTTTTTTGTTAAACTCATCCTGCTAAATGTGGTAACCTCGCTAGGTCATAACTTATCAACGTAATGGATACCACTAATTTTTAATTAGAGGAGCCAACAGTAAGCAATCATAGAAATAAAGTTGTTTTAGTCTCTAACTCAGGTTTCAAACGATATAAAAATCTGCGAATAGTATAAAAGCTCTCAGATATTTTTTTTAATCCCTAATACGGATGCTAACTCAAAAAACACACTCTAAACTATATTTTTAATGTGTTAGCAATAGCTTCGGCACATTTTTCGCCGTCAATAGCTGCCGATATAATTCCACCTGCATAACCTGCTCCTTCTCCGCAAGGAAACAAACCTTTAATTTGCGGATGCTCTAAAGTAAAACGATCTCTTGGAATTCTCACTGGAGATGAAGTTCTTGATTCGGGCGCATGAGCTACAGCTTCTTCTGTTAAATACCCACGCATACTTTTATTAAAATCCTGAAAACCTTGTTTTAATACACTATGAATAAACTTTGGAAAAACTAATCCCATATCAACTGAAGTTAATCCTGGCTTGTATGATGTTTTTGGTAAAGATTGAGACGTTTTTCCTTGTACCAAATCTGTTAAACGCTGTGCAGGTACGCTTTGGGTTTTACCTCCTAAATACCAAGCTTTTTTTTCAATAGCTGCTTGAAAATGCATTCCTGCCAAAGGTCCAAACTTTTCATAGGGCTTAAAATCTTCTAAACGAAGTTCTACAACAATACCACTATTTGATGTTGGTTGATCTCTTTTAGAAGGAGACCACCCATTAGTTACCACCTCACCTGCACTTGTTGCACAAGGAGCGATTACTCCTCCTGGACACATACAAAATGAATACATACCACGACCATTAACCTGTTTAACTATACTATAAGGAGATGGAGGTAAATATGGACTTCGTTCCTTGGTTTTGTATTGAATTTGATCAATAAATTTCTGCGAATGCTCCACGCGTACTCCTAAAGCAAATGGTTTAGCCTCTATTAATATATTTTTTTTATATAATAACTCAAAAATATCTCGAGCCGAATGCCCTGTTGCTAAAATCACTTTCCTAGCATTAACTGTACTGCCATCATGTAAAACTACGCCATTAATTTCACTGTTTTTAATGTCAAAATCAATCATTCTTTTATTAAACCAAACCTCACCACCCTGAGCTATTATTTTTTCACGCATTGACGCAATAATATCTGGTAATTTATTTGTCCCAATATGCGGGTGTGCATTTACTTTAATTTCTGGAGTAGCTCCAAAACCAACCAATACATCTAAAATTCGATTTACATCTCCTCTTTTTTTAGATCGCGTATATAATTTGCCATCACTATAAGTTCCCGCTCCCCCTTCTCCAAAGCAATAATTAGAATCTTCATTAACAATATGGTCGCGAGTAATCGCTTTTAAATCCCGTCTTCGACTACGTACATCTTTTCCACGTTCAATAATCACAGGCTTTAAACCTAATTCAATACAACGTAAAGCAGCAAAAAGTCCTGCTGGACCAGCGCCAATAATAAGTATTTGTTCAGAGTTTTCTACGTTAGGATATATGGGTAATTGTATCGTATTTTCAATATAATCTTCATTAACAAAAATAGCTAGTGTTAAATTTATTTTAATATTTTTTTGCCTTGCATCAATAGAGCGCTTAACAATTTCAATATGGTTTATATCCTTTTCAGGAATACTATTCAATTGCGCTACTTTGTTTTTTAAAACATTTAACAATGTAGCTTCCTTTGGAGAAACTTGAATACGAACAGTAATGGGCATAAATTTTGTACAACTTTAGGTGTACAAAAATAGTCAATCTTTAAGCTCTATAACGTTCATAAATAGGTTATTTTAATACCTTAAATTGTAATTAAAAAGCAAATGATAAATCTATGTACAGTCATAGTTTGTCAAAGTAACGACTATCGCTAATTTTTAATTAGTGGCACCAACAGACAGGAATAATACAAATAAAATTGCTGTTAGTAATTAATACTACCTGTGGTGCATTTAGACAAAATTCTGTCAGTTCGAGTGTCACGCCTAAGGCGTGATGTATCGAGAATTGGAATTTTGGTCTTTACAATTAGTTCTCGATACGATTTTTAAGCTTCGCTTGGTATCTTCAATCAAAATATATTTTGATTTCGATAATCTCAAAATCACTCGAACTGACATTTATTAGATATTTTATTTCTAAATACACCACTGGTTAATACTATTTAGTCATATTTCACTGAAGTATTGTCTGTAAGTGTTTTCATAAAAGCGATTATAGTTTTTTGTTCATTTATAGAAAGGTCTAAATCCTCAAAAGGTAAGGTTTGATGAGGAACATTAAAGCCCAAACCAACGCCACCTCCTTTATTATAAAAATCTATGACTTCCTCTAAAGTATCGTATACACCATTGTGCATGTAGGGTGCAGTAAGTGCAATATTTCTTATAGTTGGTGTTTTAAAGGCGCCTTTACGTTGTTCGGTTTTAAATAAATAGTAACGTCCTAAATCATCGTCTAACTTTTTATTGTTTTTTGTTTCTGGAACGCCTATAATTTCAAGTTCAGATTCATTAAAATAGGGGGGGACTGTACCATTAAATAAAGGTGGGAAATGACAAGTCGCACAAGCTGCTTTTCCCATAAATAGATTAAATCCTTTAATTTCCTGATCGGTTAAAGTTGTTTCGATTTGGTTTATGTTTTTATCAAATTTAGAGTTAAAAGGACTTAAAGATCTAACATAAGACGCCATAGCATGCCTTATATTCATATCTGTAGCACCTCGCGTATATAAAGAATCGAAAGCAACAGCATAGTTTTTGTCGTTTTTAATCACATTTGTAATATGCACTAAATCTGCATTAAATTCGTTATGATTAGTTACCACACCAACAATTTGTCCTTCTAAGCTGCCTGCTCTATTATCAAAAAAGAAAGATTTTTGGAAACTGGCATACGTGAGTGTAGGTGTGTTTCTTTTTTGGTGTTTATTAAAAATACGTTTCCCATCAGTAAAAGCTTTTTCTTGTATATGGCATGTAGCGCATGACATACTATTATTTATAGAAAGTCTTTTATCATTAAACAAAGCTTTACCTAGTTTGGTTTTGGTTTGTAAGTGTATGGTATCGTTTCTATAATCAGAAAAGTGCCCAATATTAAATGTGTTGGTACTAAATAAAGATGTAATGTCGTTTTTTAAAGCTAGCTCAAAAGGAAATTTAACCTTCCAATCTTTTTGAGTCTTTACAAGGAGATGTAATTGGTTATTAGTATGATTTTTTATGAAATCATACCTGTTAAACGTATCAAAATCTGTATTTAAAGCTTTTATTGTACTATGTAATTCGTTATGCCATTGTTTTAGTAAATTTTTATCTTTAAAATTAGAGCCATAAATAGATATAATATTTTTTAAGGTTTGAATTGAGTGAGCAGATTCTTCTAGAGACATACCCAATACAGGCGAATCAAAATTAGATAAACCAACTGTTGCTGTTCTAACAATAGCATCTTTTAAAAGCCATAGAACATGATGGTTTTTAAATTGTAATTGTGTGTTGTTATGTATTAGTTTGAGCCTATTACTAGTAACGCTTAATGCTCTGGTTAAGAGTAAAGTATCTGTAGTTTTCGATAGTAAGTTTTCTTCTATAACCTGATAGCCAATAGGCTGGTTTATTTTTATATCGGTGGCATCTTCTTCTTGTATTCTAAGTAGGTTTGGAGCGTTTAGAGACTTATAGTTTTCCTTTTCGGCATAAGCAAGAATGGGCTCACTTTTTTTAAAATGAGTTCTTGAATTTACATAATATTCCTTATTACTGGTAGTGCTATTTTCAATAGTAATACTATCTAAATAACGATATGCCATTACCAGATGTTCTTTATATAGTTTTTCCAATTTATCTGTAGGCTGCTCTTCTGGGGCTAATATAGGTTGTTTTTCTTCTTTCTTTTTACAAGAAATACCTAAAAGCAAAAGACATACGCTTAATACGTATGTCTTAGCTTTGAATGCAAAATTCAAATATAATTTCATGTGGTTATCTTTCTAATCCAGTGATTTTATAAAGTTGAGACCCTTCTTTTCTTCTTGCTAAGTCAGGGTTCGCTAGAGGATCTGTAAAGGACGTACCATCGGCTGGTTCCCAACCGTGATTTTGAGTAATTATTAAGAATGTGTTTTTTCCGTTTTTAACAATATCGGTCACATCAATCATACCTGTAATCTCCCACATTTTTGATGTACCATAACCAACAGAAGTAGCTCTGTCTTGATCACATTCTAAAACTGTTTTAAGCGCACCAGTGTTTAAGTTGTATTGATATAATTTAGCATAACCAACAATATCTGGGTTTAAAGCTTGGTATCCATTAGGGTCTTCTTGGATATAAGCATAATTTTCAGTAACTAATATGTTATCAGGAGAGTGAAATCCACTAGCCTTACCACCAAGTTTATCACCATCTAAGATACACGTGATTTTACAAGCTCCAGTAGGATCAGTATCGTTTAATACTATTTTGTAAACCCTCCCTAATCTGGTACCTTTACCTACTAATGCAGACTTATCACGCCCAGTAACTGCAATATAAAGTTCTCTTTGGTTATTTGCAGAACCTCTTCTCCAATCAATATCCTCTAATCTAGAGAATCCAATAACACCTTTGCTTTTGGCTTCTGCATCCAACGCATTAATTTCCCTTTCTTCTAATTCAACAAATTCGGCATCATACTCTTTACCTTCAAGCATATCTATCTCATAAGTAATTCCAGAAGAAGTGACTTTTAAACCATATAATTTGCCACCTTCTAAGTCACCTTGATCACCTACATACATACCTAATTGTCCAGAAGGGACATCATCTGCAGAATGGTCATCACCTATAAAAGCAACAGTTTTTCCTGCATAAGCATCTTTACCAATTACAACAGCATTTTCGGTAGACCATTGTCCGAAAGCATTTAACATTTTTCCTGTACCAGCATCGTCAGGACTTTTAGTAGGATCGGTTAAGAAAACACCTTTTGAAGAGCCTCCCCATTCACCACCAGATAGGTATAAAGGACCAAATCCGTGTTCTTCAACCGTAATCATAGATCCTGAACATTGAGCCGTTTCTGCAGTTGCAGCAGCATTTAAGATATATTCACCAGAGATTGGTTTTAAATCTTTGTTTAGTATAATGCGTGCTATAGAGTAATCTGCTTCAATATTGTTAATTAATGTATACGTTTCGTTTCCATTGTCTAACAAGCCAGCACCATCGGCCATAGACCCATAAACAAAATCGGGCGTGTTTGGTATTGCATCTTCAGAAGATAAAATAGGTGTGATTTTTAAGCCAACAAAATCACTAGTAGCTTTTAAAAAACCAGGTGTTTTAGAATTGAATAAAACAGCAGAAGTATTAATGCCATCGGTACCGCTAGTTCCATCCTCACCATCTTTACCATTTAAACCATTAAGACCATCTATTCCATCTTCTACATCACAACTAACCACTATAACAGGAATAGTAACAATAGTAAGTAGTAGTAAAAAACTTGTAAGTAATTTTTTCATAATATTTTAATTGTTTTTAGTTATTTATTCCTTCAAAATTATTGAGAGATGCGCTTTTTGTTGTTAAGCCATCAATGTTCTTTTATTAACTATTGGTTAGTTTAATGTTAGATAAGTTATTAAAGGATTAATGATTAGACTGAGTCTAAATAAGAAGAGGGTTAGTTGTAGGTTTTTTAATATTAAAAAATGTCTTTTAGATTAATAGTGCTGATTTACAGGTGGTTATGTGTTTTTTTTGATATGTAAAATGATAATGTCTTTTAATTAGTAATGTTATACTTCTAAAAAAAAAAACTTATAACCTGTTTATTCAACGGACAAAATATGGACAAAGACGTTTTTTTGTTTATTACTTATATATAAATACATTAACACCAACCTAACTAATAAAAATGCTAACCAACTATTTTGCAAATATGGCCTTGCTATTGCCATCTTTTTGCATAAAATTTCTTTTTAGAGCTGTACCCAAAAAGCTTTTTTTGGGTTGTAAAATGCCAAATAAGAGTCTAAAAGCACTTCTATTACAATAATCCCCCTAGTCCTAGCGTATTAGATTAGGCTAGCGCGAGCGTCTCGCTTGTGCCGTTATGGCTTAGTAAAGTAAAAACTATAGAATCTATAAATAACCTTACAATAAAAAAAAACTTAATAGTTCTAATAAGCTGTAGTATCATTAGCTGTAATCAAACAAAAGAAAAAAAGAATTCAGATAAAACAGAAATGGGTGAGAAAACTAAAATGATTCCTGTCTAATCTGATAAGGGTATTGGAAATGGAGCAACATCTTTATCGCCCCTCCTCCCTGTGTTGCTTTTTTTAATTTCTGCATAGCAGTGTTATGCAGAAATTAAGAAAACACTAGTATTTCTTACATCTACAAGCTTAATGACAACTTTCTATTGCATAAATAGGGTTAAAGAAGAGTTAGCATTAGTGGTAGTATCAAGCATTTTCTAATTTATAAAAGGTTACAGATTGTACTTGATAGTAGCTATCAATGGTGTTGATTATTAAACGATTAAGGTGTTAATATGTTAGTGTTTTGAGTTATTTATTGTTAATTTTATATTCACATAAACTAACACATAATTAAAATGAACGCAAAAACAAAAATGATAGCTTATTTAAAAAAAATCATAACTTTTTCTTTTCTAAAAGTAGTTCAGGATAACTTAAATAAAAACTCTTTCCCCGAAAGGATATAACGCTTTATGCAATAGAAAATTTATTACCTCTTGTAGCTACTGCAAATACTACCGCTGCGCTACGTTTTTTAATTTCACTCACGCATAAGCGGGACTATGCAGAAATTAAGAAAACACTAATATTTCTTGGGTCTACAAGCTTCATGACAACCTTCTATTGCATAAAGTGGGTTAAAAAAAGACTTTAAAAACGTCTAAAATCTGTAATCAACATTTCATTATTGATAGATGTTTAATTATTCAAAATGAATAATATGAAGACCATGATTTTTGAAGTTTACTATAGATAGCGTTGGCTCTATATATTTCACGGTAGACTATTCAAAGATCAAGCTTAAGAAAAAAAATCAATATATAAAACCCTCGAAGTGTTATAAACATAACACATTATACTAATTATAAATTAAACTAACTCTGTTTATACTTTTTGAATTTACTATGAAAAAATTAAAACGAAAATTTTAGTACTGTAAATAAAAAGTATAAATATTAAAACTAAAAATTATGACAACTCATCTTAAAACTATTAGTAACCAAAGAAAAAAACGAACTGTTAAGAATCAAAGCCATTTACAATATTTAAAATTTTCATTGATAGTATATTTATTATTTACCTATGGTAATATACTCTCACAAGGAAATCTTCCTAATTCGATAGCTAATCAATATGCAAAAAACCGCGATCAGAGTATTTCTGATGATTTTAGTACAGTTGATTTTAATAAGTGGTGTTACCGAAGAAGTAAGCTAGATCCTGGAATAGGAGAAGGAACAAAATATGTATATATCGTAAACAATAGTTACCTCTCATTAAAAGGCGATAATGCAACTAAAAAAGGTGGAGGATTAAGTGCACTAAAGAGCTCACATTTTGGATTTTATGAATTTAAATATAGAGTTGTTGGGCTTAAATCTAATGTGCATACAGCTTGGCACCCAGCTATTTGGGGTGATAAAAATAATAGCGGAACAGTTTGGAAAGCACTTAATCCTCCAAGAGAACATAAAATAGAGATTGATATGATCGAATTTTACACACCTGCTCGATGGAATACTCATGCTATTGCAAAAAGTGATGGTTTACGTTCAAAAAGTGGAAAACTTATAGTAGGGAATTTTGATTTTGATAACAATTGGCGTACAATGGGCTTTGAATACCATCCTAACTACTTACAACTTTGGGAAAAGAAAAATGGAAGGTGGGAAAAGATTGGAAAAACAGTGACATTTACAGATGGAGAAACAACTAATGATAATGTAAATAAGAAAAATAGAGCGCCAATTTTTAATATATTATCCAATAAATATGTATCAGCACCAAATGATGCGAATAAAGATTCATGGTTACATATTGATTATTTTTACTATTTCCCATATTCTCCTGGAAATGGTTCAGGTGGAGGTAATCCAATAGTTACTTTGAGAAAAGGAAATGCTACTAACTATGCTATAGATGGAGGTAATGGAGGTAGTAATAATCAGAATGTCAAGCTATGGAGCTACAATCAAAATAACGTAAACCAGCAATGGGAAGAAATTAACAGAGGGAATGGGTTTTATTCGTATAAAAAAAGGAATACCAATTTCTGTATTGATGGAGGTAATGGAGGTAATAATGGTAATAATGTAAAACTATGGAGGTGTGATAATAACAATCAAAATCAACATTTTAAGAAAATATCTATCGGTGGAAACAAATATCGTTTAGAAAAACGAAATGCATCTGGTTTTTCTATCGATGGTAGAAATGGAGGAGCAAATAATCAAAATGTGCACATGTGGGCTTCGAATAATAACAGTGGAAATCAACAGTGGATTATTACTACAAATAATAATGCGAGAGCTTTTGATATAAAATCGAATGAAGAACTTAAAGATCCAACGTCTCCAGAGTTATATGCATTTCCTAACCCAACTTCGGGAATTATAAAAATTACTACAGATCAAAATAAGAATATACCTACTCAAGTAAATGTGTATTCCTTTATAGGAAGGTTAGTTAGTAGTAATAAGAATACAGATACAATAGATTTATCTGGTTTAGCTGATGGTAACTATTTTTTAGTTATTAATTTAGAGGGTATTACCACAAAAACTAAAACAAAGCAAATAATTAGAATCGTTAAAAAATAATTTTTCTGATACATAACATAAAGAGGGTTTAACTACAGAATTTATAAATCAATAAAAACGCATCAAGAGTTAATTTATACGATCTCTTGGTGTGTTTCTTTATAATATTTCCAATCTAACTACAATAAGGTTTCCATGGTAAAACCAAGAATTATCTACGGGATACGCTAGATTTCCTGTTATGAATACGGATTTCTAGAACTACAGCAAAATCGAAAAGAAAAGTATCTTCAGGTAATCTGGCGAGATATGAATGGTTAACTACTTTACTCCCTCATAGTGAGTTTAATCTCTGATGGTTTAATAATTGGTATAATTCCCCGATGCTAGCATCGTACGAATAGGAAAGTTTGAAAGCCTTAGGTTTTCATTGAAAAATAAAATTCGAACAAATACCTCGCATGCTTGCATTGAGGAAATTTATTAAAGACTTTATCAGCAGAAACTACCGAACTTGTTAGAAGTTTCATTTCTTCTACTGGAAAATCTTCTCCACCCTCACCATCCTCACCATTTAAACCATTAAGACCATTTCTTCCATCTTCTATATCACAACTAACCACTGTAGCAGGAATAGTAACAATAGTAAATAGTAGTAAAAAAATTGTAAGTAATTTTTTCATAATATTTTAATTGTTTTTAGTTATTTATTCCTTCAAAATTATTGAGAGGTGCGCTTTTTGTTGTTAAGCCATCAATGTTCTTTTATTAACTATTAGTTAGTTTAATGTTAGATAAGTTATTAGAGGATTAATGATTAGACTCAGTCTAAATAAAGAAGATTTTAAGTGTAGTTCTTTTAGTCTTTAAAAGAATAATATATAGGAATAAGTATTAATTTTTCAATGTTTTATAAGCGTGTTACACTGTTACATATCTTTATAATAGCACTTTATGTTTTAGATCATAACATATTAATGCTATGTTATGTGATCTTTATTAATAATTGTATTTATTACATAAGAGGCGTAGTTATAAGGGAAAGCTGTTTTTTACTATGAAATTTTAGATTAAAGTGCTTTAACTTAATTTTTACATACATAAAAATGGAATAGCTGTATATTTACGTGTTATTTAATTTAAAGTATGAAGCAAGATTTTTTATCGTTTCGGGACACGGGGTATTTTTCATCCTTAATTTGCGATTATTTAGACGAAAAAAAAGACTTAAAACAGTTTTACAGTCATTTTCCAAAAATAGAGAACTTCAAGGCTCAAATCGAAGAAAAACAGCAATCAAAGCTTGTTAATGAAGCAAATCGTTTGGTATTGATGTCTGCATTAAAAAATCAATACAAGGATAGTTTAACTTCAGATAAAACAGAGCAAAATATAGAGGACTTAGCTTCTTCAAAAACATTTACTATTACCACTGGGCATCAGCTTAATTTATTCACAGGGCCGCTTTACTTCTTATACAAGATAATTTCAACAATTAATTTGTCAAAACAATTAAAGGAACATTATCCAGATTATAATTTTGTGCCAATTTACTGGATGGCCACCGAAGATCATGATTTTGATGAGATTAATTATTTTAATTTTAAAGGCAAGAAATTTCAATGGAATAGAAAAGCGAATGGTGCTGTGGGAGAATTGTCTCTGGAAGGTTTAGATGAGGTGTTTGCATTATTTTCAAAAGATTTGGGAGCTACTAAAAATGCGAATGCATTAAGAACTCTATTTGAAAATGCCTACTTAAAACATCGTAATTTAACCAAAGCTACTAGATATCTGGCTAACGAATTATTTAAAGATTATGGACTTGTTATTATAGATGGTAATGACAGAGCGTTAAAACAATTATTTGTACCTCATATTAAAGACGAATTACTTAATAACACCTCTTTTAAGGGCGTTTCTAAAACTAATGAAGGTTTAAGTAATGTATCCAAAGACTATAAAATACAAGTCAACCCAAGAACGATTAACTTATTTTATTTAAAGAAAAATTTAAGAGAACGTATAATTTTCGAAAATGGATTGTTTAAGGTTAATAATAGTAATATCACGTGGACCAAAGTAGAATTATTAAAACACCTTAACGAATACCCAGAACGGTTTTCGCCTAATGTTATTATGCGTCCTTTATATCAAGAAGTTATATTGCCAAATTTATGTTATATTGGAGGAGGAGGCGAGTTAGCCTATTGGCTACAATTAAAAGCCTATTTTAATGAAGTAAAGGTGCCTTTTCCCATGTTGTTGTTAAGGAATTCGGTTTTAATTAAAACAGAGTCTCAGCATAAAAAGCTAAACAGTTTAAACATTTCGAATGGAGATCTTTTTCTTAAAAGAAATAGGTTTATTAATAAAAAAGTTAGAGAAATATCTAATATAGATATTAACTTTTCAAGTCAGCAAGCACTTTTAGCAGAGCAATTTAAGGCTTTGTATCAATTAGCAGAGCAAACCGATAAGTCATTTTTAGGCGCCGTTAAAGCTCAGGAAAAACAACAATTAAAGGGATTAGAAAAACTAGAAAAACGCTTATTGAAAGCACAAAAAATAAAATTGTCTAATCATGTGTCTCGTATGACGGATTTGCAAAGTCAATTATTTCCTAACGGAAGTTTGCAAGAAAGAAACACTAATTTTTCTGAACTTTATTTAGAATATGGCGCCCTCCTTATTCCAACATTAATTAAATATTTAGAGCCTTTAAAGCATGAGTTTACTATCTTAAGTCTGTAGTTATGCATAAAATAGATATTGATTTAGTTGAAATGACCTTAGATGTCATGAAGTATGCTATAGATAGGATATCGTCGATAAATACAGAGATAGGGCAACCTAAAACCGAAGAAGAATTAAAGGCTTTAGTTGGTGAAACCATTACAGATACAGGTATTGGAGGCGAATACGCCTTTAACCTATGGAAAACATATTTGGTAAAAGCCAATGTCCCTATAGATCATCCCAGACATTTAGCTTTTGTGCCAGCATCCCCCACTAGAGCATCAATCATGTTCGATTTAGTCACTTCTGCATCCAGTATTCATGGGGCTTATTGGATGGAAGGCGCAGGAGGCATTTTTTGTGAAAACGAAGCCATGAAATGGATTGTATCGCTTACAGGTTTACCAAAAGGTGCTTTTGGTGTGTTTACCAGTGGTGGTACAGCAGCAAATCTTTCAGCTATGGTAACAGCTAGGGAAGATTGGAGAAGTAATAGCATTTATAAAAAGGAACGAGGTTTAATCATTACATCCAGTGGCGCCCATTCATCCATAAAAGCAATGGCGAAAGTTATTGATGTAGATGTTATTTTGGTCAATACAGAAGATAGATTGTTAGGTACAGAACTAGAAAAAACGATTCAAGGGTTATCTATAAATCAACGCAAACGCTTGTTTGCTATAGTAGCCACAGGCGGTACAACAAATGCTGGAATTATAGATGATTTAGATGGTATTGCTTTAGTATGTAAAAAGGAGCAATTATGGTTTCATGTTGATGCCGCATATGGAGGAGGTGCATTGGCTGCAGACTCTGTAAGGCATTTGTTTAATGGTATTGAACAAGCAGATAGTATTACTATAGATCCTCACAAATGGCTATTTTCACCTTACGACTGTGGCGCAGTGATTTACAAACAGCCAGAATTAGCCAAAAAAGCACATGCGCAACAAGGCTCTTACTTAGAGATTTTTAAGGATAGCGGGGCAGATGGTTTTAATCCCACCGATTACCAAATACAACTAACCAGACGAGTTAGAGGGTTACCGTTGTGGTTTTCTCTAGCTACTCATGGCACAAATCGTTATAAGCAAGCTATAGAGCGCGGTTTAGAGTTGGCACAAATCGCAGGACAATTAATAATTGAACATCCAAATTTAGAATTGGTAAGACCTCCAAGTTTATCTTGCGTATTATACAGGAGGATAGGTTGGAGTGCAGACGATTATAAAAACTGGACCTATAAAAACCATAAAAAAGGTTTTGCATTAGTAGCACCTACGAAATGGAAACAAGGCGATGATTTTGAGACAGTTTCCCGTTTTTGTTTTATAAATCCAGATACTACAGAAGCCGATATTAAGATGATTTTGGAATCTATGGCGTGATATTTTTATTAAATTTCTACCGTCTATAAATACTACTTCTTAACCTTTTTCTGCAATTTAGCAGTATCTGTAAAGTTTTCTATAGTTATTTTAGGATCTTGGTAAAGATAAATAGAGCTATTACCAGTAGCATTAATAGTAATCTCATTTAAAACCTCTATATGGGCATCACTGGAGATATCACAGGAGACATTACATGATTTAGATGTGAAATTTTTACCAATAAATTGTGTGTTGTTGTCTAGCTCTAAATGCTGGCTGTCGCAATTACCTTCTATTAGAGCATTGCTACGTTGTAATAAGTAGCCTTTAAATTTTTCGGTATTTATTAAGGCTTCTATTTTACTGTTCCCGCTTAAGTCAACAGTACAACTATCACTTACTAGATTTAGTTTTACTCTCGATTTTTCCTGACCTGTAAATTCAAAAATATTAGTTTTAAGCGTTAACTCAGCTTTCGATGAGCCAGATGTTTTTAAAGTACCGTTACCTGCTAATTCTACAGGTACTAAACTCGTTATTCTGGAATTTTGAGACGTTTGTATATGTTGCAATATATTATTGTGGTTTACTTTTATATATAGCTTTTTTTTAGATGTTATTCTTCTTGTTTTATTAAAAGTAAGTATGCTATCAACAACCTCAAACTTAATATATTCATGCAGGTTTTCATCTGCTTCAACTTCTACCGATGGTGTTTTGTTAAATATTAAATCTATTTCAAAATCTTCATCTAGGTTAATGGTATGAAAAGGTGTAACTTCTGTGTTTATAAGTTTAACGATTTTATTGCCTTTTGTTTTTGCCATTTTTTGTGCATGGCAAAAAGAGAGCGAGAGTACACTTAAAAAAAGTAGGGAAAGGGGGTTTTTCATTGTATTATGGATTAATTCAAAGGCAAATATAAGTAAAAACCACCCTAGATTTTATGGTTTACGGGTGGTTTTATACTTGTTTTTATATTTACTTTTGTTTAATACTACCTCCAGAGCTTTTATTTTTATCTACTTTTTCGGGATTACCATAATACCTTATGCCTGCACCACTTGAAGCATTAGCCATAAGTTCTTTAGATGTGTTTACCGTTAGGTTTGCACCACTACTAGCTTTAACTTGCGAGGATTCTGCAATTAAATCTCCAGCTTTAATATTACTCCCACTACTGGCATTGGCATTTAATTTTAAAGTGCTTCCAGATACTTTTAAATTACTACCACTTGAGGCATTACAAGTTAACTGGTTAGTGTTTACTTCTAGGTTCATGTTGCTACCACTTGAGGACTGAAGATTTAAATATTCTGCCGAAATAGACGAATTGCTGTAAACATTGCTGCCACTGCTAGAAGTTATTTTAGAGACATCTTTTATACTTACATATATTTTTTTAGCAGAGGCCTTGCCAATCCTTTCTTTAGTGTGTATTTTTAATACTCCATCTTTAATTTCTGTTAAAATAAGGCCTTGAATGTTTTCGTCTGCTTCTACAGTGATAGTTTCGTTACTAGCTTGGGTGAGATAAACATTTAGACCTTCACTAGTTCTAATGGTGTTAAAAGATGCTGTTACATCTCTTGTTTCCTCAACAACGTTTCCATTTCCTGGAATTCCAGGTTGAAAATTTAGATCGAAATTACATGAAAAAAGCGTTAAACTTAAAAGTGTAGTGATAATGATTTTGATTAGTGTTGTCATGATTGTTGTATTTTTTGATGATGTGTTGATTAATACTGTTCGTTTTTTGAACTGAATTCTATTAATAACATTTCAAATATCTAGTTTTTTGTTATTGATGAGTAACCTAAATACTTGAAATGTTATTTTTTACTGATGAATTGTTAATTAATTGTCTGATTTAATATTTATACCATTTGAGTCTATATTTACTTTTACATTTTCCGATTCTACTTTAATGCCATTACCATCTATTTTTATATTGTTTTCATCGTCTTTTATTTCTATACCCTCTTCATTTATTTTCACCTTTTCTGAATCTACATTAGCTTCAATATTTTCACCTTCAATAGCTACAGGGCAATCCAAGCATTGTATAGCATTATCTAAAACTTTAATATAATGACTGGTATGTTGTTTTTTTACAATACTGCCTCTATGAGAATAATGCTTTAAATAATGTTTTGTATTCGTATTAAAATTAGCGATAGTGCCTTTAGGCAAATACAATGTCACAACAACCTCTTGGTCACTAAATTTGTTTTTAGCATTTGTGGTTAAAAAAGAATCTAATAAAAGTGTATTGTTGTTTAACTGGTACTTGTAATTTATATTTTTTGCGCGCTTTCTAGCTTTTTCATCATCTCTACCATCTGCACTTTTTTCTATAACGATAGTACCAAAAGTATCGGAAGTTGATTTTACATGTATCTTAACATCAGACCTGTAAATAACTTTATTGCCATTTGAGTCAGTGATTATTTTAAAACGATCTCTGTAACCATGTTTGTTTTTTCTGTAAATATCACTTCCCTGCATTTTAATAGTTAAAGTGTCTTTTGGGGTTATTAATAGTTCGCTTTTTTCAGCGATTGATTCGTTAAAAGCATGTTCGCTTGCTTGCCTAATACCTATAATAAATAAACCAATAATTGAGGCAAGCCAAACCCCCAATAATGTAAATTTTGCAACGTTACCTATGGATTTAAGGTTGTTAATAAGAATTTTTAGTCCTAAGTAGAATAGAAAGAAAAAAGGAATACCTACAGCAAAGAAGGCAAATAGAGAGACTAACCCAACAGGAGTTTCTCCCGCATTGGCAATTTCTATCATGTCTATACCTGGGATATGAACAAAGTTTACAGCTCCTACTGAAAATAAGCCAATTATTAAAGCAATTAATGAGATCGCTCCAATAAAAATTAGTAGAATACCTATAAACTTAGCAAACACCTTAAAAAATAGCATAAAAATACTGCTTAGTGCATCAAAGAACTTCTTTGAGGACGATTTTATAGAATTGGCTTGTTTATTAAAGTCGATATTCTTTGTAGCGTTCGATACAGAATCGGATACATTCTTTGCAACATCGGTAACCGTTTCTGTCATGGTATCAAAACCATCCTTAATTTTTTTTTCTATGTTGCTTATGTTAACAGTTTCACCAGTCATGGTCAACTTATCTGCAGTGGATTTTGCTTCGGGAACCAAAATCCATAGTAAAATGTATAATAATACTCCAGTACCTGCTCCAAAAATTAAAAGAATCCAAGCTAAGCGAATCCATATGGCATCAATACCAAAATAGTGCGCTATACCAGATGATACACCTCCAATATAAGAATTGTCTGAATCTCTAAATAACTTTTTTGATTTAGAGGTTTTATGTTCGTAATACGTTTTTGGCTCGTCTTCAAAAATTTCTTCATCGACTAAGTAATCTTCAGGTTGTCCCATGATGGCAATTACATCGTTTATGTCTTTAATTCTAATAACCTGTCTGTTGTTTTGTATACGCTCGTTAAAAATTTCAGCAATTCTGGATTCTATATCCGAAACGATTTCATCACGCCCTTGAGAGTCTGTAAAAGATCGCTTTATAGCCTCAAGATAATGCTGCAATTTGAGATAAGCATCTTCATCTATATGAAAAAAGATACCAGCTAAATTAATGCTAACGGTTTTATTCATTTTTATTCGTTTTTTGGCTAGTTACTATGTTTACTGCGTTTTGTAGTTCGTTCCAGGTTATCCTTAATTCGGTTAAAAAAAGCTTGCCAGTCTCGGTTAAACCGTAATATTTTCTAGGTGGTCCAGAAGTGGACTCTTGCCACCTATAATTTAAAAGCCCTGCGTTTTTTAGTCGTGTTAATAGTGGGTAAATGGTACCCTCTACAACAAGCAACTTTGCATCTTTAAGTGTCTGTAAAATTTCTGCAACATAGGCATCATTGTCTTCTAAGACAGATAATATGCAGAATTCCAGAACACCTTTACGCATTTGTGCTTTTGTGTTTTCTATTTTCATTTGGTGTTTTTTATTTTTTAGAGATCATATGTAACTTACATTCAACATGTTTCTATTACATAGTGTCATTTGTTTTATACTTTTAAAACTGTTCATTTTTTGATTGATGATGATTGATATATTGATGAAATTTTATTTTAAAAAATTAATTGTAAAAGGGTATGTATATAATTCGCCATCTCTAGCTTTTAAACTGGCGATAATAATTAATACTAATTCTATAATAAAACCAATAGATGCAATAACTCCTAGACCACCACCAATATACAGTAGGGGGGAAGGTTTATTAAGAGATATATGGAAATTATTAAATCCGTTAAAATCTATAAAATTCATGTTACCAATAATTTTAAAGATAAAAAGGGGTATAGTTAAGATTCCTAAAATAATAGCATATAAAAACATACTCATTTGGAAGTTTATAGCTTGTTTACCATGTATGTCAATAAAATTAGATTTCTCTTTATTAATTATCCATAATAGTATTGGACCTATAAAGTTACCCAGTGGAATAAAAAACCTGCTAAAGGTAGATAAATGGATAAATGTGGCTATATTTTTTTGATGATCACTTAGCATAAACAAAACATATAATAGTTTCTTATACAAATATATGTCTAAAAAAAGGTACTTTGTTACGCATAGTACTAAAATTTAACATTTTATTAACAATATTTATCTCTAAGTGAAAGCAGCAACTCCAAAGTACCGTAGAATCTGCATTTGGAATGTTTATTAAATTTATGGGGTTACCAAATTGATACTATGGGTTTATACGACAAGCTAATGAGGTGATACTTTTTGCTGCTGCAGCCTATAATACCAATTACAAGTTAAAATGAACTAGTCATTCTCGTTCATTTCATTTTATACATCTTTATTCATGTTTTCCATAGCTGAGCTATGAAAAACAATCATTGCAGTGTATAAAAAGAAAGCAACTTTGTCTTTTTTAGCGCATTTTAACTCATAATTGGTATAATTAGAAGAAATTTCTAATAAGTAAAAGACGACTATTTAGCTCATATTTCCATTAAAACGCCTTTTAAGGCATCTAGCATGAAGTTTAACGCTAGTTGAATAAAGGTAGCTATTAATCTATCGTGATTCCATCACCAATAAATTGTTTAAATTTTTCTGGAGATCCATTGTCATCTCCTACTAGCAAATAATAAAAAAGGCCACAGTCTGAGATATCTGCATGATTTCCACTGTGGGCTTGAATTCTCGTATACATCCATCGTATATTTGGGTCGTTGTGATCTCTCATCCAGTACCAAACCGAAAAGTCTTCTAAGGAATTCCAAAGTTTGTTTGGGTTCTCTTTAAGGTTTTGATCTTGAATTTTCTTATACTTCATAAGGTTATCGGTTAGCTCTACAAGGTCATTGTAGTTCCGATGATGAGGACGCCTCTTCTCATTCTCATTAAATTTACTATGAGATACTAAATAGACATGTTCTAAACAACTTATATTTCCGTCTTTAACCACCAGTTCAATGGCTTGGTATAAAAACTCGGTTAACCCAGCGTACAATAGATATAAGGGATTATCTTTAGTGGACTTGGAAATTTCTATAGCCAGATTGTTGCGTGCAGCCTCAAGTTGAGTAGTCACGTCAAACATTGTAGATTTATCGAACCCCCACCTTTCAGCTCCACCTTCAAGACTAATTTTAAGTTGGTTTTCTTCATCTGGTCCAGCAGGTGCATCTATAAAATTATTGTATGAGCAATGCACCAGTTTATCTTGAAGCCCCAGTTTTGCTATGATAGCAAGAGATGCTGCGGCAGCTCCCCAATCATCAGGATCTCCAGTTGGCCATTTGTATGCTGTGTCTGGCTCACTGTTACCATCGAAACTTACCGCTATACGATTGGATTTGTAATCTAGAGATTGTCCTGAGACTTTAAGGCCAAAAAAAAGAGCGAAAAGAACTATCTGATATTTCATTGGCATAATTTTTTATTTTGTAAAGTCTAATGTTCGTAAAAAGACATGGTTTACATAACACCAATTTTGCTATAAAATGAGGTATAAATAATTTGAGTTATTTTACAAGAGTTCAAAGCATAAAAATCAAGCATAGCCTTAGCTACGGTTTATTTTTTTAATGCAGAAATCATGTAAAAGAAACGAATTATATGTCGCATTTTATGGTAGAATTGGTATAAGTTAAAGATTAGAGGTTTAAACTAAATTATTTCTAACCTTGTAAATTGTTGTTTACTTCTAAGATGCTTTTCATCAAAAAAACAAAGTACATTTTTAAAAAAGACTTTCCAAATATCTTGCTCACAATCTTTTGTGTATGGTTTGTTACGTAAGTATTAATATAATAGAAATGCGCTGCTTATGGGAAATTAGACAGAATTTCTTAGATAAGCTTTAAGTATCTTCTAGAAATAAATTATGTCGCATTTTATGGTAGAATTGGTATAAGAAGTGATTTGTTGCCTTATTTTTTGATAATTGTTTCTAGCAATGATTAATACCAAATAATCCATATAATTACGCGAAAATACGTGTTCATTTTTCCTCTTTTTTTATTATGGTAACGCTTACATAGCTATGCTATGCAAACATACTACAGGTTCAAAAGAGAAAAAAGCAACTGTGTATTTTTAGAATAACTTTATAGTTTATTTGGTATAAGTTATATGTTTCTTCTTCTATTAGAGATATTGGTGGTAATTGATAGTTGTCGACTATGAAATAGCCAACTCCATGCTCTGAGCTGGTTGGAATGCCTGCATTTTGCAATGTTTTAATGTCTCTATAAACAGTACGAAGACTTACTTCAAATCTTTCGACTATTTCTTTAGCTATTATTATTCTTTAGCTTGTAGTTGCTTAAGGCTTGCTGTTATTCTCATTAATCTGTTCATAATAGCATATTATATTTTGATACTCAAAGTAATAGTATCATTCAATTCAAGACGTGCTTTCTTTCTAATATCAGCTTTTAGAGGAAGTAGGTATGTCTCTAGCTTTGTATCAAACCAAATGGCTGTGTCCCATTCAATTTCCTTAATTATGGCAGTAGCTTTCATTCGCCCCCAACCTTCTTCTTGCCATTTTAAATGTTCTCGAATTTCCTTAGAGATATCCTTTGGCAAGGAGACAAAGAACCATCCTCCATTCCAAATTTTTCCAGTAAAGTTATATCTTATTTTTGCTTGCAATTATCTTTGTATTTTAATTAGTTTTGAGTTTGATTTAATGTTGGGTAACGATGAGGTGTAAGGTTAGTTGTGCGCCTATGCTGCCCGTTTTTTATTTTTTTTATTTCAATTGTCTTTCCTTCTATATCATAATATTTCCATTTGCCAGTTTGTTTACCATTAATAGATTTTCCAATACGTTTCAGGTTTCCATTTTTGTGAAACCACTTCCATATTCCTATGCTTAGGTTATTTGTGTTATGTTGGCCTTGCTTTTTTATTTGTCCATTTTCATAGTAAGTAATCGCACTTTCTTGCGAATAGATATATGCTGTAAAAGTTAAAAATAAAGTGATTAAAATTGCTTTTTTCATTTACTTATTATCGTTTTTATAAATTTAATTTTGTATTGAGGATAAGGTCTCGGGCTATGAGTAATTGTAATGGTTAGCACTTAACTTTATAAGTACGTACCAAACTTAGAATCCATAAGAATTTTTAGAAGTAGCCGAGAATAAGCAATTATTAATACCATTGTTTTAGACCGTTTTTTATTTAATAACGATACATCTCTAATTCATCAAAAGCTTTTATTTCAAACAGTTTAATTAGATGATCTATTTCAATATTATTCCAGATTTCCTTAAAGGTTTCATCTCCACCTTGTGCATTTTCATTTGTATTCTCTTTGGTTAATTTCTTTTTTGTCAAGAAGTTAATACTTGTCTCTGTATTTATAATTGGCCCACGATTACTACTTGAATCATATCCAATTAATTCAAAATTCGAGTTTTGAAATCGAAAGGTATATTTCCAATACCCATATCTGCCATGTCCGTAATGGATATAAAGTTTTTCGTTTTTAATTTCAATCCATAATTCGGGTGGGAAATAAACGCCACCATCTTCATTTTCTGATGAAAAGCAATTGTAATTTTTATCGGCTAGTTGATAGTCTTTCTCGCTTTTAAATAAGACAATAATTCCACGTCTATTTCTGTCAACTTTTTTGTTAAAGCGATTTGTGACAATATTTGTTGTATCAGTTTTTTTGATTATTAGAACACAATCTTTTAGTCCATCTTTATTTAAGTCTCCAAAATATTTTTCAAATTCTACATACCCTTTTGGAATAAAATCAGAAGGTTTGCTATTCTGTGCTTTAATACCAATAATGGTGAGGAGAAAAAAGGGGAATATTTTTAAAATTTTGTTCATTTGGTTTTTAACTTCTGGTAGTTGGTTAAAATTATACACAACGCTTATGCTATTGTTAGTTTGAGCATTAAAAGTAGTGAGCTTTCAATTAATCACATAGTTAAAACTTTTTATTTTTTCTTTATAAAGTCAAATCAAAAGATTTGGTGAACTTGGTTTAAAACCCGTTTAACTATAGCCATCTTAAGTTTGTTTCTATTCATTCATCATTTGTTCCAGTTCTTTGTCATAATAAATAAATGTGGTATCAACTATATACTGATATTTACTTAGATCAAACTTAAAAGTGGTCATTTTAATTTTAGAAGGATTGTATGGTTCAACTTCTTCTGATGACTCTATGGTCCATAGTCCGTTTTTCTGTACTTTAAAATCAACATTTTTCAAATAATCCATAAAAACTAATTTGTAAAAGTTGTCATTCTGGTTTAAAAATAAACCATACATACACCCTCCTGTTCCGCAAGCACCTAAATAGACTAATATATCTTCTTTTCCGTCAGCATTAAAATCAGCATTTTTATAAGGTTCAATCTTTGCAGAACTATCAGGAAATTGAAAGCCGGAGTTTTTAGGTGGAATAATTCTAACAAAATGTTCACTAATTTTCTCATTAATTACAAACAAACTGTCTATGTTGTTTATAGCCTTATTACTTTGTGTAAGGCTTAATTTATCTGTAGTATTTTTTCGTTCTTGTTTCGTTTTACAAGAAATTAGAATTAATAATATAAATCCTATCGTACTTTTCATTTTTTTTCTGAATTGTCCTTTTAAATTGCTGCTATAAGTGGATAAAAAATGCGTTTTAATGTGTTTTTAGTAACAATGTAAAGCAGTGCCTTGGTTATAAAATAAAAACTTTCAAACGTTGTTATTATGAAAACAAAGGCTATTAGAGTACCAAAGTTATTTATTGGAATTGATGTACACAAACAAAGTTGGAAAATACACACTTCCACCAATCTGTTTTGATGGTTCATTATTGACGATTCCTCCAAATACTTTTGCGTTGTAAAACTATGTAGATAAATAGTATTCTTATAAGAAATGTTGTTCTATACATTGTAAATATGCACATCAATATCAACAACGAAAATCTCGAGAAGCTCTTATAATTTAAATAGTCTATCTAAAGCGTTGCTGTAGATTATATATGATCTTAAATAGACAACAAATTACCATTTTTTGTGTACTTCGTGTTTTTTTAACTACTTTGTTGAGTAATTCGTTATATTATGATGTTTTTTTTATGATATAACAAAAACAACAACTAAACTAACACATCATGAAACACTTAATTATCGCACTATTATTTGCATTGAGTTTTAATGCCTATGCACAACCTGCGGGAGAAAACCCTGCTAATTGGACAGTTGTAAATTCACTTTCCGATGAGTTTAATGGTAATTCACTTAATACTTCAAAATGGAAATTTGGTCACCCTTGGTGGGTGGGGCGCTCACCAGCTCTCTTTGGAGGTGCTCAAAATGCCTTTGTAAACAATGGGCTTTTAAACTTGAAAGTAACCTGGTTTGGTGGAGCAACTAATTATCTAAGATCTGGTGCTATTCGTAGTAATAACAGAGATATGAAGGTTGGTATGTACTCCGAAATTGAATTTAGATCACATAATCTTAAAATGGGCAATGGCTTTTGGTTTGCACATAACGAAAGAGATAGTCAAAATCGTGAAGATGAAATAGATGTACAAGAAGCATTTCCCACACGTTTTCCTAAAGTAATGCATTCTAACGTACATAATCCACAACCTAATTTTACCAACGACCAGCCACAACCTCAGACTTTTACAATACAAAACGGCAATGTTCACAACTCATATCATAAGTATGGTGTTTGGATAGTTAATAACAGGACGTTACGCTTTTATCTGGATGGTGTCTTCCAAAAGCAAATTACAACCAATTCTACCATTGAGCCATTATGGATGATTATAAATCAAGAAACTTATGATTGGATAACGCCTTACCCTACAAGGAACGAGGTTAATAATGGCGCAATAAATACAACTTATGTAAATTATGTAAGAACTTGGAGAAAGGTTGAAAACAATGGCAATAATGGCGGTAAAGTCACTTTAAGAGGACCTCAAGGTTTGGTGAGTTCAGAAAATGGAAGAAGAACAATGACTGCTAATAGAGCTAATGCTGGCGCATGGGAAAAATTTACAATGACAGTAGTAGGTAATCAAAATAATAATGATGTGGTAACTTTAAAAGGTACTAGCGGTTATGTAAGCTCAGAAAATGGAAATGCAAACGGCATGAATTGTAACAGATCAAGAGTAGGCGGTTGGGAGAGATTCGAATTAATTCATCATGGTAACAATGTATATTCTTTTAAAGGTAATAACGGGAAATATGTGAGTACCAATGGAGGTGGTGGAAACCCAATGCAATGTAATCGCAATCAAATAGGAGCATGGGAAAGATTTAATGTTACTTTTGGGGTCACTGGTAAAAGTACCAGTGGTAAAATAATTAATAAAACACCTAATTTAAAAGTTTTTTACTCCAAAAACGCATTAAATGAAGTGTCTATACAAGGTACAAGTGAAGTAAACCAAATTGATGTTTTTGATACTTCGGGAAAACCAGTCTCATTTAGTGTTAAACCCAGTTCTAATAATTCTATTACGATTACTTTTCTAGAGCATGTAGCAACAGGGATCTATTTTGTTAAAACTCATGTAGGCACTGTTAAAGTGATGAGACGATAGTTATTATACCAAATAAACTATAAAGTTACGCTAAAAATGAACACGTATTATATGGATTATTTGGTATTATATACTTAATTTTATACAAAAACCTCATTGTTTTTCTGCAATGAGGTTTTTTTAGTTAACCTGAGTTTAAGAATCGTAGATAAAATTCAATAAACATGCTAGATTCAACTTATAATTACAATAGACTAGCTGGCTAGTTTATCATAATTTAAGGAAGAAGATGGCGGGTTTAGTGATTTTTAGCTAGAAATCACTAAATTTTCATAGATTCTAAGGGTGACATAATATACTTATTTAAATTAAGTGCTTAATAGATAGGTCTTTGTATTTTAAAAAAATAGTGTTCTTAGGTCGAATTCAGGTTATTTAATGAGGTTGCTATATTATGATTGATAATCAACTGAAATGCTTTTTAAAGGCTTACAATAAGATAAGATTGTTGCCTGAAAATTTAAGGGATTGTACAATGGTTACTAGTGTTGTAACACGTTTATTTTATCATGGATAAGGGTTCAATTTGACTAACATCAGCTTTTTTTATTCTTGCAAACCTTTCGTTAGGATTATCAATAACAATCCATTTATGTTGCGTTTTTGCTTTCATTTTTTGTCCATTCTTTGCAATCGCATACCAGTCAAAGGCGACCGATACTTCAAAAGTGTTTTCATCAATTACTTTTATGATAAGGTTTTCAGGATAATGACTGCTTTGTATTAACTGTTTAGGAGTTTCATTAAGCCAAATTTCAAGTTCCGATAAGGTTTTTATTTGTGAAGATGTAGAAAAATTAAGTTCAAATTCTTTTGTCAACAATTCCTCAAACGGCTTTACGTTACCGTCTAGTTGCTCCATATTTGCTATCCAATAATACATAAGAGAATTTACACGGTTGTTTGGGTACGCATCTTTAAAGGAGTCTTGAGTTTCTCCTTTGGTTTTTATAGAAACTTTGGATAATTTAGGTAATGCCTTTAAATTATTTTCTACTTCCATTACATAATCTATAGTATAGCTTGCTTTTTTTCCATCTGGCTTAATGTTTTGATATTTAATGTCTGCTATAATTTGAGTTTTACCATTTTCGTGAGTAGTTACCGCAACATTTTGAACATGGTGTGCATTTTTCCAACCTTTATAAACAGTTAATCTTTCAGGGTAATTTTCTTTTCCTTTCATAGTACCCGCAGCACTTTCGATAACAATAGTATCCATAAACAAGTCCATTTGATTAGCAATTCGAGCCTCATTCATTGGTCTTTCATATAATTGATACCAACGGTAATATTGAGCCTTTGCAAGATGAGACTGTGTTGTTTTTTTAGATTTAAAAATTTGTTTAGGTGCCATTATTGTATCTTTTTTAGTGTTTTCAGCATCTAATTTTGTTTTGTCTTTTTTACAAGAAAAATTTACAATTAAAATTAGCATTAGGAGTGGTCTTAAAATTTTATACATAATTTCAGATTTAAAGTGAATTGCACTAGAATAGTTAGTGTAAGAAATCGTAGGGCTGTTGATTGGTACTGCATTTCGATTTGATACTAAGCCAAATATAGTGTTTTGTGTTTATCTTTAATATTGAAACACTAAATTTTATATTTTGCGACATCATAAAGTAACACAGACTTTTAAAATTGATAACAACTGTTGTTCAATACTTTATGGGGTTTTCCTTTTTGGGAAAAGGAGTTAATTATGAAAATTTGTACTTGTGTAACGGTTACCAGTGTTGCGCGTTGAGTTTTTTGTTTTCCTAAGCCCATAAATTATAAACCCAATTCCAATTATAATGTAAGGAAGGCTCAAAATTTGCCCCATATTAAATGGCATTTCATCTTCAAATCCTACTTGGTTTTCTTTAACAAATTCAATTACAAATCTTGCAATAAATATTAATACAAGTACAAGACCAAAGAAAACTCCATTTTTAAGTTTATGCCTCACATTTTTATAAAGATATAACATAATCGTAAAAATGATAAGGTATGAAAGTGCCTCGTATAATTGCGTTGCGTGTCTTGGAATATCATCTATTCTCTCAAAAATCACACCTAAAGGGTTTGTTGTTTTGGTTCCGATAATTTCTGAATTCATAAAGTTTCCAAGTCTGATAAATACACCTAACAATGGTGCTGAAACGGCAATTAAATCTAAAGTACCTATCATTGAATGTTTAGTCTTTCGAGAATAGAAAAACATTGCAATTAGAAAGCCTAATACGCCACCGTGACTTGATAATCCTTGAAAACCAGTAAATTCAATACCTCCATTCTCCAGAAATCTTACAGGTAGAAATATTTCGAGTGGGTTTTCTAAATAATATGATGGTTCATAAAACAAGTAATGTCCAAGTCTCATTCCAACAACCAAACCAATAACACCATACATTGTCAGTTTGTCAAGATCTTCAGATGAAATTTCTTCCTTTTTAAAAAGCCACTTTAAAGTAAGGTTAGTCAAAATTATACCTGTTACAAAAAGTAGACCATAATAACGAAGTGAAAATCCAAAAATATTTGCTATTTCAGGGTCAAGATTCCAATGAATGTAGTTTAAAATCATCCGCCTTGACATAAAATTGTCATGAAAAAGAATATTACGAGTCTATATAAAACCCTGTATATTTTGTTGTTATTCAAATTTTCATGTTCTTCAATAATTGACAGAATTTCGTTTGATTCTATCGGTGGGATAGTATTTATAATCTTCAGTTGTTTCCAAGCCGTTTTAAGATTGTTTAAAAGCATGATATTCGTTTTTAAATTTCATTTTTAATTGATACTTTATTCGGTTGAAGCGTGTACTCACGTTAGTAGAAGAAATATCTAAAATTTCAGCAATTTCTTTGTTCTTGTAGCCTTCCAGATGTAATACAACAATTGCTTTGTCGATATCCTTTAATGATTGAAGAATTATAATTAGCAGTTCCATATTATCGTCGGCCTTTGCATTGGCGATATAAAAGTCATGTAAACCAATTGATTCGACAATTATAGATTTCTTTTCTTTCTTAATTTTAGTAAGAATAGTATTAAGACTTACTCGATAAATCCAAGTGCTGATTTGAGATTTTCCACGAAATGTGTCGAATGATTTCCAGAGTTGCAATACAATATCTTGAAATGTATCTTTTTGATCTTCATAATTGCCATAATATATTTTACAAAGACTTCTGATGATGCCTCTGTTTTGATTTATTTTTTGAATAAAGTTTTGCTTTTTTAATTCCATTTTTAAGCTATTCCTTTATTGTATTAGTAGTATAATTTTAGGAAATGTCACATTTAAAGGATGTTTTTTTACTGGCAGCTGGTTTAAGCTTGTTCGTAAAGGGACATGGTAAATTGTTGGCAACGATTTGTCTAAAATGCGTTTTAATGCAGTTTAGGTTTTGTTGTGCTTTGTTTTTCTTGGTGAAAATTGTTCTTCATCTTTTGGTTATTTAGAGGCTTATACACATTTAATTTTAATGTAGAACTTCAGTTTTCTAGTCTCTTTTTCATTAACAAATCAGTAGACTTCACTTCTTATTACATGATTTTACTTTTGTAAGATGATATTTTGAGCTGTAACAGGAATTACTGACCATTTATCTTTACTATACCTATGTATTTCATGCTCACACACAAAATAGAGTGCCTCTGAAGAAGCAAATAAACATTGATTTCTGGCAATTTTCCCGTTGATTTCATGTACTGTTTTTTTGCCTTCCTTCGTAATCTCTATAATGTTTCCCCACCTGTAGAAAAAATAACGTGATTGAAAAATGGTTACTGACCATAAGCCTTCTATTTCTTCATAGGTTGTTGCCTTCCCATTTGTATCTATAAAATGTACCCAACCAGACCCTTTTACATTGGTAATAGCTACTACTAATTTATTATACGGGTCATAAATTACCTGTTTTGGTTTGCCTAAATCTGGTTTATAAATATGCTCCCATATGGCTGGCTTATCAGAAAAAGCAGACCTGAATAACCCCTTTTCTATATATATGAAAAAGGTGGCATTTTGTTCCTCTGGAAGTCGTTCTTCTGGATGTTCATGAAGGTTAATAATTGTATTGTCTTTATAGGTCCAAATGCATTTATTTATAAAAAAATATGGACGGGCATTGCAGGTAGATGCGACATGATGAAAGTAGTATGCTTTTTCTTTAGTTATTTTCTTTCCTCTTTGGTCGTTTGTTAAGGAGATTGCAGTAAATTGTTGCATAAGATCATCATCTGTAAACAAACTAAGCCTATGTTCATTTTGATTTACTATACTTTTACACCACCAATATTTTGATGAAATTTTTTTAATCACCTGTAGCTTATCATTACTGGTAAGTTGGGTAAAATACCCATCTTTGCCTTGTCTTATTAATATATGGGGTACACTGTTTTGGTCAAATACAATAGACTTAGCATAAAACGGAAGTGGTTTGTGATCTTTCATCAAATTGAGGGTTTATTCTTTAATTGCATCGTATACCATATTCAATACTTTCAAGAAGGGGGTAATTTCCATTTCTGGATTATACGTCCCGTACCTTAGTTCAATAAGTTCCACTGCTGATTTAGCATTAGCACCATACTTCAACAAAAGGTTTGTTATTATAGGATCTTTGGCTAGCTCTTCATCTACAGCCATAGCATCAGAAATGATAAAAACAACCAAGCGTAAGGGCGAATAAGGTTGGTATTTATATTCAGACGTTCCATTATATTCCTGTTCAGGAATTTGATAATTGGGATCAGCGCCTGATTTTAATAACCTCTCTACTTCCTTAACATTGCGTTTGTAAATAGCATTTCTTAATAATTCATTCAATTCTCTTTTATCCATCTTGATATTATAATAGTGTATATGGGAATTAACATGTTAATTTCAATGGTCGCTAACAAGCAGATATATTACGTTTAATACAGTTGATTAATCAGAGGATGCCACTTTGTTTTTAGAAATCATAACGTTTATAGAATTATCATAATCCATACTTTTAAGATGAAATTCATATTCATTCCAGTTTAAGGAATCATAATAAACTTCTGGTTCGCCATCCCTACCATGTACAGAAATGTTAATTTCTTCACTAATATTGCCTCTAGAAACAGTGAGATATGCAGTACCTTTTGTAGCTCCTCCAACATAAGGATGTTTGTGACTAAAACCAGTTAATAAAACGGTAAGTGAATCTTTAAAATGAGCTTTTTCATTTATAATTAAAATAGAAACTTCACCATATTTATAATCCTTTTTTTTCATATCTTTTTTATCGTCAGTAGTTTGAGAATAACTAGAGGTTATTGAAAATAAAAACGCACATATAGTAACAATCATTTTTAATAAAAATTTCATATATCTATAAATTTAATTAAATATCTCAAAGTTAAGGGTTTGATTTCTATTAATTCTGAAAATACGTTTATCACTTACTAGCCATATTTTATGCAAATTGTTAGCAAAAGTTATTTTAACTTAAATTGTACCCAAGGACTTTTTTCTTCTTTTTTTCATTTCAATTTTCTTCATACTTTAATTGAGCATAATGTTAAACATATGGGATTTAGGGCAGAAGATAAACAGTTGTTTTCGGTTTTACACTAAGTCAAACTTTTGCATTTTGATTTGTCTTTTTATTGTAAAGCCAAATCAAAAGATTTGACGACATAGCAAACAAACAAAAACCTTTTGATTAAACACTAAACGCCCTATTTACGATATAGTATTGTGCATAGTTTCTATGTTTTTTTCTTCCTTTTAGATTCATAAGGCTTTGTTTCATCTAATAATATTGCTTCGTGAAAAATCTCTTTAACAATATCTACTGGAACTTCTTTTACATTAGAAAATTCAATACTTCTAAGTTGTTTTCTTCCACTACTCTTTAAAAGTCCTTGATGATTTGATAATTCGTTACCTCTCATAAAAGCAAGTTCTATTTTTTCGTTTTTCAGAGGTTTTAAATAGCAAATCCAACTTTTATTATAATAGCAAGGATTCTTAAAAGTAATTTTGTCAATCAGCGAAAACTCTTTGATTAGTATATTATGAAAAAAGAGCATAATTTCTCTTTGAGAATTATCAAACTGATATATTAAGCTCTCTACTTCTGTCATAATTCTTGTATCCAATGTCTTGTTCTGAAATATGGCTAGAGTTTAAAATTGAATTTAGGCTGATTTTAAATATACCATATTCGGTGTTTTATAGTCTAAAGATAAATGTAATCTTATTTGGTTGTATAAATTAATTGTGTTTTTTGTTGCTCTTTTGGTGTGAGCCATGTCATTAAGGTTTGATCTAGATAAAATTCATCTTTTAAAATACCGTTTATATGTTCTGTCATGGCGTTTTCATAGCAATGATTTTGTTCGGTCAAGCTAATCCTAATTCTATTTTTTTTTAGTATTTGCGTGTAGAACATTGCTGCAATATTGTATGCCTCTGTCTCTGTCTGAAATGATGTATAAGGCAGACTTTTAATGCTTCTTAATATATTCATCGGCAAATCTTTGCCCCATTAACCTTTGCCCTGCTGAATTAAAATGCAATTTGTCACCTTTGTCATTTAAATCAGAAGTCTTAATAAGTATCAAGTCATGAGTTAAAGCATAATTCCTAATTTGATTATTTATACTCGTAAAATATATGTTCTCAGAAAATGAACCAATCTCTCCCAACAGGATGGGCAATTCATTATCTCTTGCAATCTCCCGAAAATTTGCAAACAGCTCATGTAGTCTGTCTTCATAATTAATGGAGTTATTCTTATTTGCATCACTTTCTCCTTGATGCCACAATATTCCTTTTAATATCCCTATGCTTCTTCCAAATTCAACTTTTTCTTTGAAGTTTGTTAGTAAAGGTACGTCTCGATGTATTGAATCCCCAAGCCATTTATATATAGAACTGCCACCAACTGCAGTAGGTAGTATTAATACGGATATGCTATCAGGTATTTGTTCAATTAGTCTTTTTCCGAATGATAGTCCACAACCTAGCCCTTTGAATGATGGTTCATAAATATTAAGGGGTGCTTTTGCAAGGATAATTTCCTTGTTTTCATTTATTGTCAAAACTCTTTTCGATGGAATAGTGTCTTTTGGCTCTACAAATCCGCGACCAGCCATGTTCGATTGTCCAGCCATTATAAATACCCATAAATTCTCCTTCTTTGGTGTCGAATTCACATGAATTGTTGACTTTGGAAAATTCTTGGTCCATATCTTCTTGTTAATAGACATAAGAGTCTTATCCAACCAGACCTCAGCTAAAGTAGGCCAAGTTCTACCTGCAATATTACTGGGACGAATACCGTATCCATGACCACCATTTTGCAATAAATGTAGTTCAACAGGGGTGTAATTATCTCTCAACGCTTGAGTAAATACAAGAGAACTATTTCCGTGCTTGTCATCAGATGTTCCAAAAATAAAAAAGGGAGGAATATTTTTGCCCAATACTAATTCGGGCGTAATGCTTCTGTCTTTTCCTTTATCCAGATAAGCGGGATATACAAGCATTGAAAAATTAGGTTTGCATGATAATTTATCGATAGCATCTGCTTTTGGATATGAATCAACAGCAAACAGGGTTGATGCTCGGGCACAAAGACTTCCGCCAGCCGAAAAGCCAATAACACCTATTTTTTTAGGATTTAAGGAGTAATAGTTTGCTTCATTACGTACAATCCGAATTGCTCTTTGGATATCATTCAATGCACCTAATTGATTGTTTGGTACTCGGTATTGTAAAACAAAGGCAGTATAACCGAGATTATTAAGCCATTCGGCTATTTCATATCCTTCCTTATCGATAGCTAATATGTTATATCCACCTCCAGGACAAACAATTATTCCAGCACCTAAATTATTCGATTTTTTAGGTTCAAAAACAACTAATGCAGGATTTGTAATATCTGTGATTCTGGTTACATTGCCTCTAGAATTATCAGTTTGTTTAGGTGGATGTTTTTCCAGTTTTTCATTAGGAACTTTATCCGGCCACAAATATATTGTATCTCTAATTTGAGCCTGAAGTACTGTAGTGAAAAGAAGAAAGGCTATCGTTTGAAATATTAATCGCATATTTTTAATCATCTTATTATTTTAGTTAGCCCATAACGGTTAGTATATGAAAATTAGGCGATTTCGAAGTACTAAATTTTTAGTTAAGTACAACATTTGATACGAGCTAAAACCCTTGATTTTATAGTGATTTTGCCTGTTTTTTATAGGGTACATTGTTGTGGCTAATACTGTTACTTCTTTTTATAAATCCATTTGCAATTCTATCCACTACTTCATGATGCCTATTCCAAGAATTATAAGTTTCAATCCCCCACTTCTTTATCATTTCTTGACAATCTGTTTCATTGGAAACCTTATTCAATATATCTGTAGTTGTAATATTACCACGTTCTAAAATTCTTGGGGGTTCCAAATATTCTTCACTTTTATCAGCCTTGTAAGTATTCAAATAATCACTTAACTTTGATGATAACTTATAATCCCAATGAATTTGGTAATGTAACATCAAGTGTTGTCTAGTTAAATGGAAATGGTTGTTCCACTGTCCGTGTATTTCTGGATGTTGTAATGTATGAGCATCAACAGTTAAAAATCTATAAAAGTGATTTGTAGGTTTCGAATAATCAATTATTTGGAAGCCAAGACTAAATATTTCAACGCATTCATGTATTCCTTTAATGGTTTCAGCCCCACAGAATTGACATTTCCCATTGTCAAGTAATGCCACCCCATTTTTTTTTGCTATGTCAATATAATCTTGCATTTGTCTTCTTTAGGCTTGTGGCCAACTTTTTTTTTGGCTAGTATTATTATTTTTTAATGTTATAAGTCAATATTTGAAGTCCATCAGAAAATGATTCTTTATTAGTTAGTTCCCAACTTTCATTAGCAGTTGAAGAACCGAATAATTTCGTCCCACTTCCGAGTACAATTGGATTTAATTTGAGTTTCAACTGGTCTATCAGTCCGTTTTCCAATACCCAACCTGCAAACTCACCACCACCACATAGGTAAATATCAGTCTTAGCGTTTTGACGAATTTCATTCACTTTATTCACATTGAGCTTTTCGATTTTAACGGATTCTGACATCTTTTCAATTTTCAATGAATTCGAAAAGATGTGGTGTTCCATATTTGGATAAGCAGGCTGTCCCGGTTCGAGTCCATATTGAAATCCGAATTCATAAGTTTTTCTTCCCATAATTACAGTGCCAAAACTCGCAAGGTCTGATTGGTATTTTTCAACTCCTTCTCCTTGCAAAATAAATTTACTGATATCGTCATTTTTACCTGCTATATATCCATCCAAGGAAGTTGCAATGTAGTAAATTATTTTTTTCATCAAGTTTGTCTTTTAGTTTGAATATCTGTTTTGTAATTCTGACTAACGTCAATTTTGTTTACTGGTTATTAGGTTATTGTAAAATCCTAAATCTTCAGGTTTTAAGTCAAATTTATCGATTTGTTTTTTAATTCTTTTCATCATTCCTAGTTTTCTTTTTTGATCAAGGAATAAGTATTGTTTAGGTGGTTGATATTGCATTTTTTTAGCAATCATATTCCAAATAATGACTGCTAGTTTTCTAGCTGTTGCGCAGACAGCAGAATGCCTTCCTTTTATAAAGTAGGTGAAGCTATTTTTAGCCCCAGTTGCCGTTAGATGTTAATGTCTGTTTTCAGGACAACTATAGCTATCTTATTGTGTGTTATATTTAAACCCGCTTTATGCAATAGAAGGTTGTCATGAAGCTTGTAGGTGCAAAAAATACTAGTGTTTTCTTAATTTCACCATAGCACCGCTATGGTGAAATTAAAAAACGCAGCGAAGCGGTAGTATTTACAGTAGCTACAAGATGTAATAAATTTTTTATTGCATAAAGCGGGTTAAAGTGTTCTACATTATATTTGGGATTTGGCGCTTGACTTGCACGACCTATACCAGAAATAGCCACTAGTGTTTTAATACCAAGCTCGTGAGCAATTTTGAATTCACTTCTTGTATGATGATATCCTTTATCATAAAGAGCTGTAAAAAAATTACTTTTTAAAATGGCTTTTGCTCTTCTAAGCATATTGCCCATTGCTTTTTATCATTTTGATTGGTGATGAGATAATCAATCAAAAGTTTGAAAAACGGGTGGTTTTTCAAAACACTTTGAAAAAGTGTATATTGGATTTATGAGTGATCACATTCACAAACGTCATAATAAAAGTTTATTGTTATATCATTTGGTTTGCCCAATAAAGTATCGGCGTTCAATTTTAACGGAAGTCATAAATGAAAGTATAGTAAAAATATGCACTGAGATAGAATTTCGTTATGACATATATTTCGTTGAAATCGGTTTAGATGAGAACCAAGTTCATTTTTTAGTTCAAAGCGTACCTATGTATTCGCCAAAACAGATTCACTCAAATCAATTGCGGTTATTTGAGTAGTTCTGATACCTCGTTAGCTTGCTGCGGAGTTATTTAACTTTTAATTTCTCAAATCCTTTGCCATAACTGTCTATAAGCATTTGGAGATATTTGTTTATACTGATTAAATTTTCTATGAAAGAATGATAAGTTATTAAACCCAGATTCGTAACCTATTTCTGATACTGATAAGTCCGTTTCTATTAGCATTTTACAGGCTATTGTTATTTTATACTCATTAACATAACTTGAATACGTCTTATCAAAAGTTTTTTTAAAAAATCGACAGAAAGCCTCCTTACTTAGCGATAACTTATTTGATAGTTCAGTTAAAGAAGGTTGGTTTTGATAATTATCTTTAATATAGTTATTAATTACATTTACTCTATGGCTTTCTTTTAAAGAAAGGTCTTTCCCAAAACTTGGTCCAGCTAGTAATTTAATTGATGCTTTAGTAGCTAAAACATTTAATATATTCAATAAAGACAAGAATCGTTCAAATGGATTTTGGTTAAAAATAGAACTAAACGAACTTTCTAAAGAAAGCGCTGTTTCCACATCAAAAGACATACCGTAACTAGATTTTGAAAGCATTTTTTTTATACTTGTAAATTCTGGTTTATCAATCCAATATTTAAATAAATCTTCATCCCATTGAATGACGACGCATTTAACTCGCTCATTTTTGGCATCAATAGTTTTCCAAGAATGAGGAACGTTTTTACCAACTAAAACTAAATCGCCTCTTTCAAATGGTTGCATAGAGTCTCCTACATACCTAATCCCTGTACTTTGTATCATATAGGTTAATTCAAACTGCGGATGAAAATGCCATTCGGCCTTAAATTCCTTTTCCTCAAACATTTTAACTTTAAATGAATTGTTGGGAGATGTAGTAACTTGTTTTAACTGAGCTTTCATAAAATAAAAATGCTAAAAAATGTAAAATATTGATCTATGATTTATTATAGAGTCTTAAAAAATCAATATAATACATAATAAGTGTAATATTATATATTAATACAAAAATCAATTTAATGATATTTGTATTAATATAAGCAATGCAAAAATGAAGGATTTAGAAATAAGAGATTTAAAAATTTATAAAGCAACAACACCGCTAAAGAAACCAATTTCTGATGCTACGCATACACTTACTGAAATATCTTTTCTAGTGCTAAAAATTCAACTTGAAAATGGAATCATTGGAGAATCATATTTATTATCATTTCAATATTCTCCAAATGCAATTGTTGGAGCGTTAAAAGATTTAATTCCAGTAATAAAAGGATATAAAGTGTATGAAACAGGAGTACTTAGTAAAAAACTTGATGAACTATTTGAATATTTTGGTAATCAAGGCCTCTTAAGATGGGCTCAAGCAGCAATTAATATTGCTATGTGGGATGCCTGGGGAAAAGCACAAAACCAACCGGTTTATAAATTATTAGGAGCAACCAAAGAAAAAGTAAATATTTATGGAAGTGGTGGATGGATTTCTTATAGTATAGATGAACTTATTGAAGAAGTTACAGATTATGCTAACAGAGGTTTCAAAGCTGTTAAAATTAAAGTAGGTTCACCAAAAGTAAGTACAGATTTAGAACGCTTACAAAAAGTAAGAGATGCCGTTGGAAATGATATTGATATTATGATGGATGCCAATCAAGGAATGGATTTACCATCAGCAATAAAATTGGCAAATGGAGCTAAAGACTTAAATATTAATTGGTTTGAAGAGCCTGTAAATCACCAAGATTTTCAAGCTTATCAAGTATTAAAAAACCAAACGGGTATTTCTTTGGCAATGGGAGAAAGAGAATTTGACACGCTACCTCTTCGTGAATTGGTTACAAAAAACGCTTTAGATATTTGGCAACCAGATATTTTAAGAATAGGAGGAGTTGAAGCTTGGAGAGAAAGTGCGGCTTTAGCCCACAGTTTTCACTTACCAGTTTTACCTCATTATTATAAAGATTATGATGTGCCATTATTATGTACTATACCAAACGGAGTAGGCGCAGAATCTTTTGATTGGGTAGACCCTTTAATAGACAACCCTATGGTTATTGAAAATGGTTTTGCCAAACCTCATGATTTACCTGGTTGGGGATTTACCTTTTTAGACGATCATTTAACTGAAATAAAATAATATGGGATTAGCAGCTTTTTCATTAAAAAATAAAATCGCTCTGATTACTGGTGGGGGTACAGGGATTGGACTAGGAATTGCTAAAGCTTATATTGAGGTAGGCGCAACTGTAGTTATAACAGGTCGTAGAGAGCAAATTCTAAAAGCAGCCATTGTCGACTTGGGTGAGAATGCTCACTATCTAGTTAACGATATTACCAACAAGAAGGAAATTCCTAATTTGGTAAAAGATATTGAAACTAACATCGGACCAATCGAAATTCTTGTAAATAATGCAGGAATTCATTACAAAGGAATGGCTCAAGAAACTTCTGATGATGATTTTGAAAGAATTATGCAAACTAATGTGATGAGCGTGTTTGCCTTAACACGTGAATGCGCAAAATATATGCTTAAAAGAAAATCAGGATCCATTTTAATGATTGGTTCTATGGCAGGTTTGTTTGGTATTGATAAAGTGGTAGCATATGGAACATCAAAAACAGCATTAACAGGTCTTGTAAATGCGTTGGTAACAGAATATTCTACCTATAATGTTCGTGTGAACGCCATAGCTCCTGGTTGGATAGAATCTAACATGTTTTTAAAAGCTATTGAGAGTGATGAAAAAAGAAAAGAGCAAATAACAAATAGAATTGCCATGGATTGCTTTGGTCAAACAAGTGATATTGGAAATGCGGCAGTTTTTTTAAGTTCTGAAGCGGCAAGATATATCACAGGGGTGGTCTTGCCTGTTGATGGTGGAGCAACCGTAAACTTTTAAGAAAATGTATAAGCCAACATATATTAAAGATTATAAAACTAGCGAAGCTTTTAATGGAGGTAGTAGGTTGGTCTATGGAACATCTGGTATTGGAGGAGTTTGGGGAGATGTAGATTCTAATGAATCTGTAGAAGCTTTATTATATGCCTTTGAAAATGGAATTTCTGCGCTAGATACTTCACCTTCCTATGCAAATTCTGAACTTTATGTAGGTGCTGCTTTAAAGCAATGGAAAGGAAAAAAACCTTTTGTGAGTACTAAGGTAGGAAGACTTAAAGGAGAAGATGCTTTTGATACAAAATTAGATTACTCTAAAGATGGAATGCGCAGAAGTGTTGAGAACAGTTTAAAAACATTAGATTTAAATTCTATTGATTTACTTTTTTTGCATGAGCCTCATTTGATTCTGGAAAAACAAATTGAAGAAGCTATAGAAACGTTACTCACTTTTAAATCTGAAGGCTTAATAAAACAAATTGGTGTTGGTGGAAATCCAAACGAAACTTTTTTTCCTTATGTGAAAAAGGAATATTTTGATGTAGTTTCAGGGTTTCTTAAAATGAATGCGTGTAATCTAAGTGTATTTAATAAGGAAATCCAACAGTATAAAAATGAAAGCATCTCTTATTACGCTGCATCGGCATTACATTTTTCTTTGTTAGGAAATCGCTTTGAACAATATAAAAAAGAAGGAGTAGACGGGGTTTGGATTACGCAAAATGATTTAAATAATGCAACCAAAGTTAAGGCTATTGCAGATAGAATAGATATGCCTTTGTCTACATTAGCACAACGCTATTTATTTTCCATAGCTGAAGCAGACAGAGTGGTGATGGGTGCACGTAATTTGAAGCAAATTAAATCTACCATAGAAGATTGGAATCTCGGAAAATTACCTGAAGATATATTCAATGAAATTACAGAAACAATTATCGAATGAAAGTAATTAGACTTAACGAACCTGGGAAATGGGAATCTTTTGAAGATTCTAATTTTAACAAGACCCTTCAAGATGGAGAAGCACTTCTTAAAGTAAAAAAAATAGGTGTATGTGGTACAGATTTACATGCATTTAAAGGAAGTCAACCTTTTTTTAATTACCCTAAAATTCTTGGTCATGAATTGGCTGTAGAAGTTATCGGCATTGGTAAAGAAGTTTCCAACGTAAAAATTGGTGATTTATGCGCTGTAGAACCTTATTATAATGAAGGAGAAAATCAGGCTGTGAGAAACGGAAAACCTAATTGTGGAGATAATCTTAGGGTTTTAGGTGTACATGTAGATGGTGGTATGCAAGAATATTTCAAATACCCAGCAAAATTCCTTCATGCTTCTAGTAGCTTATCAGAAGATCAACTTGCAATGATAGAACCTCTCGCAATAGGTTGTCATGCAGTTGACAGAGCTCAAATATCGCATACAGATATTGTATTGGTTATAGGTGCTGGACCAATCGGGTTAGGAACTATTCAATTTGCTCAATTAACAGGTGCAAGGGTAATCGCTATGGATATAGATGATGACAAGCTTAAAAAATGCAAAAAAATAACTAAAGTAAAAGATACTATTAATGCACTTGGAGATGTAGAATCTACATTAACAAAATTATTAAATGGAGATTTGCCTACAATTGTATTGGATGCAACTGGAAGTGAAAAATCTATGATGAACACGTTTAAATATGCTTCTGCTGGAGGAACGATTGTCTTTATTGGTTTATTCTTAGGTGATGTTGTTTTTAACGATCCTTATTTTCATAAAAAAGAATTAACTCTAAAAGCAAGTAGGGCAGCATTAAGTTCAGACTTTAGTCGAATTATTCGATTAATTGAATCTGGAAAAATTGATCCAAGCCCTTTTATTACGCATAGAATTAAATTTGATGATGTCCCAACAGAATTTGAAAAACTATATACATATCAAGGCGATTTAATTAAAGCTGTAATTGAATTATAAAACTATAAACATTTTAAATTATGAATATCTCATACTTAGATTTAGGTATTATTGTTTTTTATTTAATAGCTATTGTTATCGTTGGAATTAGGGTTAGTGGAGGCTTAAAAAAACAATCTTCCAATAGCTATTTTTTAGCAGGAAGGTCTTTAGGTTGGGGAATTGTTGGAGCCTCTTTATTTGCCTCCAATATTTCCACTGTACACATTGTTGGTTTTGCTGAATCTGGTTTTACCTCAGGGCTATCTGATGGTATTTTTGAATGGATGGCAATTCCTTGTTTGGTATTTTTAGGAATTTTTATTGCACCTTTTTATTTTAGAAAAAAAATAGCAACAATTCCAGAGTATTTTGAAAAACGATTTGATGGTTCTTCAAGAACATTTATGGTCGTTTTTGCTATTCTAACAGCTTTGTTAATTCATATTGGAATTAGTCTTTATGCAGGAGCAACTATTATAAAAGAATTCTTTGGATTAGATCAACTTTGGGGTGTTCTTTTAATTTCATTTTTAACAGCGCTATATACTATATTAGGCGGGTTAAAAGCAGTTGCTATTACAGAATCAATTCAATCTGTAATGCTTTTAGGAGGAAGTATACTAATTACTTTTTTTGGTTTGTATATGCTTCCAGAAGCAGGAATACATAGTTTTTCAGAATTTAAAGATGCTATAAAGCCTGATAGTTTATCTATGCTAAGAACAGACAGTGTTGTTGCTGAAACAGGTGGAATTCCTTGGTATGCCGTTTTATTAGGGTATCCTGTATTGGGAATTTGGTATTGGTTTACCGACCAGACAATTGTGCAAAGAGCACTAGGCTCTAAATCTGAAAAAGATGCTCGCCTTGGTCCAATGTTTACTGCGGTATTGAAATTGGCTCCTGTATTTTTCATGTTATTACCTGGTTTACTAGCTTATGTGTTATTTAAAGATACAATTGAGAATGCAGGGACTGGACAAACCTATTCGGTTTTGGTCAGCGAGTTGCTACCAACGGGGTTGATAGGAATTGTAATAGCTTCTTTGCTAGCAGCTTTAATGAGTTCTGTTGCAGCTGCTTTAAATAGTTCATCTACTTTAATTTCAATCGATATTGTGAAACGTTTTCGTCCACAAACAGAAGATGACAAATTGGTATATATTGGGAAAATTTCCGCTTTTATAGTCATGGTTATTTCCATTTTATTCTCTCTTGTTGCTGGGGCAAAAGGAGGATCAATTATTAGTATTGTAAATTCCATTGGCTCCAGTATTGCGCCTTCCATCTCAGCTGTATTTATATTGGGTTATTTCTGGAAACGAGGAACCAAAGAAGCTGCCAAAGTTACTTTTGCTTTCGGTTTGATCATTGGAGGGTTGATGTTTGGTTTGGATTTCCCAGATGACAATGGTGTAAAATTAATTACAGACACATGGGGTATAATTTTTATGATGCAGGCTTGGTGGGGGTTTGTATTATGCTGCTTAATTTTTGTTATCGTAAGTTATGCTAGTCCCCAACCAACTAATGAGCAAATATCATACGTTTTTGTACCAGCAGAATATTTCAATAAAATAAAAGGAATTAGTGATTATAGAATAATTGGAATTGCAATAATGACTCTATTAATTGCTCTTTGGACTATTATTGAAATAATAGGTTAGATAGAATTTAATTTAAAAAAATAACAGAATGAAAACTTATAATATATTACTGGCTATTTTAGTTTTTTTAACTTGTACAGATGTTGATTTATGAAATATAACGTTAAATATAACAAACGATGCTAACCTAAAGGGCAGCTATGTTTTGTTATATAGTGTTGTGGTGTCGTTATTTTTTATTTCCGTCCAGAATTTGATTTACAGTTTCATTTTCTGGTTTGTAAAACTTAAAAGTATTTGTTTGTCCAACTTCAATTGCAATTCTTCCACAGTTTTCAGTTAATATTTTTAATGAATCATTCGCCCATTTAAGTTTGTCAAGTTTTCTTTGAGTTTTATCCCTACTATTGCTTGTTTCAACAGTTGGAAGAATTGGTATAAGTAATAGGCACCAAAAAAAAGAGGAGTCGCTTATACAACGACTCCTCTATACTTTCTTGTAATTAAATTATTTCAGAACAACAATCTTATATGTTTTAACAACATTGTTGTTGTCTTGCATATTCAATATGTAAGTTCCATTAGACAAGTGATTTAAATCAATTTCTTCAGATTTGTTATGATTATTGTCAAATTTTCCTGTTGTCATCAACTTTCCTCTGATATCATAAATCTGGAAATTTAAGCGTCTACCCATATGGTGAGATAGGTCTAACTTAATGAATTCACTAGCTGGATTTGGCGCTATAGCTATGGCAATAGGTCCAAATTCAGAGCTTTCTTTTTCCTCTGCTGACCTTAATCCTATTGATCTGGAATTAATGGGAACCATGTCGATGAAGTCTGACTGAACCCCGACTCCGCGGTTAAACACCTTCACATAAAGATCGCCCGATGATGGATCGGGGAAGTAGGTCGTGCGGGTCGCGCTACGCAGGAATCTGAGTTGACTATTCCGTGGCAGATCTTCTCCGGTTTCAATGAACCTAGGACGCATTTTGTTCGCCATACCTTTGAACCTCAAAGTGACACTTTGAGATCTATCGGGCATCGAATACTGCAGGAAGTTAAATCGCACACCTTCGGAATCGAAGTCCACGCCTCGTGGGAAATCCACCTGGTATTCTTCTCCCATCACCAATTGAAGTCTTGGACGACGATTGATCAAGATTTCGCGGTCACGCTCACTGGCGTTGCCACCCATTTCGTACACCTTTCCCTGCCGATTAGTCATGCGCCAGCGAGCGTTTTCGAACGGGCCAATGTGTCGGCGTTCCAACTGTAGGTTGCCCACGCGTTTCCGCGTCAACGCCGTGTAGGTGCCGTTGACATCAAATACACGGTCTCCGTCATTGGTATCAATAATCCAGTTATTGAAAGAGGTCACGATAGACCACCCGGCACCGCCTCCAATCCCAGACGTTAATGAGCCATCAACGTCGTAAATCGTCTTCTGGTTATATTGCCTATTGGCTCCTACGCTCTCCAACAATTGGCTGTGACTTCCGTCATCTTCCCAAGAGATACCCAAGAAATTCGCATCAGGGCGATGTCGATCACCGATGTCATTCGAAAAGAGGGTGCCATCTCGATAGCCCGCAATGTGAACATCTTTGAACACCGAGTAACCGTGATACAGCTGTAACAAGCGGTTTCCATCTCTCGCGTTCCGAGGCCCTCCGCGTTGCCGATTACCACGACTGTTACCGACAATCAGTCCGCCGTCGATCCGCATCGGATCTGAGTCCATTAATGTGACTTCATTGTCGGCGGCCCGGAAATTGGGGAACTGAAGTGTGACATTCGTCACTAAAGGATAAAGTGAGGTTGACGTTTTGTAGAACGTCAAGTTGGAGAATACGGGATCAACGTTGTTGAAGTAGTTAACATTCTCGCGGAATCGACCCGCATTGGAGGCTCGGAAGTCTGGGTGACCCCCAGGGATGACGATCAACCCAGTCCACATTGAATGCCCCGTGTTTCCGTCGAACCGTCCTAATCGTTCCCGATCGGGATCACGCTGATACATCGATGCAAGGTAAGGGTCCGACGACAGCCAAGGTTCAAAAGGGGTACCCACCGGGGTGTTGACCGGATCGTCAGGCTGAGCGATCCAGAACGCGCTTCCACCTGCGCCAGCAGCAACGTTGCCTACGAATGCATTGTTCGCACCCGTGATCCAGTATGCCGCAGTCGTACGGAAGCGAGCGCCACCGTCACCAAACTTATCTGCGGCATCGACGACGAACGGAGTACCGGCGATACGGTGAATGCCCAGAGCAATATTGGCTTCGAACCGATTCCCTCGCTCGACACCGCTTTCTGTGAAGAAGCCATGACCATGAACGTCATGGGCCACGACTCCCTGAATCAAGACATTGTCAGTTCCGTGAACCACGACCGCGCGGTTGTTGGAATTGGTGATGCTCGAATTACGCACAACGTCACCACGCTTGTCACCACCGAAATGCCAGTGGATTGGATAACGCCCTAGTCGTCCCGCTTGGCCCATTTGATCCATCTGAATCCCATCGACAGTCGTTTGACCCGCCGTGTTCATGATCATGATGTGGGCACCTATACCGTTGATGCTCTTACCATCTTGACTACCACCACTGTGCACTCGTAATCTCTCGCGATCACCAAACGAATTATCAGTGTCTTGCGCATCAAGACCTTTGATCAAAATGTTACGACTGATCAATGCGACTTCGGCACGCAAGTCGATGACATTGGGGCGGCCTGATGCCGGGCGACTGCCCGGACGCAAGTTTCGGCCATAGCGCTCTCGCTCACCGTAGTGCCGATGAGTCGTCGCCCGATTGAGCGTCAGTCGCGTCGTGGAACCAAGGTTTTGAACGCGGGTGATCGTACGGACGTCTTCACCCTTGTAACTGAAACCACTGGCAGCGATGACGATTTCGTCACCGACTTCCCAATTTAACGACCCATCCGACGCTGCAGAGGTGGTCCGATCGAAGTTTCGTTCAATAACGTTCTCCACCACGATCGTGGTGGAACCAGCTTCGGCAGTTTGCGAAAGCTTGGTGAAGCTGAGTCGCTCTTCTCCAAAGAACTGTAGACGACCACCACCGGCGGCCATCAAGAACCCGTCATTGTTATTCATGTTCATATTGTTACCATTAGCCATCGGAATCACGTGATCGGCAAGTGGATTGGTACCTGTAAGAGTCAACTTAAAGTTACCGGTGTCGAAACGATTATTTGCTGTTCCGATCTGGAACACACCACCGCTGTTTACGTGAACCCAGTCCGTTATCAACGAACGGCTCGCAGGAAACGCGGTGTTGCCAACACCACCACTGTTGCCGACCACAGTGAAGGACGTTCCCTGAACGTAGAACTCGCCCTCATTGAACGAACCATTCCAGGTATCCGCCTGGAATGTCAGGTCACCAGAGGTATAACCCGAGGCGATTCCCTGAATGCTTCCGATAGATCCCACCAACGCAGTGACTGTGTCTGCAGAAAAATCAACCGACGCGACCAAGCGGTCAGTCGATGCAGGGGTGAAGTTCACCCAGCCGCCTGAGGTGTTGGAACCGCCTCGGTTGTACTGCCAAGAACCGCCAGAATTACGCACGGCAATGAATCGAGTTGAAGCGTCAGCACGAATATTGAATCGTCGCTGCAGTACCTGAGTCTGTTGAGGGCCGCCCGAATACATAATGTATCCAGTGCCCGTTACTCTGTCTCCTACATCGACGCCGCTGCGGGTTGCACCGGCAGCGAAGGTTTGCGCGCTGCCGCCCACAGTGAAGGACGTTCCCTGAACGTAGAACTCGCCCTCATTGAACGAACCATTCCAGGTGTCCGCCTGGAATGTTAGGTCACCAGAGGTGTAACCCGAAGCGATTCCCTGGATACGTCCAAGAGATCCCGCTAATGCAGTGACCGTATCTGCAGAAAAATCAACCGACGCGACCAAGCGGTCGGTCGATGCAGGGGTGAAGTTCACCCAGCCGCCTGAGGTGTTGGAACCGCCTTGGTTGTACTGCCAAGTACCGCCGGAATTACGCACGGCAATGAATCGAGTTGAAGCGTCAGCACGAATATTGAATCGTCGCTGTAGTACTTGAGTCTGTTGAGGGCCGCCCGAATACATGATGTATCCAGTGCCCGTTACTCTGTCTCCCACATCGACGCCGCTGCGGGTTGCACCGGCAGCGAAGGTTTGTGCGCTGCTGCCGCCAACGGTACCTTGACCATTTTCTGGAACTCTCAGCGTTCCGTGGACGACGACCTCGTCAACGTTGTGGTTGCCGGTGATATCGACCGTTACACCACGAGAGATGATGACTCGGTCGTTGGTACCAGGAACCCGTCCACCCCATGTGGCAGCTGAGTCCCATGGACCGCTATTGATAGCGGTAACGACGGATTGGCTTTGTAAATTTTGCAAGGAAAAACACATACACATTATGCATAATATGTACATCTTGAAATGGGAGTGTGAAATAATTGATTTTGATCGTAAATTCATCATCTCTCTTTTCCATAAAATTTGATGAAAGAATTTTCTAGGTGAAAAAAAATTGGGATTCATTTTGTTAGTTTTTGGTATTAGTATTAGTAAAATTTAGTTTGCATAATATATAAGTTAATCAAACTGTATGCAGTTGTTTTTTTCTTTAAGTATTAAAGTTAAGAATGGGATGTATTCATCTTTTAAATAAATAAGTATAAGCAACTAATGACAGATACCTTGCACTCTTTCTTCTTCAGGACGTATAATTTGCCCTAAACCACCTACTGTTCTTATAAGAACAAACTGACTGCAGGTGCAGTGTTATCTGAAATAAAAGGCAAGCTGAGTAGAGCAATACGAACACGGTAGTATTTGGAACACTATCGTAATTGGATCAAATTTTTGTAACGAGTTACCTAAAACAGTATGTCCTATGTAAAGCCCTTTCCTAAGTCCTAGGTTATAAAAATACGATATTTTAAAATTATAATTCCCTCATATTAATGGTTTTATATTGTTGAACTGTTGGCTACGCCATTAAAAGCGTTGTCAATATTTCAACAATAGCAAAAAGGGAAGTAAAAACTCAAGTAACTAAGGTTATATTGAAAAACAGGTTATAATGAATTGATAACCTCTTTTTTAAGCCCTCTTAGAATCGCTTATTTTAAAGCTTACTTTTTGAAATTAGGAACTTGTGTAACGGTTACCATTGTTAGCAACTGGATTTCTGTATTCTGCTCTTGGATAATCTGACATTCTCAAATTATCTTTTTGCAATTCAGCCAACGCATTTTTTCCAATCTGTTCAGAGTGTTCACTACGTGAAAAGTGTCTTGGGAAAACAGCAAAAGAAAAGCGTATTACAGTGACTTATTATAGAGCAGAATACGAGCGAAATATAGCCCGATTGAATACTCCTAAGGGGAAATTTATGAAAAGAAAGCGACAGAGTACAGTAGAGCCAGTTTTTGGTACGCTTACCCAATTTCTAGGTATGAGAAAAGTAAATACACTGGGCATTTCTCAGGCGAACAAAGTCATGCATTTATCAGCCATGGCTTACAACTTGAAAAAGTATCTAAAATTCACTACAATACATGTAAAAATAGGGGGAGGAGTACTTAGCATATCAAAAGCACTTAAAAACATCATTGAGGACTTAAATAAAAGCTTTTTAAGGGTTGTAAATATTTTGACAACTTACTCAACTCACCCCACTATTCTTCCTTAAAAAGCCATTTTTGAAATAAGCTTTTAAGGAATTTAATGGGTTGTGCAACGGTTACTGATGTTCGATAGTATTTAATTTTGGATTTCATTTATCTCAATCCAAGCATTAATTCTCTCAACAGCAAAACGATTTTTATAAAGTAAATCATCCAAAAAAGTTTGATTATCAGTGTTTTTTGAATTTCGTTTGTTGTAATGAATATTAGTGATAATTCCTTTTTAAAAACATATTTCCCGAAATTCTTTACTATCAAATTCAGCGTCTGTATTTAAAAACAATCCGTTTATTTCTATGTATATTTACTCTAAATCGCTCAACATTTTAGTAAAGAAAATTTCAATGTTAAAAAGATAGCTCTAAATTTAGATTTATTAATCAATAGTAATGCTGACCACATTCGGTTCCATGAGCCATCTTTTGACCTCTTTATAAAGTGGTAATGTATTGTATTTAAACAATATACAATTCTTTAGAAAATTGTTATTCATCTCCAATTTGTCGCAAGATATCGAAAAAAAATACCCTAAATAGGTATTTTGGCTTATTTGCCGTTTCTTATAGTTTAAGAAAGAGAAAAAGTATTTAAAAGACTATTTAACAATGAAATTATGGAAAAAATTATTTTACAATTATTTTTATTGATCACTTTTAGTACTTCAGCCAATCATTTTTCTAGTCCTGAACTGAAGGATTATTCAGAAGCAGTAATGGCTACGACGACCTCTGTAGCAAATGGAAATTGGACAAATTCAGGTATTTGGTCTAATGGTGTGCCTAATGCCAATACCCGCGCTATTATAGGTAACAACACTACCGTTAATATAGTCGGAAATCATAATGCTCAAGAAGTAGTAGTGCATGGTGTTTTACAAGTGACGGAAAACAACACAAATAAATCTTTGAGAACAAGATGGATACATGTTAATAGTGATGGAATATTCAGAATCGGAACAGCAGGGAATAGATATAACCAAAGTAACTTTACGGTTACACTTACTGGTACCAATCCCAATGCTGACCATAGTATTCCTTTGGCAAATGGTAGCAATTTGAACATTCAGAACAATGATGGATTTTTGATGGCAGCTGGCGGTGGACGTTTACAGTTTTTTGGGGAAGACAAAATAAGTTTCACCAAACTTACACGGACTGCAAATGCTGGTACTAATAGAATTACAGTTGCCAATATCATAGATCGTAATCACAGTGGAGCCCTTTCAGGTGCTCATGATGGGGTGTTTAATTGGCAAGTAGGCGATCAAATCGTAATTGCAAGTTCTGTGATGGATTATACACAAGAAGATGTACGAACAATAACGAATATACAGAATCAAGGAGCTAATAGGGTTCTTACATTGAATAGGGCATTGACTTACCGTCACTATGGTGAAATAGAAACTTATGGAAATGATCTTGATCCAATGAGTAATAACATCATAGGTGGATCTCGATCTATAGATATGAGAGCGGAGGTAGCTTTGCTCAGTAGAAAGGTAAAGATACAAGGATTAGCTTCTCAAGACACAGATAATAATTTTGGAGATAGAGCTAGATTGCAAACTGGCAGCAATGGCAAAGCAACCAATGGCGTAGGAGGGCACATTATGATTATGCCTACTGCTGGTCAAATTTCTGTTGAGGGAGTTCAGTTAGACCTTATGGGACAAGCTGGTCGTTTAGGTCGTTACCCATTTCATTGGCATTTAGCTCGTAATAGATCTGGAGATGTATTTAGAAATTCAAGTATAACAAATAGTAATAATCGAGCTGTAGTGGTGCATACAGCCAATAATGTTTTAGTAGAAGGTATTGTAGCCCATGATATTCATGGTCATGGATTCTTTACTGAAGATGGTGTTGAAGAAGACAATCGTTTCATCAATAATATTGCGTTTGGCATACATCGTGTACATAAGGATAACGATCGCAATGGAGCTGCATTTGTTGTTGATAATACAGATAACTTCCTTGATAGAGGCAAGCGTTCTCGAACTACAGCAGCATTTTGGATTGCCAATGCCAATAACGAGTTCATTGGTAATGTGGTTGCAGGTAGCGAAGGTTCAGGGTATTGGTTTGGGCAGCCTGGTAAGCCAAGAGGTGCTTCAAGAGACATCCCAGAGTTTAGTAACTATAACCCAAGAGCACATGCATTAAAAGCCTTTAGAAATAATGCTGTGCACTCTTCGCAGACCGGTCTTGTTGTAGCCCTATCTCCAGAAATTGGTACTCCAGATGGTATGTCCTCAGGAGAATTTAATCAGTTTGAAATAGTATTCAATAATGTAGATCCTGTTTACGAAAATTTCACCGTATATCAAAGTGGCGTTGGTTTATATCCTTTAGTGACCAACGTGCGACATACATTTATCAACTTTAAAGCTGCAGATAACTATACTTCTAATTTTGATTCGGACCCTACGCTAATTCGAAATGGTTTAATGATAGGTCGTAGTCGAGGTAATCCTAATACGGGGGAAGTGAACGGCAATACGTTTTATCATGGGCAAACATACCTTGAAAATGTCCATATTGCCGGCTTTGGCGAAAGTGGAACTAAATTCTTTCGTACATGGGGTGGAAATAGAGTACGTTCAGGCTACGAAGTAGAAAAATTGACCTATGAAAATGATGGCACTTATATAAATATGAGAAAATCCAGTCATGGTGATCGTGTAAACGTAGATATTTATGATCGTGATGGCTCTTTGACCACAGGTTTTGGTGGAGGTTCTGGTTATTCTTTTATGATGACCGATGACTTTAATATAGATGAGAGCGCAGGCGATATTCGTGGTCCGGGTAGATTTTCATATTCAGTTACAAGAAGTCGTTTCGCAAATTTGCAAACCTCCGTTCCCCAAACAACAACCTACAATCCACGAGTGATTCCGGGTAATGACCCTAGGGATGCACCACGAATGGTATTCACTGCTCCGCATGGAGTTTCTAGAGACATTATTCATTTAGGGCGCGGTAGATTTTGTAGACAACTAAAAATCGGCCAAGAATATACAGTGGCGTTTCCTGATGGAATCAATTTTTCCACAGAAAAATTAATGCTTACATTACACCAATGGTCAATGCGGTCTAATTCGGTTGGTGTAACACTTCACATGCCAGGTCAGGCCAATAGAATGAGACCTCAAAATAATGTAACACGTCGAGATTTACCTAGAGTCAATAGTTTAAGTTTGCTTAGGAATGCCAATCGAGATACTTATTATACCGCAGGAAATGGTGACTTGTATGTGAAAATAATGAATCGAGGACAGGGAATTCATGAAAATTATATTTATTTCGAACAAGGTGCTGCTCCAACTACTAGTGGAATCTGCGATTTCACGCCAATAAATGGAAAAGCATTAGATATCGGAAGTGGATTAGGAAAAATGTTTGTAGTAGGTACCAATAGACGAATTTATGAACGCAGAGATAATAATTGGGTAATTCTTCCTGATGGCGGTTTCCAGGCGGATAGAGTTGATGTAGGAGGTGGTGGACAAGCTATGGTCGTTGCGACAGATGGTAAAATATATCGTTTCAGTCCGTCTAACCAATGGGTTTTGGTTAGTGGTAGCGCTACTGATGTTGGCGCCAATAGAAATGCCCTGTATGTTATAGGTAATGGTGGTATTGTCTATAAACGAAATTCTAATCCATTTAATTGGATTCAAATCAATCCATCTGTAAGAGCTAAGAAGTTGGATGTATATGTTGATGGTAATGCCTGGATAATAGGAACAGATGGATTTGTCTATCAATTAATCAATAATAACTGGTTTCGTAAAGGAACTTTTAAAGCAAGAGATATAGGTATCGCAGAAGGAACGGGAAATATATGGGCATTGTCAGAAAGCGATGGAAGTTTATATTTTTATGAAGGAAGTCAAGTATGGTCTAAACAATCAGACCAAACTGGCAATCATATTTCTGTAAGAGATGATAATAGAATTTGGGTAGTCGATGGGCAAGGAAATGTACTTTTTAGTGATTGTGAGGCTAATAACGGCGTTCAACAAAGACTATCCTCTTTGGATAATGATTTTCAAGTTACACCTCAGCTGAATCAAAAAGCGGATTTGAATTTCAAAGTATATCAATTGAAGCATAAGCCAATCGATCAAATCAATTTTCAGTGTTCCCATGAAGATAAAAATGACTTTGAAACAATAAGTGTAGTATCCCCTACAGATTTAGTAGACGGTACAGAGGAATACAATTGGATACATGATAATCCAAAAGTCGGGATGAATTACTACCGTGTAAAAATAGAATACTCAGATGGTACAGAAATCATATCTAATTTTGGTGAAGCTCACTTTATAGAAGGAGTTGCTAGTTTTTCGATAGCACCCAATCCCGCTCAAAATTATATAAACATGGATTTATCAGAGTTGATGGACCAAAATATCCATTATATAATAAGTTCATTAAATGGAAAGGTAGTATTAGAAGGAAATTTTGATAAAGATCACAACGAGTTAGAAACTATCAACTTAGAAGGGTTTAACGATGGTATTTATGTTATCTATACAAAACAAGGTCAAGGGAAGAAGTTCATCATTATGAAGAACTAATAAGATTATCAGATATGAGGCTGTCTGAAAAGATAGCCTCTTTTTTTTGGTTAACACTTTTAAGTCACTAGGATGGTAAGCTGGCCTTCCGTTTTCTATAAAATCTGTCTTAAATCCCAAATCTGATAACTTTAAACTAGCTACAAATAGATTTATTAATCGAACCTCATTATCAGGAGCTATCGAATCCTCTAATGAAATAGGAAAAAGATGGGTTTGACTTCAGTTACTGCCTAGGATGAATTTCATCCCATGAAATTACGAAATCAATAGTATATTTACAGAAAAGTTTTAGACAACGTTCCTTGTATGTTGCGTTTGCTTTCCGTAAGGAGCAAATGAAATATACAAACTGTTAGTTTTTATTTATTCAATTCAATCACTTTTTCAATAGCTCTGTCATTAGTTTTTAGTTCGGTTAGCAAGTCTATATAAAACTCCTTTGTATTTCTGCTATAATTCAGTTCGTAATTTGGTGGTATTCCAGTCATTTCATAATTCTTCCCATCAACATTTTCGTATATCTCGTTTGAGAGTCCGAATTTCCATCCGTTTGGTAATCTTTTAGAAAGAATGTCCGATAAAATCCCTTCTGTATTTGAGCCAATCCGTGTCACGTTTTCTATGTTTTGAGATGCCAAAATAAAGGTCTCACTTGCACTTGCTGTTTGAGGACTTGTTAGTAAATAAAGTTTTCCTTTGTAATTCAGTTCGTTTGGTTCAATATAAATGTTTTGGGGTTTTGTAAATCCGTTTTTTAACCTAGCTTTTTTTGAAAAAGCAATTCTTCTTTGGTTTGTAAAATAACCTAAAATCTCTAATCCAATTTGGTCAAATTGTAAGCTTCCCTTAATTAGAAATTTAAGCAGTTCTAATTAAGGGAAGCTTACAAACCTTGAAAAGCTCCAAAAAGAATAATTGTATTTTGAAAGTTATAATTACTAGTTGCCAAATTAAATAGGTTTTAATTTATTGTGCTAATTTAATGAATAGACCTAGCTTTATTGGAATGTTCGTTAACGGTCTCGTATAAGAATAGTAGCGTGGATGAGTTACTAATTTAGCAAACATTCCCGAACTAGAGGAATATCCGCAGGATTTTCCGAGTAAGCTAGAACCAAGCAATTATTTTTAGGATACAATGTTGCGTGTAGTTTTTTAATGAGTTATTGAATCTATCGCAATTCCATTTTCTGCCATAATTGTTTTAATTAATTTACCTTTTTTGTTAAAATATTTTATTTTTCCATGATGCTCATCATTTTTAAGAAATCCATCAAACCATAGTTCACCAGTTTCATAATAACCTTTTATTTGTCCATTCTTAATTCCATTAACAACATTTAATTCTTGACTGAGGTTCCCATTTTCAAAATAAATATTTGCTTTCCCGTTTATTTTATAATTTTTAGATTCAACCATTTTATGTAAGTTCCCATTTTCATAATAAGTGAAGGTCTGACCTATTGAAGTTAAACTTAATGTGTCTAATTTAATTATATCAAGTTGTTTCAATTTTCCATTAGGAAAATATTTTTTGCAAGTATCCATACTTTTTGAGTACCAATAGCTGCATATTGATTTAAGTGTTCCATCATTATAATAGTTTTTGCTCAAACCATGAAGTTTGTCATCTTTCACATAGTTAGACTCCTCAATATTCCCATTTTCAAAATATATAATTCCTTGACCAATTTGTTTGTCCATTTCCCAGTAAGAGATATCTTTTGTGTTTCCGTTTTTCCAATAGTTTATTCTCTTTCCATGTTTTTGTCCATCTCTGAAATTAATTGTTTGTTTAAGACTACCATCTGTATTCCAATATCTTTTCCAAAGACCTTGCTCTAAATTGTTTTCAACTAAACCTTCTTCAATTATTAATTCTCCTTTGTTTGAGTAAAAATGTTTGTAATATCCATTTTCATAGATTCGTTTGTATTCTTCGTTATTTTTTTTCCAAACAGTTTTTATTAGGCTATCAGTTTCTCTATCAAATAATTTTTCTATTCTGTTCGGTAAGCTATCTAATATTTCTATTTCCCCAAATCTATTGCCATTGTCGTAGTAATATTTTAGCATGCCTTTGTTGTATTTGAAGTCCGAATTCTTACTTATTTTTTGCCAATAACCTTTTTTACCATCTTCCTCGTAAAAAACATAATCAGAATTTCTAAACCTAGAATCGTTTGGGTCGTTTTTACAAGAAAAATAAAGTGCTAAAAATAGTATGTAGAATTTAGTTTTCAATTTAGTAGGTTGCTTGGTTTAAATTAGACACAACGGCTCCTTATATGAAAAGTAGCGCTGAAAATAAGCGGTTTCTTTTCGGATTAAACACAAGCCGAATTTTTAAATTTCACTATTTATCTTTTTACTTGGAAATCGTCAAATTTAAAAATTTGGCGACTTTCCAAAAACGCCCAAACCTTTGTTTTAGCAACGAATTGTGCTATTTTTTTATACATTGTTGCCTGTAGTACTATTTCACGATTTCTACTTCGTCAGGCATAAAACTGTATAAATATACTTTGTCAAATGTAGTTTTTATTCTCGATAAATCAATTCGGTCAAAATTATGTGCTGAAGCTTTAGTTCCAAAATCAGATACAAGAAGTAGCCAATTTTGATAAAATTCTTTTGGATAACGCTCAATATTTTTTTCCTTTTTTGATATAACTCCTTGCAACCAATTCATATCAATTCTGTCCACTAAATAAGCTCCAAAATGTTGCCAATGACTAAAATTCCGAGTATTGTCAACCGAAAAACTTTCAATCAGTTCAGAAACTCTCGCTTTTCGTTTTCTCGAGTCAATTCTGAATTCGTAATCTTTATTACACAAATAAATATCCTCAACTAATTTAAAGACTTCGTCAGAATATTTTTGTTCTGCAATTTTCCCAGATTTGAGCTTTATATTGTTAAAAGTCACAAGCAAATAAAGTTTTGCTGAATACTTTTTCTCAAATCGTTTGTGAGCACTTTTAATTATTTTTTCGCGATAACTCTCAACTTTTTTTAAGTCTGGATTTATCAACCGAGTATGTTCAATCGATATTAATTTCTTGTCGATATTTACAATAAAATCTGGTGTTTCAGATTCCTCAACATTATAAACTAAAAATTTGAGTTTTTCATTTGAGATAAATCTTGTTAAGTGATGCTTCTCAATTTCTTTCTTTTTGTTCAATCTGTTGATGGTTTTTCTCGTATGGCTTACAACGTGTTTGTATATGAAAAAGTAGCGAATTAATATACACTAATATTTCAGAAAGCTAAATATAAATAAAAAAGCACAAACCTTTCGGATTGTGCTTAGATAGCTGTTTTTTATATACGTTGTTATAGCCTTTTATTTCTTTTTCCAAATTCTACTTTTAAAATCATCATCAACAGGTGTGTCAAAAATATGGTTGAAATAATTACTCATAGTTTTAATTCCTACACCAGCGATTACACCTAAAATATGCTTTTCGGTATAACCAGCATTTATAAAATCATTAATATCTGTTTCAGTAGGAAGTCCTCTTTTTAAGGTTATTGCTTTCGAAAATCGGCTTAATGCTTTGAATTTTTCATCTTGTATCTCTGTATTATTTCTTATAGCATTAGTAATGTCAGTAGGTACTTTAGTCATATTATCACCAACAAAGCTATGTGCAGCCATACAATATTTACATCCATTTTCAAATGCTATTGATAAAAATATTACTTCTTGCTCTTGTGGACTAAATCCAGAATTTGTCCTGAATGAGTTGTATGCTGATACATAGCCGTCAAGTAGTGCTGTATTATTTGCCATACCTGCATACATATTAGGAATTAATCCTAATTTCTGTTGTGTTGCTTCTAAAATTTGACTTGAAATGGCATCTGCATTTTCAATAGTCTTAGGTTCTAAATTCATTGTTTTTGTAGTACTCATAATTATTGTTATTTAAATTTAAACTAAGCAAATGCTTAGATATTAAGTAAAAAAAAGTTATAGATTTTTGAATGTGTTTTCTATAAAATCATCTAACTGCTCTTGGTCAAACATTTTTGAAGCAACAGACAGTCCTTGTAATGAAACCATTAAGTAGTTTGCTTGTTCTTTTATTATCTGAGAAGTCTTTTTATCATTCAACTCTAATTTTTCTATAAATAAATGTTTAACATTTGTGGCAAAATTCACGATTTCTGTCATTATTTCTTGGTCAGCCTTTTCACCTAATTCATTTACAGTATTGGTGATTAAGCATCCTTTATTAAGTCGACTCTCTCTAGAAAATTTAATGAAATCATAGAAATACTGCTTTATAGCATTAATTCCGTCAGAAGACTTTTGCAATTTATTAATAAGTTCAAGTTTTGCTTTTCCTTTATAGCAGGCTAAGCTTTTTATAAAAACACCTTTTTTATTCCCAAAACTAGAATATATTGAGAATTGATTGATTCCCATTTCTTTTTCTAGCATTCGAACTGAAGTGGTTTCATATCCATTTCGCCAAAACAATTCCATCGCTTTTTCAATAACTTCGTCCTCTATATATTCCTTTTTTCTAGCCATTGATTATTTATAATGAACAAAACTAATCAAATGCTTAGAAATAAAAAAATAATTTATCATATTTATGAAAATGATTATGTTTTTTGGTAATTGGTTATAACGTTCAGCATAGCCGCGTTGTTGCCACACGTTTTTTATTTTATTCATCAGGTAATAAGTCTGATGTAAATCCGCTAACTTTTCCCCATTCTTTAATTTGTTTCATTTTCTTCTTTCTCAAAAATTTACCTGTCCAAGGATTAAATGAGTAAACATTGAACTTATAGGTAATTCTTGAACGCCCTTCTTTTTTTATTTCATCTATTTGGTCGGTTAATTCAGCGATATAATATTTAAACTGTCCATCATAAAAAGCCGCTTTATTAAATCGTTTCCATTTTAAGAATTCCGAAACATTTTCTCCTTTTAGTCCGTGTTCTTTTGCAATTGAAATAGCTTTAGTTTTGTCAATTTCAAAAGTTCTGTTTTCAGAGTTTAATTTTTCAAATCCATTGTTGTTAAATCTATCGTGACTTGGAATATAATTTCCATTTTCGTCAAGATTAATTCCAATCATTTCACTTTGCCAATCCGAGTTTTTAAGTCGTACTTGATACCGAAAAAGAAATTCAGTTGGTATTCTTTTCATTGGTTCTGTCCAACTACCAACATAACCATCTTTGTCATAAGCATAACAATTAAAATTGAAACGAACTTGGCTATTGAAAAACTCTTGACTATAGTTAGAAATAATTAAGCTGTCAGCTTTTTTCTTCATTCGCTCAAGTATTTCGTGATGCGGAAATAATTTTTTGTTTACCTCGCAAATTGCATTGTCATAATCATGTGTAAACAATAATTGTTTGTCGAAGTTATATTCTTTCCAAATTCCAAGGTGTTTTCCATTTTTTCTTTTCCAACCTTCTGTGTTTAATCTTGTTGTGTCTTTTATGTAATGTACACTATACCAAACAGAATCTTTGTTTTTATAACTTTCTTCGTAAATATGATAAACAGAATTTCTGACAATCTCTATTTCAGACGAATCTGTCGAAATATTTTCACGACTAAATTGTCCGAAGACAGAAAGTCCCGAAATGAGTGAGAAAAATGTTAGAAGAAATTTACTGTTCATAGGTTTTGTTCAAATGTGTGGCATCGGTCTCGTATAACCGCCAGTTACGGGTTAATATGCGTTAATTTTCGATTTGGCATAAGCCTTAGCAATTCCGAGTGGATTCGGACGTAGTCGAATCCGCCGTAATTGCGGTTGTACTTTGTTAGCATTAGTTTTTTATCAATTAGTTAGATCGAGTCCAATGAACCAAACACTATTAAATGTTTATTTTCATCCAAGGCATAATTCCAATTCGAATTATAAGTCTTTCCGTTACATAAAATTACACTGAAACTAGGTTCTAATGAAGTACTCAATTTGTAAATTTGGTCCGTTCTAAAATTTGTTTCAGAGCAAGTTGAAGCGATGTAAATAGTCTCTCCAAAATAATCTCCTTCCAATATTTTAATCAAACTTACAGAGCCAAATGCCATAGTTCCACATAATTCTGGTTTGGTCGAACAAGTACTAATAACTTTAACTTTTATGGGGGTCGATTTCAGTTTATTAATTTTTTTCAATACTTCTTTTGACAGCTTGAGGGATAGTTTTTGGTTGTCAATAATCTCATCGCTTTGGGCTACTAGATTATTACAAAACCCTAAAGTTAAGACAAGTGTAAAAGCAATGTATTTTATAATATTCATTTATTCAAAATGTCTTGTCCTGAAATATGGCTACAGGTTAAAAAATGATTTACGCTGTTTTTAAATATACCATATTAGGTGTTTTAAAGTCTAAAGATAAATGTAATCTTATTTGATTGTATAAATTAATAGCATTTTTTGTAGCCCTTTTGGCGTGAGCCACATCAGTAAAGGTTTGATCAAGATAAAACTCATCTTTAAGAATGCCATTAACGCGTTCTGCCATGGCGTTTTCATAGCAATGATTTTCCTGTGTCATGCTAATATCTATCCTATTTCTTTTAAGGATTTGTGTGTATAGATTACTGCAATACTGTATTCCTCTGTCTGAATGATGTATTAGATTTTCAGTGTTTTTTGCTTGGTACAGAGCTTTGTTTAAAGCTCTCACACAACCTTTTAGTTCCAGGCTATCACTGAGGTCATAACCGACGATTTTACGGGAATACATATCTGTAACAAGTGCTAGATAGCAAAATCCTTTCAGGGTTCTGATGTATGTTATGTCAGATACCCAAACATGGTTAGGCCTTGTGACTTCTACATCTTTAATGATGTTTTTGTACTTATAGAACCTGTGTAACGAATTGGTCGTTTTCGAGCTATATTTCTTTCTAAGAGTAAGCATATTATGTTTTCTAAGGACATTGAATAAAGTATCTCTACCAACTTTAATGTTGGCTTTAATAAACTCATCATCTAACGATTTTATAAGTTTACGCACGCCTTCTCTGGGCAGGGATCTGCGTCTTTTTAGTACTATTTGAATAATCTGTTGTTCTAGGTTTAAACGCTCATCAGCTCTATTTTTATACTTGTAATAGGCATCACGTTTTAATCCAAAACAATGAGTTATAGTATTTAAAGAAGCAAATCCCTTAGACTTTTCTTTAGCTTTAACTAAGGCTAGATATTTAGCTTTTTTTTTAGTTCGGTTACAGATTTATAACCTAGCTGTTCTGCTGCTACTTCCAGATAGGAGTCCAACACCAAAGCATCTAAATCCTTTTTAAGTAAGAGTTGTTTTAGTTGTTTGATTTCCTTTTGAAGTGCTTTAATACGTGTTATTTCGTCTTTAGTTTCCACTTTAATTCTAGTGTTCATGAGATCTTTACGGTTGTACTTCCTAATCCATTCATTAATGGTTGTGGGAGCAATACCATAGAGTTTGCCTAGTTGATACTTGTTTAACTTTCCGGTGGTAAGTTCGTCTAAAATTTTTAATTTAAAGGGTTCTGAATACCGTCTGATTACTTTGTCGTTTTTGTACATAATGTTTAAAATTATGTAGCCTTTATTCAGGACGGGTCAGCATGTTCGTAAAGGGACATGGTTTACACAAGTTAAAGATTAAGGTTTACACTAAATTAATTTCTAATCTTGTTGATTG
>CANMLX010000006.1 GCA_947498845.1 uncultured Flavobacteriaceae bacterium | reverse complement strand
AGCTTTGTCGAAATGCGCAGTCGAAGCATACCCCTATGGCTCTGCCTCGGGGATAGTTCGTTTCAAGAAATTTTTTAATTTTTCTAGTGTTTTTTGTTAAAAGTTATGTTTTTCGTGTCTTTTTTTTAGATATTCATAGGATTTAATGTTTTTTTGTATACTTTTGCAAAGTAGCATACTGTAGTATAGATTTTTTTGCATCAATCAAATTGTAGCATACTGTATCATAAAAACTAAAATAACTAAACTAAAACCGATGAAACAAAACAAACTAAAATTTATTTTTAGCTTGCTCTTTCTCCTATTAGGGGTAAGTGTTAAAGCTCAAACAAAGACGGTATCAGGAACCGTGACAGATGGAAGTATACCATTACCAGGAGTTAATATAATTATAAAAAACACGTCTAATGGTACTACATCAAATTTTGATGGGAATTACACTTTAAATGGTGTAAGTGATAAAGATATTATTGTCTTTAGTTATGTAGGGTATGAAACTCAAGAAATTATTGTTGGTAGTGAAGTTACTATAAATGTGGTGCTAGTTGAAGATGCAGCATCATTAGACGAAATTGTGATAGTTGGTTATGGAACATCTAATAAAAGAGAAGCAACTAGTGCAATAGCCACTGTAAAAGGTAAAGATATTGTTAATACTGTAGCTGGAAATCCTACAAATGCTTTACAAGGAAAATTATCTGGTATTCAAGTAGAGGCGCCTGGCGGGCAACCAGGAGGTTCTCCAAATGTTTTTATTAGGGGAGTAAATTCCTTAAGTAATGCCAATCCTTTATATATCGTAGATGGATTATTTGTCGAAAATATGGATTATGTAAATCCTAACGATATAGAGAATATTTCTGTGTTAAAAGATGCCGCCGCCGCCGCCATTTACGGTTCTCGTGCTGCAAATGGTGTTGTTCTAATAAAAACCAATCATGGTAAAAGAAATAAAGGTTTTCAGTTAAATTTTTCTTCAAGAATTGGTTTTGATACACCAAGTAAAATGCTGGATTTTATTAATGGAGAACAATACTCAAATTATTTAAATCAAAGATTTATAAACGATGGTAGTACAGATAGAGTAACTTGGAATGGTGTTAGTACCGATTGGCAAGAAGAATCTTTGGGGAGCGGTTTAGTTGAAGATTATGGTTTGTCTGTTTCTGGAGGAGGAGAAAATTCATCTTACTATGCATCCGTAAATTACTTTAGACAAAGTGGTATTTTAGTAGGTTCTGGATTTAAAAGATTGAATGCTAGATTTAATAGTGAGCATAAAATTAATAAATTTAAACTCACACATTCATTAGGATTAGCAGAGGGAAAGTTACAAAATAACAATTGGTATGGGTTTGATGCAGTAACGGCACCAACCATTGCGTTGTCTAATCCAGATTTCGAAGGCGGTTTTGATGGCCCATCTTCTCCCATTCATGGTCCCGGAGGGTTAAATCAATATGGTTTGGCATCCATTGAAGAAAACCTGGAAACAACACGAACACTTTACAGTAGCTTAAAATTAGATTATGAAATTTCTGAAAATTTAACAGCATCTGTAAACTTTGGATTAGATTATCGAAATAGAAATAATTTTCAATTTACACCAACCTATCAAATGACAAGCCCCGATAATGCAATTGATCCCGTAAGAAATATTAACGAATTAAATGATTTAACAGATTTTATTCAAGAGGATATTAATTTACTTTTTGAACCAACATTATCATATGATAAAACGTTTGGTGAAAAACATAAAATAAATACAGTGTTAGGTTACACTAGGTTTATAGAAAATCAAAAAAGCAATGGTTTATATGGAGAACAAACAGCATCAAACGATGTAAAAGTGGCAAGTACATTGAGTACTGTAAATCAGGCTTTAGGAGAAGATAACAAGGCGGCATTAATATCTTATTTTGGTAGAGTAAATTATAATTACGATGGGAAATATTTATTATCTGCTACATTAAGAAGAGATGCTTCTTCTAGATTTGCTGAAAAAAATAGAGTTGGATATTTTCCTGCATTTTCAGGAGCATGGAATATTAGTAGTGAAGACTTTTGGGAATCAGAAACCATTAACTTTTTTAAACTTAGAGTGTCATATGGAGAGCTTGGCTCATTTCCAGACGAGTTTTACCCTACACAACCAGTGTTTTTATCTAATGGCTCAAATACCAGTTTTGGAGGAAATATAGCCACAGGATTAGCGCAAAACAGATTAGCAGAATCTAACCTAGTATGGGAAACTACTAAGACTTTTGATGTTGGTTTTGATGCCTCATTATTTAATAATAGAGTGAGGATTACAGCAGATTACTACTCAAAAAATGTAGAAGATGCCATAGTGCCTATTAACGTACCTTCAACTAATGGTGTTAGCTTACCAGTGGTTAGAAATGCTGGATCTTTAATTAATAATGGTTTTGAGTTTGATATTAACTACAATAATTCAGAAGGAGACTTTACATATTCTATAGCAACAAACTTCTCTTTCAATATAGAAAATGAAGCTAAAGATATTCCAGCTGCAATTCAAGGTCCTGGAATAGATGAAGATTTAAGAGTAGTGAATGAAACAAGAGCAAATGCTCCTGTAGGTGCATTTTATGGATGGGTTGTAGAAGATAAGGTAGATCCTGCAACAGGTAATTTTGTGCGTGTAGATACCAATGGAGATAATACCATTGATGAAAGTGATAGAACAATTATAGGAGACCCTACTCCAGATTTTACATATGGTTTAAACATTAATACAGCCTACAAAAACTTTGACCTATCTCTAAATTTCAATGGCGTACAAGGAAACGAAATATATAACGTAGGACGCTACTATAACATTTTATGGCAAGATGGTGGTAAACTAGCAGATGTACTTAACTCTTGGACACCAACCAATACAGACACTAACATTCCAATCGCTTCATTAGATGGCGCAAGAGGAAACAACGATCCTTCTTCATTCTTTGTAGAAGATGGCTCATATTTTAGGCTTAAAAATCTAGAAATAGGATACAATTTTAAAGAACTAAAAATAGCATTAATAAAAGATTTAAGAATTGCATTTAATGTTCAAAACGTATTTGTAATCACAAATTATAGCGGTTACGATCCAGATGTTGCTTCTGCTAACGGAGGTAGAGCAAATGTTAACTCTGGAATACCAGGACTTAGAGCAAATGTAAACCCTTTATTATCTAGGGGTTTAGATTTAAGAGCGTATCCTAATGCACGTACATTCACATTTGCAGTGAAAGCTAGATTCTAACAAAAAAATAATAAAAATGAAAAAAATATATAACCATAAAATTTTTACTAGCACTACGTTGTTTATTTCAATGTTAACGATGTTAGTAGGGTGTTCTGAAGATATTTTGAATCAAGAAAATAAGAATGCCGAATTGTTTGATAATTTTGGAGCATCAAAAGCTCAGGTAAACGCAGCTATTAATGGTGCCTTTCACCCAATAACGGGAACTTTTTTTTGGGGAAGAATTGTGCACACAGGAGCTCTATTAAGGTCGGACGAATTCAATATTATCCCTTTTGATAATAATACAAAAATGTCAACCTTTACAGGAGGTCCAGGAAACGGAAGATGGGCAACAGAACCATGGCAAGAATTATACAAATCTATAAGCAGATGTAATAATATTATAATTAATACTTCTCAAGAAGCACTAGGGGATGATTATGGTCCTTTAGTGGGGCAAGCTTACTTTTTAAGAGCTTTTGATTATTGGTATCTGTTAAACTTATATGGTAATGTACCTAGTGGTGAAAAAGGAGGTGTTCCACTAATAACAGAGCTGCCAAATTTAGATAATTTATTAGAAGATCAAGTCACTGCCGAAGCTATTTGGACACAAATAATCGCAGATCTTGAAATGGCAGAAAAAACACTACCAACATCATGGTCTGGGGATGATTTAGGAAGACCAACGTCTTATGCAGCAACAGCGCTTAAAGGAAAGAGTTATTTATACATGAAAGCGTGGAAAAAAGCACACGAAACATTAGAGGATTTAGTTGGAAAGTTTAGTTTATTACCTGCTAATCAATTTGGAGAAAATTTTGGGATATTAAACGAAAATAACTCAGAATCTATATTTGAATTACAGTTTTTAGGGCAGACAAATTTCGTTTGGGGAACAGACATTCCTGGAACAGGGACTATGGGGAATTATCATATTGATTATGCACCACCAACAAAATCACCAGATAAAGGGCATGTAATAAACCCGTGGTTAAAACAATTATTTGAAGATAATGGAGATACCTTTAGAAGAAATGAAACACTGGCATATGATTATCCCGGAGCTACCGGATATGATCGTATTCCATTTACAGAAGACTTTGGAGACACAACAAATGCAGACGGCGAAACTGTAAAAGGAGACATCTCTATAGCTACAGATTTAGGGGTTGAACCTATATTTTTAAAAAAATATGCAGGTATGGATTTGGGAAAAAGAAGTGAAGTAGATTTCTTAGGAACTAATGTTGGAAATAATTGGAGAGTTATTCGTTATGCAGATGTATTGTTAATGCTAGCAGAAGCACTAAATGAAGATGGTCAAACAGGTTTAGCCATAACACATTTAAATACAGTTCGCCAAAGACCGGGCTCTGGTTTGGCTGTAACAGATGCAGTAAGTCAAGAAGAAGTAAAGCAAGCAATTATTGAAGAGCGCGCTATGGAATTGGCAGGAGAAGGCCATCGTTTCTTTGATCTGGTAAGATGGGAATTAGCCGATGATTATATGGGAGCTAATTCCATACATGTTACTAATGGCTCTCAAACATACCACCCAAAATCTTTAAGCGGAGGCACTTTTGAAACAGGAAAACACGAGTTAGTATGGATTCCAAATTCTGAAAGAGATGCAAATCCTAATTTAGATCAAAACCCAGGATATAACTAATAAAGATCTTATATTGATTTATTGTTGTTTGTGAAAAAAGAAGTCTGGAAAAAATTAACCAGACTTCTTTTTAAAAATAAATAATAAGTTGTTATACCTATTCCAATGTTAAATTACACATAAGAAAAATGATAGATTTTTGTGTTATACGAAAAATAAAGATTGCTCATAGCCTCGGCTATACGCACTTTTTCTTTTGAAGTATGGCGCAAAAAGGCACATTTTAATTGAGTAATTTAATATTAGAATTGGTATTAAACATGTGTTTATATATCAAAGTAAATAATGGCAAAAGATACATACATGCGGTTAGAGAAAGAAATTCTAATTAATGGAAATATAGATAACCCATTAGTGGAAATAAATCAAATACTACATCAAAAAAAGATATTTGTGTATGATGTTAGAATTAAAACTATAGAGGAAGAAAGAAGTAACCCAATAACACTGTCTTGGAAAATTCCAGCCCATAATATTATGGGCGTTTGGAAACCCACTACAGATTTTTCTAAAAGAATACAGGCAGATTGGGAGATGGATCATATGGAATCTCGTATTTCTATAGATGCTCCTGTTATTGGTTTATTTGGTCATGATGATACTAACATACATACATTTGCGTGTTCAGATGTTATTAATAAACTAGAGCTAAATGCTAGAATTAGAGAAGAAGACGATTGTTATTACTGTCATATAACTTTAGGGCAAGAAAATCAAGGTTATAATGGTTCTTACGCTATTCAAATTAGAATAGATGAAGAAGAAAAACACTTTTCTAAAGCCTTAAAAGCCACTTCAAAATGGTGGGAATCATTTGATAATTTACAACCAGTTTCTGTACCAGACATCGCATTAGAACCTTTGTATTCTACGTGGTATAATTTTCACCAAAGTTTAAATGAAGCTGTTTTAATTGAAGAGTGTAAAACGGCTTATAATTTAGGATATAGATCTATTATAATAGATGATGGTTGGCAAACTAATGATGATAATAGAGGCTATGATTTTACTGGAGATTGGAAACCAGATCGTATTACTCAAACTAAAGAATTTGTAGAAAGAGTTCATGCTACAGGCATGAAAATAGGTTTTTGGTATTCCGTACCATTTTGTGGTAAAAAATCTGAAGCCTATAAACGTTTTAAAGGAAAGTTTTTAACAGAAAACCATCGTTGGGCACCAGTTTTTGATCCCAGATATCCAGAAGTTAGATCATATCTTATCAATATTTACAAAAATGCTTTAGTAGATTGGAGTCTTGATGGATTTAAACTGGATTTTATAGACGATTTTAGATTATATCATGATACGCCAAGTAAGAATGATGATATGGATTTTTATTCTATCAATCAAGCGGTAGATCACCTTTTAACCGATGTTATAGAAACTCTTAAAGCCATAAAACCAGATGTGTTTATTGAATTCAGACAAAAATATACTGGACCAGCAATGCGTAAATACGGTAATATGTTTAGAGCGTTTGATTGTCCTGGAGATGCTGTTATGAATCGCATTAGAATAGCAGATATTAGAATGTTGGCAGGGAATACTGCGGTACATTCAGATATGATAACATGGCATAATGACGAAAAATTAGAGGTGGCAGCATTACAAATGGTAAATACATTATTTGGAGTACCTCAAGTTTCTGTAACACTTAATGACATTCCAAAAGATCATTTAGAGATGATTAGGTTTTACACAAATTATTGGGCAACAAATAAAATGGTAATTACCAAAGGAAGCTTTACACCTTTTAAGCCATTGGCTAATTATCCTATTCAACATGTTAAGAATGAGGACAAGTTAATAATAGGTTTACACGACGATTATGTGGTTAATTTGGATACTTCTTTTGAAAATATTGATATCTTGAATGCTAAAATAACTCATGATGTTATTGTAAAAATAACTAATGAGTTAGGGGATTATAACTACCGTATCATGAATTGTAAAGGAGAGTCTGTTGAAGAAGAGATTATTAATTTACAAGAAGGACTCATTGAGTTTAAAGTGCCAACATGTGGTCTTATTCAATTAACTAGAAATAAATAAAAACTATGAGTACGCTTTCTATTATTTCATTTTTCGGATTTACCATATTAGTAGCTTTTATTGCTTGGTATGCAACAAGAAAAACAAACGAGCGTACCGCAGATGGTTATTATTTGGGAGGACGAAGCCTTGGCGCTATAACAATAGCAGGGTCTTTACTGCTTACTAACCTTTCTGCAGAACAAATAGTTGGTTTAAATGGTCAATCTTTTGCACAAGGCATTTTAGTAATGGCTTGGGAGACATTGGCGGCTATTTCTATGATTGCTACAGCAATTTATTTGCTACCAAAATATATGCGTTCAGGAATTACAACCATTCCAGAATTTATTCAAGAACGTTTCGATGCCCAGACAAAATCAATTTTATCCATTTTATTTTTGGTGGCCTTTGGTATCGTATTATTGCCTACCATTTTATACTCTGGCTCGTTAGCTTTTAGCACCATGTTTGATTTACCAGAACTATTTGGGGTATCTCAATCTACTGTTATCTGGATTTGTGTATGGTCTATAGGAATTATTGGTTCTATTTATGCCATTTTTGGCGGGTTGAAAGCAGTAGCTGTTTCAGATTTAGTAAACGCCATTGGTTTACTTATTGGAGGTTTGTTAATTCCAGTTTTTGGATTAATGCTTATTGGAGATGGAAATGTAAGCGACGGATTAAGCACGCTTTGGAGTGAAAACCCAGAAAAGTTTAATGCAAAAGGAGAGATTGATTCCTTTATTCCCTTTGGAACCATTTTCACAGGAATGATGATTGCCCAAATGTATTATTGGGGGACCAATCAGTCTATTTTACAGCGTGTTTTTGGAGCTAAAAGTTTAGCCGATGGTCAAAAAGGAATGATATTGGCTGGATTTGTAAAGTTTTTAATTCCTATTATAGTTGTATTACCAGGAGTGATTGCATGGCATCTTTTTGAAGGTAATTTAGAAAATGCAGACCAAGCGTACCCAGCATTAGTTAAAAAAGTATTGCCAGGGGCTTTATTAGGCTTTTTTGCAGCAGTACTTTTTGGAGCCGTATTAAGTTCATTCAATAGTTTGTTAAATAGTAGCTCTACGTTATTTGGAGTAGATCTTTACAGACAATATTTCAACAAAGAAGCAGCCGAATTAAAAACAGTAAAAGCTGGTAAAATATTTGGAATGTTTTTGGCTATTATTTCAATGACTATTTCACCCTTTATAGCTAATGCACCAGATGGCTTGTTCTCATATATACAAGAATCTTTAGGGAGTTTAAGTGTGCCAATTCTAGCAGTAGTAACAGTAGGCATTATTACTAAAAAAGTGCCTGCCTTAGCTGCAAAAATAGTCTTAACTGTAGGCGTATTATTGTATTTAATAAGTCAGTTTGTTTTAGCACCTCATTTTGTTGAAGGCGCTTTAGCAGAAGCAGCTGCAAATGGTATTACCAATGCTAAAGCATTGGGAATAATTAAGGCAAAAGCATATCCTCACTTCTTACATATCATGGGAATACTATTTGTACTTAATGTGGGATTCATGTTACTTATGGGGAAATTATATCCAAGTAAAAAAGTATATACACCAAAAATTACCGAACAAATTGATATTACACCTTGGAAATATGCTAAAGTAGTGGGGCTTATAATCACGATTTTAGTCTTAAGTACCTATTTTATTTTTTAATTGATTATAAAATGAGCTATAATAACTCAATAGGAATACCCATCGAAATGTTTAATGGCGAATTACATCTAACAGAGAAAAAAAATAAACTTTAAACAGATGAAAAAAAAGTATGTTATAGCGTTTGATCAAGGCACTACAAGTACAAGGTCTATCATTTTTGATAATAAGGGAAGGGTTGTAGCAATTTCTCAAAAGGAATTAACACAACATTACCCTAAGTCTGGTTGGGTAGAACATGATCCAGAAGAAATTTATAAAGATCAATTAGAAACCTTTAGTAAGGTACTTGCAGAATCGGGTATTTCACCAAAGCAAATCACAGCAGTAGGTATCACCAACCAAAGAGAAACAACCGTGGTTTGGGATAAAAAAACAGGAATACCTATTTATAATGCCATAGTTTGGTTAGACAAGAGAACAACAGATGTCTGCAAAGATATAGAAGATAAAGGGCTTTCTAAATACATCAATAAAAATACAGGTCTAGTTATAGACTCCTATTTTTCGGGGACAAAGCTTAAATGGATTTTAGATAATGTTAAAGGCGCCCAAGAAAAGGCAAATAAGGGCAAGCTATGTTTTGGCACCATAGATAGCTGGTTGGTTTATAAGTTTACAAACGGTAAACGACATGTCACAGATCATACCAATGCGTCTAGAACCATGATCTTTAATATCAAGACACTATCTTGGGATAAAAAGCTATTAAAAGCTTTAGATATTCCAGCGTCAATATTACCAGAAGTACAACCTTCTTCATCAGATTTTGGAGTTATAGAATACAAAGGTGTAAAGATTCCTATTTATGGTGTTGCTGGAGATCAACAAGCCTCCTTATTTGGTCAGGGAGGATTTGAAGCAGGTGTAGCAAAAAACACGTATGGAACAGGCTGTTTTATTCTTTTGAATACAGGAGAAAAACGTGTGAAATCTAAAAAAGGATTGTTAACTACATTAATTTGTAGTTTAGAGAATGAACCCGTAAATTATGCGTTAGAAGGCAGTGTGTTTGCAGGCGGAGCTTCTATACAGTGGCTAAGAGATAAAATGAAGCTTATAGAAAAAGCTTCACAAACCGAAGCTATTTGTAAAAGCATCCCACCTTTAAAAAATGTATATGTAGTGCCTGCCTTTGCAGGTTTAGGAGCGCCACATTGGGATGGTGAAGCCAGAGGTAGTGTATATGGGATGACTCTAGATACAGGTCGTGAAGAGCTTATCAAAGCAACAGTAAATGCATTGGCATACCAAACAAAGGATGTTATGGATGCGATGGAAAAGGATAGCAACAAAAAAATTTTCACCTTAAAAGTAGATGGAGGTGCTAGTGCTAACAATTACTTAATGCAGTTTCAATCGGATTTACTAAATATTGAAGTAGACAGACCTAAAATGATTGAAGTGACGGCATTTGGAGCTGCGTTATTAGCAGGTATAAAAGCAGGTGTTTGGTCTAAATATGATATAAACGATATTCGTCAGGTAGATACTATTTTCTTCCCTAAAATGGATGAAGGTTTAAGAAAAAGTAATTACAAAGGCTGGAAAAAAGCTATAAAAAGAACAAAGAGAAATTAAGATGTACTGATGGAAGAAACCGTTGGATTTTCAATATTAGATAGAGACAATCAATTAGAAAAATTAGCAAATACAAAGTTTGATTTAGCAATTATTGGAGGTGGAGTTACAGGAGCAGGAATTGCTCTAGATGCTGCTTCCAGAGGACTTAAAGTGTGTTTGGTTGAAAAAAATGATTTTGCCTCTGGTACCAGTAATAAGTCCACAAAATTGATTCATGGCGGATTACGTTATTTAAAACAATTTGAAATTGGTTTGGTGCGAGAATCTGGATCAGAACGTGCTATTGTACATAAATTGGCGCCACATTTAGTGATTCCGGAAAAGATGTTGTTGCCTTTAGTTGAAGGTGGGACTTATGGAAAAATGATGACCGCTATTGGTTTAAAGGTGTATGATTTATTGGCAGATGTAAAAGGTGACGATAGAAGGCAAATGCTTGATAAAGAAGAAACCTTAGAAAAAGAACCGTTACTAAATAAAGATGTTGTTTTAGGAAGTGGTCTGTATGCTGAATATAGAACAGATGATGCCCGTTTAACCATTGAAATTCTAAAAAAAGCAGCAGAATATGGTGCTACAATAGTAAACTATTGTAAAATGGAATCCTTCACTAATAATAACGAAGGAAAAATTAAACATCTTAATTGTTTAGATTATAACACAGGACATACTTTAAAAGTTAAGGCACGCAATTATGTGTCGGCAGCGGGTCCTTGGGTAGATTTATTAAGAACTAAAGACAAATCGTTAAATAATAAACACTTGCACTTAACAAAAGGGGTGCATATTGTGTTTTCACATGAAAAACTACCTGTTCAACAACCATTATATTTTGATGTATCCGACGGAAGAATGATTTTTGCTATTCCGCGTGGTCGTGTAACCTATGTAGGTACTACAGATACCAATTACTCAGGGAATTTAGAACGTGTAGTCGCAACAAAAGACGATGCGAACTACATTTTAAATGCCATAAATAGTACATTTCCAAGTGTGAACTTAACCATAGACGATATTGAGTCTAATTGGGCAGGTTTAAGACCATTAATTCATGAAGAAGGTAAAGATCCTTCAGAATTATCCAGAAAAGATGAAATTTTTATTTCAGACAGCGGATTAATATCCATTGCAGGAGGAAAATTAACAGGCTATAGAAAAATGGCACATAGACTCATAGATGCTGTTTTAAAAACTATGAGCAAGAAACGTAGAGATAAATTTGATGAATCTCTAACTAAGAAAATAGATTTAGTAACACCTAAATTAAAGTCATCTAAAGATGTTGAATTGTATCAAAAAGACATTGAAAAAGCTTTAGCAGAATTAGGTGTAAATGATACGTATCAAGCTTGGTATTTGTGTACTACTTACGGAAAACAAGCCGATAGAATTATTGAAAAATCGAGAGATTTTAACAATCAAGATACTTTAGAGCGTCTTATAAAAGCAGAGCTTTGGTTTGCAGTGCATAAAGAAATGATTAATAGCCTATCTGATTTCTTTGTAAGGCGAACAGGACGCTTGTATTTTGATATTCCAAGTGTTAGAAAATATGCAGGTATTGTTTTAGAAGATTGTATTAATTACTTAAATTGGAATGAAGAACGAGTAGCTTCTGAAAAAGAACAACTTAACATGCTTATTCAAGATGCAACGACTTATTATGATGTAGAATTTGAATAAAATAAGGCAAATGAAAAACAGTATCGGTATGTTAGTTCGAGTGATTTTGAGGAACGAAAAATTGCACTTCGATTCAACTCAGTATAAATATCGAGAACTAATACAAAAGTCAAAATCATTATTAGTTTGTACATTGGTGTTAATACTCTTTTTCAATTGTGAAAAAAAGAAAGTTAAGCTTGCTTCAAAAAAAATATTTGAACCCGTTAAAGCTTCTTCAAGTAATATTGAATTTTCAAATAATCTCACAGAAAATGATAGCTTAAACTATTTTACCTATTCTTATTTGTATATGGGCGGTGGTGTTGCTGTTGGAGATGTAAATAACGATGGATTAAAGGATATTTATTTTACGGGAAATCAGGTTGAAAACAAGTTATACATTAATAAAGGCAATCTTCAATTTGAAGATGTAACAAAAACGGCAGGTGTTTCTGGAGATAGCCGTTGGTACACAGGCGTTACCATGGCAGATGTAAACGCAGATGGCTATTTAGATATTTATTGTTCAGTAGCTGGCAAATTTCACCCAAAACAGAATCAATTATTTATCAATAATCAAGATGGTACGTTTTCAGAAAAAGCTCAAGAATATGGTTTAGCCGATGTTGGTCAAAGTGTACAAACTACTTTTTTTGATTATGATAAAGATGGCGATTTAGATGTGTATGTGGCTAATTACCCTATCACGAAATTCAATGCTTCGGTATATGTGTATAAGCAACGAATGGCTAATGTGACTAATGTTGAAACAGATCATTTGTATAAAAATGACAATGGAAAGTTTATTGATGTTACCGAAGAAGCTGGTGTTAAAAACTTTGGCCTCACATTAAGTGCAACGGTAGGTGATTTGAATAACGATTCTTGGCCAGATTTATACATTTCGAACGATTTTGCTTCTCCAGATTATTTATACATGAATAATGGTGACGGTACCTTTAGAGAAGTAGTGAAGGAAACCATGTCTCATACAGCCTTTTATGGAATGGGGGTTGATATTGCCGATTTTAATAATGATGGTAATCTAGACATTTACCAAGTTGATATGGATGCTAAAACCAATAAACGCAAAAAAGCAAATATGGCTGGTATGAACCCAGATTTGTTTTGGGGCGTTGTAGATGCCGGTTTTCATTATCAATACATGCAAAACTGCTTGCAATTAAATACAGGTGTTTTTAATGACGAAAATCCGTTTTTCTCAAATGTGTCCAGAATAACTGGTGTGTCTTCTACAGATTGGAGTTGGGGGCCTCTTTTTGCCGATTTTGATAACGATGGACTTAAAGATTTATTCATTTCTAACGGAACACGAAGAGAAGTAAATAACCGAGACTTTTTTAATGCCATAGATGATGCATTTTCTATTGATAGCGATAAAACGTTAGAAATGAGTTTAAATATTCCTTCAGAAAGAATAGATAATTTCATGTATCAAAATCTAGGAGATTTAAAATTCAAACAAGCTAATAAAGATTGGGGCATTGAGTTTAAAGGTTTTTCAAATGGGGTTACTTATGCAGATTTAGATAATGATGGAGATTTGGAAATAATCACTAATAATATTGATGATAAGGCGTCGGTCTTTAAAAATACAAGTTCAGAAACCAATAACTATATCACAATAAATTTTGAAGGAACACCTAAAAATAAATTTGGTTTAGGCAATAGGGTATATCTAACTACTGGTGATAAAACTCAAATGCAGGAACTAACGTTGAGCAGAGGGTTTCAATCATCAGTAGCTCCAGAACTGCATTTTGGCTTAGGTAATTACAAAAACATTGATGAATTAAAAGTAGTTTGGAATGATGGTAAAATACAAGTTTTAAATAATGTTTCTATAAATAAGTTACAGACTTTACAATATGAGGATGCTATTAACAAAAAGGTTGATTCTAATGTAAATGAGCAATTGTTCAATTCTAATATGAGTGGCGTTTTTCCAAAGTACAAACACAACGAAAATACCTTTGATGATTTTAAATATCAGGTATTACTGCCTCATAAAATGTCGTCTTTTGGTCCAGCATTGGCGGTAGGAGATTTAAATAATGATGATTTAGATGATTATTTTATTGGTGGAGCTTTTAACAGGTTAGGCGCTTTGTTTTTTCAAACTGAAAATGGTTTTGAAGAACAAAATAATGAGTTTTTAAAAGCAGATAACCTAAGTGAAGATGTAGGTGCTTTAGTTTTTGATGCAGATGCAGATGGTGATAATGATTTGTATGTAGTGAGTGGTGGTTATGAGTTTTCAGCTAAATCATCAAAACTGCAGGATAGGTTGTATTTGAATGATGGTTCAGGAAATTTTAAAAAATCAGAGGCACTTCCTGAAATGATTACCAGCGGTTCAAAAGCGTATAACTTAGATTTTAATAAAGATGGAAAGCAAGATGTATTGGTTTTAGGAAGACAAATACCAGGGAACTATCCTTCGCCAGTAAATAGTTATTTGTTAGAAAATAAAAGTGAAAAAGGAGTAGCAAAATTTGAAGATGTTACTCAAAACTACGCAAACAATTTGCGAAATTTAGGAATGGCAACTTCGGCAGTTATAACAGATTTTAATAATGATGGGTGGCAAGATTTTATAATAGTGGGTGAATGGATGCCTATTAAAATTTTTGAAAACAAAAAAGGAAAGTTCGTTGACATATCTGAAGTTATTGGATTAACAAATGATACCACAGGTTGGTGGTGGAGCATTAATCAAGGTGATTTTGATGGGGATGGAGATACAGATTATATAGTTGGAAACAACGGACTAAATTACAAGTACAAAGCAACAGATAATGAAACCTTTGATATTTATGTAAACGATTTTGATCGTGATAGCAAAAAAGATATCGTATTGAGTTATTATAATGAAGGGGTACAATATCCTGTAAGAGGGCGTGAGTGTTCCTCACAACAAATCCCGCAGATAAAAAATAAATTTAAAAATTATGAGAGCTTTTCAAACGCCACTTTAGTAGATATATATGAAGAAACATCTTTAGAATCTGCATTACACTATCAAGTAAAATCTTTTGCAAGTGTGTATTTAGAAAATAACAATGGAACGTTTGTAATTCATGAGCTTCCAAAAGAGGCGCAGTTATCTAGTATTAATGATATTTTGGTTAAAGATTATGATAACGATGGTGCATTAGATGTTTTGATGGCGGGTAATTTGTTTGCTTCTGAAGTAGAAACTCCTAGAAATGATGGTGGTTATGGCGTATTTCTAAAAGGTAATGGCAAAGGAGAATTTAAAGCTATTACATCATCTAAAAGTGGGTTTTTTGTTCCAGGCGATGTGAAACAAATGAGTACTCTTAAGACAAAGGATCAAGAATTTATTATAGCCGCTAAGAATAATGATAGTCTACAATTTGTGTTAATAAATCGTTAAACCCAAATGTTCTATTACATAAAGTCGATTTAATATCAATTCTTAAATGAAGATAGAATTTCAAAAGACACTTTTTAACTCAGTAAATTCAAAGTGTAAATGGTGTTATTTATAGAGAGTTTTTTGTGTTTTTAGAGATAGCGTTCTTAGATCGAATTAAGGTTATTAGAGATCGTTTTTATAACCTTTTTATGAGGTAATTTGTTTTGAGATTCTAATATTTGATGTTTTGTTTAAAAGCATAGATATTTAAACTTTTTTTTAATTTTTATTGTAATTTTAACTAATCAAAATAAACTTAAATCGTAGCATCATGGATTTATACCCATTAAAGTTTTTACCATTATTCAAATATAGAATATGGGGAGGTGAAAAATTAAAAGAACTTTTTAATAAAAATTATAAAGAAGAAAGTATAGGAGAATCTTGGGAGATTTCTGGTGTAAAGAATGATGAGACTGTTGTTAATAATGGGCCTTTAAAAGGAAAAACGCTTAAAGAACTTATTACTAAATACAAAGGAGATTTTGTTGGAAATCTAGTTCATGAAAAGTTTGGCGATGTATTTCCGCTACTTATAAAATTTATTGATGCTAAAAGGCCACTTTCAATTCAGGTACACCCAAGTAATGAGATCGCAAAAGAGCGTCATAATTCATTTGGGAAAAATGAAATGTGGTATGTTATGCAAGCTGATGAAGGTGCTGAGTTAATAGTTGGTTTTGAAAAGGCTATTAATAAAGAAGATTATTTAAAACATTTAGAAAATAATACCCTTTTAGATGTAATGCACCACGAAAAAGTGAAACCTGGTGATACTTTTTATATTCCTACGGGACGTGTGCATGCTATTGGTGCTGGTGTGTTATTGGCAGAAATTCAACAAACAAGTGATATTACTTATAGAATTTATGATTACGATAGAGTAGATGTTAAAACAGGGCTGAAAAGAGAATTGCATAATGAGTTGGCTATAGATGTTTTAAACTTTAAGCCTCAAGAAACCTATAAATCTAATTATGAATTAGAAGTAAATACATCTAAATCATTAGTACACTCACCTTACTTTAGAACAAATATTATTGATCTTAAAGGAGCTATTAAAAAAGACTATACAGAAATAGATTCTTTTGTAATATATATGTGTGTAGATGGTAACGCTAGTTTAAATTACAATAATGAGGTTTTTAAAATAAAAATGGGTGAAACTATCTTATTACCAGCAATAATTACATCTTTAGAGTTAACTTCTAAATCGGCTAGAATTTTAGAAGTTTATATATAGTTAAATACAAAAATAACTAAACTTAGTGTTTGAGGTTTTTTTGTTTTACAAGAAACTCCCTTCCAATACAAGTTTTATTAATTACAAATTAAAAACTATTAAAAAATGAGAAGGTTCTCACTTTTATTAATTCCCATAGTACTATTTGTTTATAATAATAGTGTATCGCAAAGTAAAGATTGGGAAAATTCAGAAGTTACAGGTATAAATAAAGAAGACGCGCATACTTATTTTATTTCGTACGATACTGAGTTAAATGCGCTAAAAGATAATTTAGAATCTTCTAATTTAAAGTCTTTAAATGGAAAGTGGCAATTTAACTGGTATAAAAACGCGACACTTAGAGATAGTAGTTTTTATAAAAAAAATAAAAATTTAGCAAACGAAATCCCTGTGCCTTCCAATTGGCAAATGCAAGGTTATGGGTATCCTCATTACACCAATATAACCTATCCTTTTCCTAAAAACAAACCTTATGTGCCTAAAAATTATAACCCTGTAGGGCATTACAAAAGAAGTTTTAATATTGATGCTTCATGGGAAAATAAAGAAATATATATTCACTTTGGAGCTGTTAAAAGTGCTTTTTATTTGTGGATAAATGGAGAGAAAGTAGGCTACAGTCAAGGAAGCAAATTACCATCAGAATTCAATATAACAAAGTATCTTAATGTTGGTGTTAATGAAGTCGCTATAGAAGTGTATCAATTTACAGATGCTAGCTATATTGAAGATATAGATTTTTGGCGTTTAGCTGGTATAGAGCGGGATGTATTTTTACATGCCAGACCAAAGTTGATGGTCCACGATTTTTTTGCAAAATCTACCCTTGATAAGACATTTAATAATGGATTGTTAGACCTTTCAATTACATTAAAAAATATTAAAAAAACATCTAAATATAAAGTTACAGCTAAACTATATAAAGAGACTACTCATATTTTTGAAGAAACTCAAGAGGGAATTATTGATTCAAATAGTGATAAGGAAATACAGTTTTATTCAAAAATCAATACTATAAAACCATGGTCTGCAGAACATCCCGATTTATATACATTAATTATATCTCTTAAAGATGAAGAAAATAAGGTATTAGAATGCACTTCTCATCAATTAGGATTTAGAACGGTTGAGCTTAAAAACGGCCAGCTTTTAGTAAATGGGAAACCAATTTTGTTGAAAGGAGTAAACCGTCATGAGCATGACCCTAACACAGGGCATGTAATGTCTAAAGAAATGATGCTAAAGGATATAAAGCTTATGAAGGCATTTAATATTAATGCCGTTCGAACATCGCATTACCCCAACGATCCGTATTGGTATAAGTTGTGTAATACATATGGTTTATATGTTATTGATGAAGCAAATATTGAAGCCCATGGTTATGGTTGGATCGTTAATGAAGTAGCTAGAGATCCTAAGTATTACAAGGCTATTAAAGAGAGAATTAAACGTCTATATTTTAGAGATAAAAATCATCCATCGGTAATTATATGGTCAATGGGTAACGAAGCAGGAACAGGACTTCCATTTATAGATGCTTATAAATGGTTAAAAGAAAAAGATAATTCGCGCTTAGTTTCTTATGATAGGGCAGAAGTAGATCCAGACTTTGATCATGTTCGTCATACAGATATAATAGGATATATGTATGCTCCAATAAAAGATATTAAAGAAGAACATTTACCAAACAATCCACATCGTCCATTTATTTGGGTAGAATATGCCCATTCGATGGGGAATAGTACAGGGAATTTAAAAGAATTGTGGGATTTTGTTAGAAGTGAGCCTAGAGTACAAGGAGGTTTTATATGGGATTGGGTAGACCAAGGAATAACACTTACAAATAAAAGTGGAGAAAAATATTGGGGTTATGGTGGTGATTTTGAACCTAACCACGTAAAACATTCGGGAGCATTTTGCCTTAATGGTATTATTTTTCCAGATAGAACAATACAACCTGCACTATGGGAAGTTAAAAAGCAATACCAAAATATTCATGTAAAACCTTTAGATTGGAAGAATTTGATCTTTGAGGTATATAATGAAAACTGTTTTACGAATTTATCCGAATTTATATTAGAGTGGCAAGTACTGGAAAATGGAGTTAAAATTAAATCTGGTACACGAACTATAGAAGGAGCGCCATTAACAAAAGTAAAGATAAATCTAAGTAAGGAATTTCCAGATGTAGAGCAAGGTAATGAGTATCATGTGAATTTTTATTTTAAAAATAAAAAAGCTAATGAAATGCTTTCTGAAGGTCATGAAGTAGCAAAAGACCAATTTAAACTGCCATTATCTAGGTTTAAAGTTGATAAAATTAATCTTAAAGCTCAACTAAAAGTAGTTGAATCTGCTAAAGGTATAGATGTCTTTTGTGGTAAAAAGGTAAAAATAACCTTTGATAAAAAAATAGGAGCTATAACAGCTTACGAAGTTAATAAAGCAAATTGGTTAGTTTCCCCTTTACTACTTAATACATGGAGGGCCACAACAGATAATGATAAAGGTGCATCAATTCATGAAAAATCTAAAATGTGGAAAGATATTGAGTCTAAATTACAGACACAATCTATAGCGTTTGAAGTGCTTGAAGACCAAAGCATCATGGTGAAAATACATAAAATAAATACCGAAATAGCCAATTTTTTTGTTAATTATACTATAAACGCAACAGGGGAAATTAAAGTGCAATATGTATTCGAGAGACTCAATAAAGGTGTGTATCTTTTGCCTAGAATGGGAATGAATTTAAAAGTTTTACAGGGGATGGATAAAATAAGCTATTATGGAAGAGGGCCTCATGAAAATTATCCAGACCGTAATCAATCGGCATTTGTTGGAGTATATAACGCTAACGCTAAAGATTTTTATGTGCCTTATATAAGACCTCAAGAAAATGGCTATAGAACAGAGGTAAGATGGTTAACAGTTACAAACAAGAATAAACAAGGCTTTAAATTTTCAAGTCAAAGTTTACTTAATTTTAATGTGAATCACTTTAATAATGACGATTTTTATTTGAGAAAAGAAAATCGCCATACCACAGATATAATTACTAAGAAACATGTAAATCTTAATATAGACTATCGCCAAATGGGGCTGGGAGGCGATACAAGTTGGGGTGTGTTACCTTACCAACCTTATTTAATTATACCAGAACCAATGAAGTATACTTTTACGATTACTCCTATGTTATAACCTAGTGTTTTATACTTTTAAAGTGCTATATTTAGTTAAAATCAAATTTTATCCCTTGAGCTAGCGGCATGGCTTTGCCATAGTTAAGTGTACAGGTTTGTCTACGCATATAAGCTTTCCAAGCATCAGAGCCACTTTCTCTACCACCTCCAGTTTCTTTTTCACCACCAAAAGCACCACCAATTTCAGCACCAGAAGTACCTATATTAACATTGGCAATACCACAATCAGACCCTTGATGTGATAAAAAGGCTTCACTTTCGCGTATGTTTAAGGTGAAAACAGATGATGATAAACCTTGAGGAACATTATTATTTATAGCTATAGCTTCCTCAAGTGTATCATAGGTCATAATATATAAAATAGGCGCAAAAGTTTCGTGTTTTACAATCGCCATTTTAGGATTAGCTTCAATAATAGTTGGTAACACATAACACCCAGAAGAATAAGGTGTCCCCTCTAGTATTTTATTGCCATAAAGCACTTTGCCACCTTGTTCAATCGCTGTATTGATAGCTTTGGTATATTGATTTACGGCATCTTTGTCTATTAAAGGCCCCACATGATTTTTCTCATTTAAAGGATTACCAATACTAAGCTGTTTGTAAGTACTACTAAGTTGTTTTACTAACACATCGTATTTTGATGCGTGAACAATAAGGCGTCTGGTTGATGTACAACGTTGTCCCGCAGTACCCACTGCTCCAAAAACTATAGCAGGTATAGCATGTTTTAAGTCGGCATTTTCTGTAACTATAATAGCATTATTACCACCAAGTTCCAGTATGGTTTTACCTAATCGCTTCCCAACAGTTTCTGCAACACTTTTACCCATTCTGGTTGATCCAGTAGCAGAAACCAGAGGAATATTAGGGTTGGCTGCCATTTGTTTACCTATATCTCTTCCGCCAATCACCATACTGCTAATGCCTTCAGGTAAGTTATTATTTTTTAAGACGGTTTTCATTATTTCTTGGCAAGCCAATGCGGAAAATGGTGTTTTTTCAGAGGGTTTCCAGAGACATACATTACCACATACCCATGCTATTGCTGCATTCCAAGCCCAAACAGCAACGGGGAAATTAAAGGCTGAAATAATGCCAACAATGCCCAAAGGATGCCATTGTTCCAGCATACGATGTTGTGGTCTTTCGGAATGCATTTGCAGACCGTATAATTGGCGCGATAATCCTACAGCAAAATCGCAGATATCGATCATTTCCTGAACTTCACCTAAACCTTCCTGAAGACTTTTACCCATTTCGTAGCTCACCAGAGTCCCTAAATCTTGTTTGTGTAGTCGTAGTTCGTTTCCAAATTGTCTTACTATGTCTCCACGCTTTGGTGCTGGTAGTGTTCGCCATGTTAAAAAAGCGGTTTGGGCTTGTTGCACAACTTTGTTAAAACCTGTTGCGGTAGCACTATTAATTTCTCCAATAAGGAGTCCATCTACAGGTGAGTTAATTTTAAAAGTTTCACCTGTACTTTTCCAATGGTATTGTCCTGTGCTAACACTGTAGAAAGGCGAGGTAAGATTGAATTTTTTAAGTATGTCTTTCATATGTACTATTTTGAATTAACAAATAAGTTACCATTATCTGTTTTTAAAAAGGTATCATAAGGAATTTCTTCCTGTTTTATAAACCCTTTAGAAGGTAAACTGCCATTATCTACCATTTCAACAACTGCGGCAATGGAAGCTGCAGTAGTCCATGAAATGGCACGCCATTCTCTGCCTTCTATAGTCATGGGGGAGTAGGCTTCGTGAAATTCGTTTCTAAATAGCTTTTCGTCTTGCCAACCTTCAACTATGGCATATACGTAAACCACATCTTCTTTTACTGGTGGTTTGGCGTTTTCTAAAATAGATGATAACAGTTTTTTATCATTTTTAAGTATAAGTTCTTGAATTAAAAATCGCATTAATTTTCCATGCCCTGGATAGCGAATGGTTTTATAGTTTAACGTATCTACTTTACCCTCATAAGTTTCGCACATAGTACCCAGTCCTCCAGAAGTTGTAAAGGCTTCAAATTCGCGCCCTTCAATATTTATGTATTCTATCCCGTTTAAAGAAGCTGCCATTTTTCGTTCACCATTGTGTATTACTTCGGCATCGTTAATGTATTCGTTAATAACGCCAGCAGGCGACCAGGTAAACGAATATGCCATTAAGCCATTAGGGTATTTGGGTAATGCACCAACACGAAGTTCAATATCTCTTAGTTTAGTGAAATCATTAGCAAGATGAGCGCCAATAATACCAATTAACCCAGGTGCTAAACCACATTGAGGAGCCATAACAGATGTTGCTGTTTTACTTAATTCTCTTATATAGTTTGTGGTACTTACATCTTCGGTTAAGTCGAAATAATGAACGCCTTTATCGTGTGCTATTTTAGCAATGTTTTTATTGAGAAAGTAAGGGAGTGCGGAAATAACAGCATCGTTATCTGCTATCATTTTCTCCATAAAAGCCGTATCTGTGACATCGCCTTTTACAATATTAAATGGCAATTTAAATTTATAATGTGGTTCTTGGCGATCTATACTGGTGACTTCGTATTTTTTACTAAGTAGTACTGCTACTAATGTGCCTACTTTACCTAGACCTAATGTGAGTATTTTTTGCATGTTAACTATCTTTTCTTTTTGTTTGACTTCTAAAGGTACTTTCAAAAATTTTATCAGCATTGGCAGTTTCAAAACCTTCTCTTTTGTGTTTTCTGGTTAACTCATGAGTTGGCAAGTGTTCAAATTCTGGTAGCACTTTTCGTTCTGCAAACTCTACATAGCTTCCTGCTATTTTGTAGGTGTCACCTTTAGCAAATGTTGCGTCACATAATTGGGAAACTGTTGAACTTTGTAGAAGCAAACCATCCTTACTTTTTTTAATATAGCCTCCTGCATCACTTAGCAATACATCAATATCTCCTAAAAAAGTATTGAACTCCTCTAGAGTATTATAACCTTTAGGTAAATTATCTACGCTAATGGTGTAATGGTTTAGATAATATCTGTTATAAATTACCCAAGCTGCGTATTCGCTTGTTTCTAATAATGTTTTGTAGTCTTTATAAATGGGTACCCTCCATAGTGAGGCGTGTAAAAAGTTAATTACTTGAGAAGCATCATCGAGATCAAGTTTATCTACAGGGTCTGTTTTTACTTCATCTGTATAAGACGTAATAATGTTTTGTATTGATTTTGGGAAATCATTTACCTTGAGTTCGCTTATAAATATTCTTGGAAATTCATCACTAGGTGGAGCGTACCAACGCGCATCGACTTTTTTGCTTTCAAAAAAATAATGGTCTTTCGCAGTGTAGCCATAGTGTAAAAATATTTTTTCAAATGAAGCAATACCTAATTGTGGTACACCCATAGTACGAAAGGCAATATGGTCGTTTTTTATAGCTTCTTCGCCACTTATTATGTTATGTTCAATTAAGGCATTAATAACTTTAGATACATCTGGAACGCGTTCTTTGTATCTAGACATTAACCCATTTAAAACCTGTTTTAATACTATCATTTGTATTTGTTTTTGTGTATTTGTTTTTGATAATTTACTCGATAATCGCGATTAAAATGCTCCAAGGCTCGCCTTGAAAATAAAAATATGTTTCCAACAAATGCCTCTTGGGCTTGCTACGAGCTAGTTTACTTTCTTCCTTATATGAAAATATTTTAAGGGTAGTTGGCTGGATACTTAAATTTAATACGTTTTTAGCAAATAATAAAGAAATCGATTGATTTATTTTGTTGATACTTATAATAATAGACTGAAGACTGATAGACAATAGGGAGTAGTTAGTTTGAAAGTTTAAAGTTGATAAGTTTAGGAGTTGAAAGTTTAGCGAGTTGTTCTTTTTTTGTGGTTTTTTAGTAGGCAGTAGGCAGTAGGCAGTAGGCATTGTAAATTTAGTTAAAAGTTAAAAGTTAAAAGTTAAAAGTTTAGGTGAGTTGTTTGCTTTTTATAATTTTTAACAACGAACAGGCAATATGCAGTTGTACGTTCCTCTTGTGTAGTTTTGAAAGTTTAAAGTTGATATAGTTTATATGTTTAGACGGGTAGAGGTTTAGGAGTTGAAAGTTTGGAGGTGTAGGGATGATTTAGTAAACATAAGTTGTTGGTAAATTTATTAGAATTAATCAGATTTTAGTAAGTGTTCCATATTGGATAATGTATATTTTGTTAATTGTTAATTGTTAATTGTTAATTGTTAATTGTTAATTGTTAATTGTTAATTGTTAATTGTTAATTGTTACAGATTCACTACATTTTGAGGAGCATCATTTAAAAAGGCATTTAAATTTTCAATAGTGGTTTGCAAAAGTCGTATTCTTGCTTCTTTAGACGCCCATGCAATATGCGGTGTTATGATGCAGTTTTTAGCTTTAAGGAGTGGATTGTTTTCTGCCATTGGTTCTTGCGATATAACATCTAAAGCAGCTTGGGATATGTGGCTGTTATTTAGCGCTTCTACTAAATCGTTTTCTACAACTAAAGGGCCACGAGAGGTATTGATAAGCATGACACCCGGCTTCATTTTATTAATCGTTTTTTTATTGATGATACCTTGAGTATCTGCTGTAAGCGGACAATGAAGGCTTATAATATGGGATGTACTTAATAATTCTTCTAACGGTACAAAGGTAAGATGGTCACTTTCAAATTCGCTATAGACAGTTCTGCTATAAACCTTTACATTTAGGCCAAAAGCTTGAGCGAGTTTAGCGGTAGCTCTCCCTATTTTACCAAAACCAATAAGCCCTATGGTTTTTCCTGTTAATTCTATTAGAGGCGAGTTCCAAAAGCAAAAATCATCACTTTTAATCCAATCCCCTTTTTGCACAGCTGTGTTATGGGCGCCTATGTTATGACACATTTCCAGCAATAAAGCCATTGTAAATTGCGCTACCGCTTTGGAGCTATAGTCTGGAACATTAGTGACAACTATGCCTTTGTTTTTAGCCGTTTTAATATCGACTACATTGTACCCTGTGGCTAAAACGCCAATATATTTAACAGATGGGGTATTATTCAATATTTCGCCAGAAAGCGGTGTTTTATTTGTATACACAATGTCTGCATCACCAATATTTTTAATGATATCTTTAGTGTTATAAGGAGTCCTGTCGTAAACAGTTAATGCTCCAAATTGTTTAATACTCTCCCAATCTAGATCTCCTGGATTTAGCGTGTATCCATCTAAAACAACTATTTTCATCTGTTCGATTTTTTTTGATTTCTTGAATATTTCAAAAAAAAATTAAATACATTCAACAACTCACATAAATTTTAATTATTATCTCTGTATGAATTTGAAATAATGAAAATTCATGTTCATTGGTTTCAAATTTAGTCGAAACTATGTACTTTAATGCATTTCGCTTTAGCTTCTAAAAACTTTTGACACGAATTACACGAATTTACACAGATTTGATTACGTATTTCACCTAGCAGACTTTCAGTCTGCGAACCAAACCTATGGACTTACAGTCCATAGTGGTTTAGTTTATTATAATAACCTTTATTTTGGACTAAAGATAAGTGTTGTTTTTTAATCAATATGTTAATTATAAGTTCAAATCAATTATATTTAGAGTCTATAAATTTTAATTCAATTTTATGGCGGTTAGTTTTGGTTTCGAAAATAATAAAGATGGTGTTCAAGAGCTTTCTCCGAATAAAACATTGTTAATCCAGAAGTTTACAGATTTATCTCCACTAAATCCAGAAGTAGTTAAAGGTTTAAATACACCTAAAGCTGTGTTTAATTACTTTAAACCTAAAGTTAATGTTATTTTTAACAATTTGGATAACGGGATAGTAAAAGAAACTATTTCGTTTCAAGATATGTCAGACTTTGATGCTAAAAAAATAGCCTCTAGAAGTAACTTTTTAAAAGGCTTAAAAGATAAAGAATATTTGTGTTTTGAAATTTTGAATACTTTGAAAAACAGAAAAGAATTACGAGACGCTCTAGAAGATAAAGTGTCCAAGGATATACTTTTAAAAGAGATTAAAGCTCTAAAGGAAGAACTTAAAAAAGGAATCTAGTGAAAAGTTTAGTAAGTACAGATATTTTGCAAGATGCTAATTTTGAGAATTTAGAACATAATTCTAAGGGCGTTATAGACTTTGATGTTTTGGAATCTCTTATTCCTGAACTAAAGTATATGCATCCTGATAGAGACAAAACTAAACGTAATTTTTTAAAGTCTCCAAAATATACAAATGATAGACAAGAGCTATTAGCTACGTTAGATTTATGGGAAAATATTTTAGAAAATGAGGATGATATTTCTAAAATGATGACTTCTACTTTAGAAATGATTGATGCGTTAAATAATTGCTATAAAGAGAACTTTAATTTGGCTATCACGGCATCAAAAGATCTTGAAGTATCTTATAGAACTTTGGCCTCTTTTTTTGATAATACTTCACAGAAAAAGATAGATAATATTAACATTCTTAATGCCGATATTGAGCAGCTTAAGGATTTAGATGATGCTACTTTTATTGATACCGTTAGAGATGAGGTTATTGAAAATTTTGATAGGTTAGACTTAAGCAATAATTATTCTCTTTTAGTGATTCCAGGGTATTTGGGAAGTCAAAAAGTTATAGAAAAATGGGCTAAAATAGCGCATGACAATAAAGTGTTGTTAGTTACAGATTTTGCCCATTTAGATGCGCCAGATGATGTGGTTGAATTTTTTGAAACGACTAACCATGTTGATGCAGATAGTTATTTATCTAACACTATAATGACATGTAATTGGTTAGTAGGTAGAGGGAAATACGATATGTTTAATGAAACAGAAGATTTGTATGTGCCTCCATCTGCAGCTTTGGCTGGGAAAATTTATAGTAATAAAATATCTCAGGCTAGTGCTGGAACTAAATTTGGCATTATAAACAATACTCAAGGTGTACGGTTTGCGCTTAAAAAAAATGATCTTGCTACTTTGGAGCGTTTGGGACTTATTCCCATGTATTATGAAAATGGTAACATTGTCGCTTATTCTGCTAAAACCCTGTTTAATGGTGATAATTTAGGATTACAAACTTATTCTGTTGTACGAGTGTTTGATCATGTTAGTAAAGCGCTTATCGATTATTTTAATAGAAAAACATTTGAGAATTTTAATGTGCGTACCAGAAGAGAGTTTATGGAAGAGATTGTTAGATTTCTGGATGACAATACTGGAGCAGATAGATGGATTGAAAGCTTTTCTATAAAAAGGTTAGAACAGGATCCCAAAGATAAAAATCGCGTACATTTAGAATTACGTATGGAACCTTATTTCCCTGCTAAAAACTTCTTAATTCGTATGGACGGTAAAATTGAAGGTGAAAACAATACCTGGGCAGCTGTATATGAGCAGAATACCTAGTGAATTGAGTTTATAATAAGATTTATTATAGCTAGTTTCAGAAAACAGCCCAAAATTATATAAAGATTAAACTTTAGGGATTTTATTACTAGATTAGTATTCATAAGTTGGGACTAAAGAGAGAGTTGTGTCCCAGTCAAGTGGTATTCTCGGATTTTTAATACTCTTACTAGGGCTCCCCATAGGATGCTGGAATAAATATTACCTTGATTGCTCTCAAGGTAATGGTGGTAAAGCAGATCATTTTCTCCGATAAGGAAAAAGTTAAAGACGCCTCTGTGAATCGGAAATTCTTTGCATTTCCATATCATAAGGAAAAGGAAAACCCCGTTTTCGGTCTATATTACTTGTTTTCGGGGTTTTCGGTTGCCAAAATTTAACAAAACCATCGTATTTAAAAGGTTTTTTCTATTTTAACTGAGTTCGATTTAAGAATCATAGATAAAAGTCAATAAACATGCTAGATTCAACTTATAATTACGATAGATTAGCCAGCTAGTCTATCGTAATTTAAGGAAGAAGATGGTGTTTTTAGTGGTTTTTAGCTAGAATTTAATACATTTTCATAGTTTCTAAGGATGATATAATACACTTGTTTAAATTAAACACTTAATAGAGAGGTGTTTGTATTTTAAAAAATAGTGTTCTTAGGTCGAACTCAGGTTATTTTATGAAAGCATCCTTTTAGGTTAAAGTTTTTAGTTATTATTACATATCTTCAAGCTTCCATGTTCTTACCCAATCATATTTTGTAGTTCGATCTTCTACAGATGCTGTTCCTAAAATATTATTGTCATCAATAGGATTCCAATCATAAGTCTCCATAGCCATTGTAATATGCCCTTCAATATCGAAATCTGTTTTAGGGATTATGGTATAAGCATATTTTCCATCTAGATAAAATAGAATTTCTGTTGGAGACTTCCACCAACAACCATAAACAAAAAATCTAGAGTTATTTTCTTCTGTTAAAACAGTTTTTCCAGGAGATTGCTGGGATGTAGCAATATCGCACCCTCTGGCATGTCTCCAGGTGTTAGAATGGTAAATTTTATTCCAGTCTTTAGCCCAAGTTGCTGTACCGCTATGTACACGACCTACACACTCTTGTATATCCAATTCTAATTTTCTAGTAGGACCATTAGTACAATTTTGCGGGTAGGCAATCCAAAAGGTAGAAGACATTACTGTTTTATTAGCTTGCATTCTACACTCATAATATTGCCCATGTTTTGCTTTTGTTTTAGAACGTAATATAGCTCCACCATGAGTCCATGTTGTGCCATTTACAGTTTTTGGAGAAGCAAATTTTTCAACCGTGACACGTAGGTTACCATCTCCAACCGTAACATTGTCTGATTCAAAAAGAGCAGGAGGTCTACCAAACCAACGAAATGGATCTGTAGCAGGGTCTCTATGCCACTTTGAATCATCAAAAGTAGTACCTTCAAATTCATCAGATAGATCGTCTACTTTTACCCATTTTTTTCCAGTAGGTGTTGGATTTTCACCAATAAAATAAGGTGCGTTTCCAGAAGGCTCATCTCTAATTACAATTACGTTAAAGCTACATGTTGCACTATTTCCAGCAGCATCTATAGCTTTAAATGTATTGGTGGTGGTGCCTAAAGGGAATAATTCTCCTGAAGCTAGGCCCGCAGTTTGAGTTGTGGTTGCACTCACATTATCAGATCCCAAAGGAGCAGTATAAGTTACGACAGTTTCATTCTCGGTAGCAGTAATATTAATAGTTATATCCGAAAGACAGTCTATTGTGGGTTTTTCTGTGTCTTGTTGTTCTGGTGCAGTGTCATCATTTCCTCCACTGCATGATACTAACATTATACATAACAGCATACAAATTTGGGTAATGCAAATTTTTTTCATCATAATCATTTTTTATAGGTAATTAAATTTTTAACAAAAATACCTATTTATCAAATACTTTATATTTTCATATGTTCTATTGAGGATAACATATGTATAATATTTAGAATACATTAAAATTTCTGGGCTTAAATTAATGTTGCAATTCGTTATTTTTGTGTTATGATTTATAATGACAATACCATAGTAGCATTAGCAACACCATCGGGAGCAGGTGCTATTGCTATTATTCGTTTATCTGGTAAAGAAGCTATAGCAATAGCAGAGAAGCAATTCAAATCTATTTCGGGTAAGTTACTTTCTAAACAGGCCACTCATACAATACACTTAGGACATATCGTTGATGGGGATAGAACATTAGATGAAGTTTTAGTATCGATTTTTAAAGACCCAAACTCTTATACAGGTGAAAATGTGGTTGAGATTTCTTGTCATGGGTCTAATTACATCCAACAAGAGATTATTCAGCTATTCTTGCGGCATGGTTGTAGAATGGCAATGGCGGGAGAGTTTACCTTAAGAGCCTTTTTAAATGGGAAATTAGATTTGAGTCAAGCAGAAGCGGTAGCAGATTTAATAGCTAGTGATAATGAAGCGTCTCATCAAATAGCAATGCAACAAATGCGTGGTGGCTTTTCTTCTGAAATTGCTAAACTTAGAGAAGAGCTCTTAAATTTTGCATCCTTAATTGAATTAGAATTAGACTTTGCTGAAGAAGATGTGGAATTTGCAGATAGAACGCAATTTAAGACGCTTATAGAACGTATTAGTGTCGTTTTAAAAGGTCTAATAGATTCATTTGCGGTAGGTAATGTGATTAAAAATGGTATTCCTGTGGCTATTGTCGGGGAACCAAATGTTGGGAAATCTACATTGCTAAATGCACTTTTAAATGAAGAACGTGCCATTGTTAGCGATATAGCAGGAACTACCAGAGATGCCATAGAAGATGAAATTATAATTGGAGGTATTGGTTTTAGATTTATTGATACAGCTGGTATTAGAGAAACTAAGGATGCTATAGAAAGTATAGGAATTAAAAAAACATTCGAGAAGATAGAACAGGCTCAAGTAGTTGTGTATTTGTTTGATGCTAATTCAGTTTTTAGTAAAAAGTCTTCAATAAGTAGTATTAAAATAGAAATAGAAAAGATTAAAAATAAATACCCACAAAAACCTTTAATTGTTATTGCTAATAAGATAGATGTTATTTCAGAAAAAGAGTTAAATGAACTTACTAATGAAATTAATGATATTAAACTCATTTCGGCGAAAACAAAAAAAGGTATAGAGGCACTTAAAAATATGCTGTTAAGCTTTGTGAACACTGGAGCCTTAAAAAATAACGATACCATTGTTACCAATACCAGGCATTATGATTCTTTACTAAAAGCCTTGGAAGAAATAGTAAAAGTTAAATATGGTATAGAATCTGGGCTATCTGGAGACCTGTTAGCTATAGATATACGTCAGGCATTATACTATTTTGGTGAGATTACTGGTGAAATTTCTAATGATGATTTATTGGGCAATATCTTTGCTAATTTCTGTATCGGCAAATAGACAGTAATTTTATTTGATATCATTTGAATATAATTGACTGTAAATCAAATTGTTGTTAATAACTCTTGGAGTTTTACTTTCCCTTGATTATCTGATTTCCATACTTTTATTGTGTCTCATGTGTGTCTCGATGTTTACGAGACACAAAAAAATGTGTCGTCATGATAAAAGTACACTTAAGAAAGAAAAAACTAAAAACAGGAAAACTGAGTCTGTATATAGAATACTATAAAGGCATACAAACCCTTGCAAACGGAAAAATTAAACACCTAAGGGATTATGAATATCTTCAACTTTATTTAATAAGCAATCCTAATTCCGCTTCTGAAAAGAAAAAAAATAGAGAACAGTTTGAACTTGCTGAGCAAATTTTGGCTATTCGAAAAGCGGAAATCTACCAAGGTAAGTATAGAATTCAGAATAATCATAGAGGAAAAACAACCCTATTGGATTTTTATGAAATGAAGAAAGAGGAGCGTTATCAAACAAAAGGAAATTATGATAATTGGGATGCTGCACAGAAGCATTTAGAAAAGTACTGCCCCAATCATATCACCTTTAATGATGTTGATATCGATTTTATTAAAGGCTTTAAAAAATATTTAGATACTGTAGCTGTAACCAAAAGTCAAAAGAATCTATCCCAAAATACCAAGCATACCTATTTCAATAAATTTAAAGCCTGTCTCAATGCAGCCTTTGAAGAAGGTTACCTAAAAGAAAATCTCATTAAGAAGGTAAAAGGCTTTGCCATGGGAGAATCAACTAGAGAATACTTAACTTCAGATGAGCTTCAAAGGTTATCTAAAACCCCATGCAAATTTCCAATTTTAAAACGAGCCTTTCTCTTTTCCTCACTTACTGGTATGCGATGGTCTGATATTAATAAATTAGTTTGGTCTGAAGTCCGAGATGAAGGGAAAGATGAAGTAGGTAACTCTATTTTTCGAATTGTATTTCAACAAAAGAAAACAGAAGGTGTTGAGTATTTATATATTTCAAAACAAGCCAGAAACCTCCTAGGAGAAAGAGAAGAGCCGAAAAATAGGGTCTTTAGAAATCTACATTACAGTGCACACATGAATCTTCAGTTACTTCGTTGGTGTATGTTTGCAGGTATTACCAAACACATAACTTTCCACTCCGCTAGACATACCAATGCGGTCTTACTTTTGGAAAATGGAGCTGATATCTATACCGTTTCTAAACGCCTAGGTCATAAAGAAATAAGAACCACAGAAATTTATGCCAAAATCATTGATAAGAAAATGAAAGAGGCAGCCAACCTGGTTCCAAAATTGGAATTAGATGGCCTCGAATAAAGAGCATATATTCATTTTAAGCTTATCCAAAAATCAAATTTCAGATTTGAATCAAAGAGCTTTAAGCCACTTTTTGGATTTTGATTGTTAATAACTCAGAAGTTCACCTATTTCACTCCATATTTTTCAATGCCAAAACGTATGTTTTGAAATCTGATTTAATGAAGCTCATAAAATTTGATTTCATTAGTATACAAATCAACATAAATAACTGATTATCATTTATTTGTGAATAAAAATTTAACATCCAAGAGTTTCATATTTCCCTTATTTATACTTTTATTTCTAGAATTCTACAAAAAGAAACAAAGCGCTTTGTTCATTATTAATCTATAAATAGAATAAGATGGACAATATAAAAATTGAAGAAAAGCTCGATAGAATTGAGAGCTTACTATTAGGTACAAAAAAAGTACTTACACTTGAAGAAGCTTGTGACTATACAGGTATCTCAAGAAGCTACTTATACAAATTAACTTCTGCTGGAATCATCCCCCATAGCAAGCCCAATGGCAAAATGATATTCTTTGATATTAATCGCCTAAATGAATGGTTGCTACGGAACAACCGGAAATCAAAGTGTGAAATAAAGAACGAGGCATTGAAATATGTCCTGAAGAAAGGATAAAACCCAACCCATTTGTCTCATTAAGCTGTATTGATACAGGCTTACAAATCACATTAATATGAAAACAATACCATATATAAGGGTTGGTACTACCTATTACAAACTGGTCAAGGCACCGACCATATCTGGGCATTTTAACGAACTACTTGTTTCGTGGAATGAGCATATTATTAAACAAGACCACGGAAAAGACTTTTTAAGTAAAGTGCCTAAATATGATGGATTCACATGCATTCCCAATCACATTGATTTCCAAAAGAAATATTGCAGTTTCTATAATATCTATTCGCCTCTGAGGAATATTCCTCAGAAGGGAACTATTGAAAAGACCTTGTCTTTTATAAGTCACATATTCGGGAACCAAAAAGAATTTGGCTTGGACTATCTTCAGATATTGTATCAAAAGCCAACTCAAATCCTCCCTATTCTCTGTTTGGTTTCTAAAGAAAGAAGTACAGGAAAAAGCTCTTTTTTAAAATGGTTAAAAGAGATTTTTGAGAATAACCTGACTTATTTGACCAACGATAGTTTTGGAAGCCAGTTCAATGCAGATTGGGCCAATAAACTTTTAATCTGTATTGATGAAGTCCTTTTTAATAAAGAAGAACTCACCGAGCGCATAAAATACCTCAGTACCACAAACCGAAACAAACTAGAGGCTAAAGGAAAAGATAAAAGGGAAGTTGAGTTCTTTGGTAAGTTCATTCTATGTAGCAACAATGAAGATAATTTTATCAAAATTGATGCTAATGAAACCCGATTTTGGATTCGCAAAATTCTACCTGTAAAAAACGAAGAAACAGATTTTTTAGAACAACTTATTCAAGAAATTCCCGCATTTCTTCACTTCCTATTGAATCGAAAACTAAAAACCAGACAGTTGACACGAATGTGGTTTACACCTGAACAGATTTATACTCCAGCTCTAAATCGATTGGTCAGACATAATCGTAATAGAGTTGAAAAAGAATTGGCAAGTATTTTATTGAGCGCAATGGATAAGTTTGAATTGAAGTACATTAATTTATGTCCAATCGATGCCCTGCACATATTAAATAAGACTAGGGTTAAAACTGACCTTACCCAACTGAGAAAATTACTGAAAAGGGATTGGAAGTTAGAGAATCAAAAGAACTCCAATAGCTATCAAAAGATTACCATTTGGAGTAATGGAGAAATAAACATGGAAGACGCCAAAGGACGGTATTTCACTATTCAAAAGGATTTTCTTGTTCAAAATTTTGATGATTTGATGACGGAATAACCTAAAGTCAGATTTTATAAGGGCTATGGTTGTCATCATTCTTTCATCAAAATAAAAAGTGATGACGGAAATATAACAGATATAATAAGAACTGATGAAACGATGAAAAAACGATGAAGCTGTTAAGCCCATCATTTAAGAGGGGTATACAAATATTGTCATCATTTCATCAAAAAACATAAAAAGTAAAACAGATGAAAAAAGAAATATTGAATTGCGAAAAAGCCCGTAGTGTTTGCCTGGTACAGACACTGGCAAAACTAGGGCACTTTCCCAATCGTAAATCGGAAAAAGAAGCTTGGTTTCTAAGTCCTTTCAGGTCAGAAACCCAAGCCTCTTTTAAAGTCTCTTTGAGAGATAACTATTGGATAGACTTTGGAACTTTTGAAGGAGGCAATACTATTGATTTAGTAGTTAAATTAAACCAATGTTCCATAAAGGAGGCCTTGGTATTTCTATCCAATGAAACAAGTGGTTTTTCTTTTCAACAGCAGCGAATTTTCAAAAAAGAAACGGGAAAGCTGGAAATCCAAAAGGTACAAACCATTCAACATCAAGCACTACTCATCTATTTGAAATCAAGAAAAATTCCGATTTCATTTGCAAAGAGATATTGTAAAGAGGTTTGGTATAGTAACAAAGGAAAAACATTTTTCGCCATTGGATTAAAGAACCAATTGGGAGGATGGGAACTTCGCAATAAATATTACAAAACGTCCACCTCACCCAAAACCTATAGTTATTTTAATAATGGACATCAAAATCTCATTATAGTTGAAGGAATGTTCGATTTACTTTCGTTGGAGGTTTTATTGAAAGAAGGGTTAAAAAACAATGATGTGGTAGTTCTCAATTCTGTGGCATTCATCAAATGTATTGTGTCTTTCCTTGGAAATTACAAATCTGTAAAACTCTATTTGGACAATGATTCTACTGGAGGTAAAGCAACAGAATATCTAATGAAATCAAACTCCAATTTCGTGGATTGTAGGGGAGTTTATGAAGGATGTAAGGACGCCAATGAAAAATTAGTGCTATGAAATTAGAAGATGAAAACTTTGATTGGGTGGAACGAAAATCAGAAGAGAACAAAAACAGAATTAAACTCACGCCAGAATTTCTAAATAGCAAAGATTCTATATCCATTGAGCTGATGGGAAAAGATTCGCTACAAACGAATTCGAGATGTGTGTCTGTGGACACATTCTCGATTACTCCCGATGGTCGCAATGAAAAAAAGAGAGTGTTTAAGGGGAAAACAGAACTGATTAAATTCAGATGTACGTCCCTTGAAAAGAAGCTTTTAAAGAATCGGGCAAAGCGATGTGGGCTCACCATCAGCGAATACTTTAGAAGGATAGCATTTGACAGAAAGATAACAGAACGTTTGACCGAAGATGAAATTACCATTTACAGAACTTTAGTGAAGTTCCATAACAATTTTAAAGCGATTGGAAACATGTATCGTAAGAGGAATCCACACCTAACAGAAAAGGTGTATTGGTTAGCGGATGAAATAAGAGAACATCTTAAAAAGTTTACGTCATGATAGGGAAAGGTATGTCTATTTCACATACCAAAGCCTCCATGGCCTATGGATGGAACCAGGAAAAGAATGCCGAAGTGGTTTTTAAGCAAGAATTGATTGGTAGTAATCCGGAAGAAATAACCAAGGAATTTAAAATGCTCCAAGAACAAAACTACCATTGCCAAAAGAACACACTTTCCTTTGTTCTTAGCCCAACCGTGGAAGACGGACAACGTTTAAAGCAGAAAGAACTTGAAAAAATATGCCAAAAGTTTATGGAACAAATGAAACTGGAACAACGTCAGGCCATTGCCTTTGTCCATAGGGACAAAGAGCATACGCATATCCATTTGTACGTAAACCGTGTTGATTACAAGGGAGTGGCGTATAACGATAGTTTTATTGGTAAACGCAGTCAACAGGCAGCAGAAAAGGTGGCTGAACAATTACAGTTGACAACCGTGAGACACGTACAACTAGAAAAAGAGTTTTTATTGAATGATGTTAGGCAGGAAATCAAGCGAAGACACGAGCTGACCTTAAAACAATTTGCTCCGAAGAATTTCAATGATTATATGAAATCCATGGAAACCAACGGGGTTAAAGTAATTCCCAGTATCAATAAGGGAGGAAAACTTCAGGGATTCCGGTTTGAGTTCAATGGGTATAACTTAAAAGGCAGTGAGGTACACCGAAGTATGACCGGAGGCAATATTGGTCAGAAATTATATGGACAATCCAAAGTAAAGAGCATTGGACCCTTGAAAATCTTGGACAAAGCAGTACCAGTCGCTCCAAGGTTAGCTATGAGCATTATCAAAAAAATCACTAAAAAAGTCATTAAACACACTATTGATACAGGGCTAGGAATTTAAACATTAAAAGATGACAAAGATTAAAGAGTATATGGAATTGTTGACCTCAGAAATGGAGGCTTTTCGTGATGATGTCAATAGATTAGAAGCTATCAACGAGAATATTAAAGATGTGAAGATTTCCATCGACCTAAAGGAAATCAAAACCGTTTTAAAAGAACATAGTAAGCAATTGGAAAGTCAAAGGGAGCACCAGGAACGGTTTTATAAACGAATGGAATCCATCTTTCAAACAGCAGGAGCATATCACAAATGGGCTGTTGTTATCTTCATTGTTGTCATTCTTCTTTCTGTGGCTTCATTGGTATATGCTTACCAAACAAAGGTAGTTTCAGAAAAAGTAATGGAAACGACTTCTATTGAAAATATGAATAAAACCATTAGGATGGAAAAAATGCCAAAGGATGAAATATCTACAATTTATCTTGAAGTACAATCATTATCTCATTTTCAAATTGTATCAAACACTTAACAAGAAAACCTAGCAATCTTATAATCAATTGACGGTATTTTGTTTTTTATCGAAAAAGCGAACATTTACTTTTTGAGTAGGACAAATAACTATATTTTAGCTTGTAAAAATTAAAACCATATTTAATAAGAATCTAACAATAGGATGCTTCTTAAATAGAATAGTAAAAACATAAATAATCCCAACTCTTAATACCATGTACAAAATATTGTTAGCCTTAATTATTATTATTCCTTTAAATATGTTCTCACAAAAGTCTGGTTGTGAAGAAAAACTGGAAGCACAATTACTCCGTAAAATAAAGCCCTACAAATCTAAAAACCTTGTACCGTACTATTCAGAAAAAGATGAAAAATGGGGATTTCTACATAAAGAATCAAGAAAAAAAATTACAACCCCCATTTTTAAGAAGCCTATTTTTTTTAACCCAAGGCTAGTTGCAGATTATGCTTTTGAAACAAAAGACAATGAAGATGGATGTTATACCATTTTAGAAGGGTCTAAAAACAACTATGATGTGTACCATGTTTCAGAAGGAGATTATGGCATATCAGAACGGGTATATCATAATGAATCTTTTGAAGAGGCAGGAAACAATAAAGAAATGATTAATAATGACATTTTTGGTTTTGAAGTTAATGAACAAGGGGTTATTACTTCTTATAATAATACATATTATGACTTTAACAATAACAAAGCTCGAATTGATAAATATGCTATTAAATACAAAGAAAAATACTATGCTGTAGTAAACAAGCACAAAAACTTTGTTACCACTTATTCTATTATTGATCAAGACGGAAATGTAATTGAAGGGTTTGAGAATATGCGTAGCCGTCCTATTTACAAATATACCTTTGCTACCCCAGAGGATTTATGGTTTTTAATTGAAATAGAGAATAATAGCTTGGGCTATGTCTATAGATCTATAAATAAAAAAGAATCTACTGAAAAGTTTAAACACCCGTATAGTATGACCATCTTTCCTAAAACCATTGGGTACGCTATTTTAAGAACAGAATCGGGGCATGGTGTATTGGACTTGATAACAATGAAATGGAAAATTGAACCTTCTTCTGAAAACGTATTTTACGCCTTGGATTATGCTTCATCAGAATTGTTGTTAGACAAAAATTATCCAGAACATATTGTCCCAGAGATTTCTAGTGAAAAGATAAACGAAAACAGAAAAAAATCGAATATTTATATTCTGAATTCTAACAAGCAGTTCTATGATTTAGACCTTAACTTATACACAGCTAAAGAATAATATGTCAATCTATTTTATAAAGTATCCTTCTTTTGGGTTAAATGCAATAAAAATGAAATACAGAAGCATTGCTTTATTTTTATTCTTTATCCCTACAATTTATTATTCTGTCAAGAAACAATAGTTGTTGATACAGAGGGAGATTATAAAGGTCCCATTGAATTAAATTTAAAGTGTTCAGGAAAATGATGAGATAGAAGTTTCGAAAAAGATTGACCTAGACTTTTTCGAAGAATTTTAGTATTTATTTGAGTAAATCAATCTATTCAGATACTTTGCCCGAATTTTTACTAAATTCCATAGCAAATTTTATTAACAAATTATTTTTTGTGTCTTATTTGTACCTCAAATTACTTAAACCCTTATGAGTAAAGAAAAGTTACTTATTGTATCGGGAAGTAAAACTTTTTTAGACAGTATTTTTCAATGTATTTACTTTGAATAGCGTCAAGCTGTCTCATTCAACTGTGTAAAGTTCTCGCTAAGTCCGCAATGTTACCTTATCTTCAAAGCTATCGATGGTTTCATTTCGGTAACATGGTTTTGACAGTAGTTTTTATTTGAAATATAGGTATATGTACTTATTTTTTTTATCCCAGATGCTCAATATATTGGATGGTTATTATACGTTAGTTTGTTCTAAATAGTAATAAGGAACATAATTAGTAAACTAAACCGATAAGATTATGAAAACAAAAACTAATTATTCATTTGCGTGTCTACTTATAGCAATACTAAGTTTTTTAAATTTTTCTTGTACAGAACAATCTCTAGAACAAGAAGCAAACTTAAACGAGACTATTACTAGTTATGAAGGTGGCGGTGATGGTGGTCATGGAGGGGGAGGAGCCCCGAATTAAAGTAAACTAAACCGATAGATTATGAAAACGAAAACAAATTACTCAGTTATGTATGTGCTTATAGCAGTATTTAGTTTAATAAGCTTTTCCTGTGCAGAACAATCTTTAGAGGAGGAAATAAGCTCTAATGAGTTAATAATGAATTATGGAGGAGGTGATGGCGATCATGGTGGAGGAGGCGCACCAAATTAAAGTAAACTAAACTGATAGATTATGAAACAATATAACGTAATAAGTGAAAGATCTATAGAAAGACTTATTGATGAAACAAACCAACTAATTAATGATGGTTGGGAATTATGCGGAGGGATTTCTGTCATACCATTAAATGGCGGTGGTACCGCTTTTTATCAAGCTATCAAAAAGTAAAATAAACCGATTGGATTATGAAGACTGCTATTAATTATTTGGAATACAAGTGAAAAGGCTTAAAAAACGAAATAAAAAGACCAAATATTTATCCAGAAGTTAGGGTAGCGGATAAACAAGCTTTAAAAGAAATTAACGAAGTACTTAAAGTTCTTAAATCACACAATAAGTAAACAAAACCGATGGTAATTTTTTTATAAAAACTTTTAATTTAAGTATTGTATGAAACCAATAAACATTTTTATCAAATTCCTTATAGTTTTAATAATAGTTTCATGCAAAGATAAAAGCCTTTTAGGAAAACATGTTTTGATTACAAATTCTGAAATAAAGCTTAAAAAGCATGCATTTAACTTACTTCAAGATTTGCAAAATTTGACTAAAGAAGAATACCGTGAATATTTTATTGAAAAAAATGATTTTATTGATTTTTTTTATTTAAAATATGAAGGTGATGATAAAAAAGAAATTGAGAATATTTTTAATAAACTTGACTTTGACAGTATCTATAATATAGATTTTCGAGATAACAGAAAATTCTTTGCAAAAAATGACATAAAATCAAGCCAAATTAAGTTAGTAGATTTAGTATTTGAAAAGGATGAAGAATTAAATCAATTAAATATCGAGGCCTTAACAGGTGAATTATACTTTAAATCAGGTAAGGGATTGTATAAAATACTAGTTAAATATCTGAAAACCCCAGATAATTATTTTGCAAATGAATATAAAACCCTTAACGGCTCGTATAAACTTTTAGCATTTGAAGATATAAAACCTGTTAAGGATAACTAATGTGATAGATTTACATAAAAGTAAACAAAACCGATAAGATTATGAGAGATATGAAATGTGAAAATTGCGGAAAAATTATTTTTTATGCAATAGAAGAAGGTCCAACAATTGTATGTCAGAATTGCGGTCATGTTAACATTGTTGATTATAATAAAAACTAAAGTTAACTAAACCGGTGGATATAAATAAAGTAAGAATGATGATTTGCGGGAATTGGAGATTTGAAGATGGTAGAATTATTGAATTTTTCCCAGATGATTTTTATTTGATAAAAGACCAAAAAAGAAAACCTTTCTATGATGAAAAACACAGAATTTTCTTTAGTACTACAGAAACAAGAGATATTATAATAAGCATGCCATCACTTCCAGAACCTATGGCAAAACTAGAGTTTTTGAGTAATGATGAGTTAATCTATATCAGTTTTGATATAGATGGAAGTAAGGATAAAATTCGATTAACTAAAGTATAAATAACCGATGTATTATGATTGATAATTATGGTATAATAATACAATTAATTAGTTCTTCCGAAAAAGAACTAATTAGAAAAGAACTTAAAAAAAGCTATTTTATTTGTATTTGTGATTTATAACTAATTGAAAATCAATTTAAATTACTTTCTGTATTGGGAAAATAGATTTTAATTTTCTAGAATCCTTAATTTTTAATTCATTAGTGATTTTAGTTTTATTAACTTTAGAGGTATTAGCAGATATTTTTGGTTTAATCTACACATTAACTGAAATAATTGTTAATAATATTAAAACGATTGGCGAGATTGTTTTTTTCATGACTTAACTTTTTTAAAATTTACCCATATCTTTTATTGCGATGGTGACGTATGTGGTTTTTGTTCCGTTTTCACTATTGTAATTGCCGGTTATAAAATAAACTTTGTTATTGATTTTTACCTCTACATTCTTTAACTCAACACGGTCACTATTCCATGTTTTAAATTTGATCCAAACCTGAATCTCACTTGCTATTTCATAAAGTGTAATTTCTTCTACGGTTTTCTTTCCTTGAAAATGGTCTCTATTGCTAAAAGAAGTTTTAATACCACTTATTTTTATAGAATTTCCTGAAGCTTTATTAACTGCTGGAGAAAAACCATAAGTAGCAAACCAGTCATCTTTGCTACCTTTTTTCGTCTCATTTATAGTGGTAACCATTGTATTGAAGTAATGTCCATCTTTCATTTTATTTAAAATCTCTTTAACCACATAACGGTCACCATCTATTGATGGTACAGGTTTAATAAAAGGACTATTAATTTCTGCTGCCAATAATGTAACAGTGTAGCTTAGTAGCAATGCTATTAACAAATAATTTACTTTTTTCATGATTTTTAATTTTAATATTCAGCTTATAACCGTTGGTAGTCTGCTGTGATTATTTTAAATTTTTCTTTTTCAAATTTTATACATCTCCAAGTCGTGATTTTTTCTCTTCTACTTCTTTTTTTATTGACTCTAATTTTCAGTGGTAAACCCGAGTACATGGCTTCTAATGAATCGTCATTAATAGTATTACTTCTTCCTAAAATATACCCAAAGAATGCTGCTCCTGCATTTTCGGCAAATGTGCCTTCTGCACCATCAATTCCATCTTTTAAATCTTTTGTAACCCATACTTCGCTTGTTAAGTTATCACTGGTCATTTTAAATAATTCGCAATCATAACCAAGGAGACTTCCATATCCGTTAGCTTTATACACTCTTGGGTCTTCTGTATCATTGAATTCTTGTACCATACTTTTCAAGCTAAACGGTAAAGAGGTCATTATTCTATTATCATTTTCACCCATGTAAGTGTACATTCTATTATGCTGATTATCATAAACAATCATAATTCCGCCTGCTGATACTGAGCAGAAATATCCTCCACTTGACGGTAAATAATAATCAATTACTGTTTTTCTACCTCTTGGTGTTTCAATTTCCATTTTGTAGATATAATCAAAGGTGTAAACATCTTCTTGTGCACCTGTTTTTGTGCCAGGCAATAATAATAGTATAAGTAGCGGTATTATTAAACCTTTGGTTTGACGTTTTATGTTTTTATTTATGGCTTTCATAGTTTTTATTGTTAATGTTGTTGACACTTGTGGAAAGATTAATTCTTATAGATTGAGCTTTACAAGTTTTACTTTACTCTCGTTATGATTGTATGTATTTAACCAAAAGTTTGAGCCATCAAAGGCAATACCATGTATTTCATGATGAGGTAATTTGTAACTTTCAATGGCTTTAAACCCTCCAATAGTTTGGCATTTATGTATTCTTTCTCTATCGCTTACATATAAATATCCATTTTGATAATCTAGACCAAGAGGTTTGAAATCTAAAGGAATTTCATGTATTACTTCACCAGGTGTTAAGGATCCGTTAGATTTATACATATATAATTTACTGTCGCTTTCACTAGCTACCCATAGATAACCAGGTTCAACAGATGCTAAGCCTATAATCCAACGACCTAAATCAATAGATTCATAAAACATTGAATTAGATGAATATATATATGATAAAAAAACTTTACGACCACCGTCACTTTGAAAAAGTTGTTTTAGAGAAGTGTCTGATTTTTCAATTTCAACGGCTGAAGCAGCATGTATAGTGGGTATAGTACCTTCAACATTAAAATTAGTTGGATTTACCTTAAATATTTTGCGATCATTAACATCCCCACCCAGAATATAAGTGCCATCATAAGCAATATCTATATCTCTAGTATCAGGCCAGGGAGCCGCCCCTTCTTTCATGATTGATAGTTCTTTCACCCAATTTGTTACATCTGGTGGACTGACAGCTCTGCTGAGCACAATAGTCCCTGCTGTTGGAGGTTGCAATGTGAGTATGTCATCTTTTAAAGTATAGTTTACAATAAAAGGACCTTCAAGGGTAATCGTGATTTTATTTTCAGTTATCGAAACTTTAGTGGACACTTCACCTTTAAAACCCAATTCATCTTTCGTTAAAATATTAATGGAATTATCATTATTAATATATATGTATTTTGTACCAGATGTTAAAAGGTTACCACTATCTACCTGCCATTTACCTATGACCAACTCTTTGTTAGTAAGAACAACATTGTTATCATCGCTATTACAATTTAACATTAGTATGCCTAGTAATAATAGTATTGCTTTAAATGTTACATTATTTGTAACATTTAAACCTAAATATCTTTTATTTTTCTTTAAAATTTTCATAATGTCTCTTTTTTAACTAATAAGTTTCGTAAGTCCATTTATAATAATTGGTAGAACTTTCACCAATTTTACTAATAGACACTAATTCTGCTGAAATCGGATAATCGTTTTCATCATATACATAACTATATTCTTTTGAACTGCTACTACCATTTGAATGTACGCTCTGTGAAGAAAGTAAATTGTTTTTGTTGTAATAAAATAATATTCCAGACTGTTCTATTGATCTTCCAGAAAAGCCAATCCTTATAAAAGTAAGAGCATCCGTAATTCCTGTTTTTGATAATAAATTATAATCTGGTTTTTTTTTATTATCAAAAACAAAGTTGTGAGTTGACTTTTTGGAATAATTAACTCCATCTCTGCTACCGCTTTCAGAAATGTGTTGTATAATATTTTCTTTTTCGTCATAAACAAATTTGTTTCTATGATAACCGATAACTGGAGGACCTTTAAGTACTGTTTCTACCAATTTATCATTACTATCATATTTAAAACTCATATGAGAAATATGGGGGCCTAACTTATTTACCATAGTTGCAATCAATCCTTTATTGTTATAAACAATTGTTATATTATCATCAATTGAGCTTGAGATTTTTGAGATTTTACCTTGGCCATTATAGGTATAGCTGTCTGTGCCTTTTTGTATTATTTGCCCGTTCCCATTATATATGATCGAATGGTTTCCAGATGAAGTATTAAAATTTGTGATTTTTCCTAAATCATTATAAATAAAGTCATATTCGTACTCATTAATAGCATACGTTTTTAAACGAATGTTTTGTTCGGGTTGCATACTGTCGTCATCCTTGTTACAATTAAACAGTGTAATTGTAAACAGTGTCAATAAAATTGTTTTAAATATTGTGCTATACATATTGTTTTTTTTCTTTAAAATTTTCATCGCGTTTTAATTTTAAATAGATTTTTTAAGTATTAAAATGAAGTGTCTAACAAGAAATTGTTGTGTTAAAACAAGTTTTGTTTCTGAAATTGAAACAATGTTATATGTTCCTCCTAATCCTCCGCCTGCTATAGTAAAATTCAATTCTTCATTATTAGTTATTGTGTAGGTATAAGATGTTTGCTCTTCAACAGAACAATCGCCTGATTCATCTGAAAAAAATTCATTGTTCATATTTAAATTATCAACTAAGTTCAATGACGATTTTTGGTCACAATCAGATAGTGTATTTGATGATATATCAAAATACCATTTGCCAATAAGCAATTCTTGAACCGTTGAGGTAAAATAATAACATCGTCATCATTATTGCAATCAAAATAATGATGCTATTATTAGTAAGAACATTATTGCTTTAAAAGTTGTTTTCATATATTTTCTTTTTTAAAATTCAACTATTTCAGTATTGTGATTTCCTATATGAATATTTAGATCCTTAAACAAGGTATTACTATTACCTGATTTGCCTCCAAAATCCTCCATACTTAAACTAATACTCATCGAAACACTATCGTTTTCATCTCCTCTAGCTATAAAAGTTCCTATAAGAATATTTCCTGTAATGGGGTTATTGACATTTCCTTGCCAAGTAATGGTTCTGCTAAAACCATTATTGCTATCTGTCCAAGTATTGGGTATATTGGTCTGAAATTCAAGATAATCAATTGCAAAAAGCATTTGCATGTATTTTAAGCCACCTTCATCTCCAGCTGTAAAGACAAAATCATAAGTTTCGTTTTCTTTTAAATTTAATTGGAAACTATTAAAAATATCATCTTGATTGAAAGTATGGTCAAAACCATCGCCTGATATTTTAAAATCAAATTCAGGAGGTATTGTATCTGTCTCAGGAATATCAGTTTCACAACTTAGGCTAACAAAAAATATAGCTATTAAAAATATTTCACCAATTGCCTTGATAGAAATAAGCTCACATTTTTTTATTAAATTATTATTAATCATTATTTTAAAGGTTTTATTAATTTTCTTTTATACTTAAAATTTGACCAGTAATTCCATTTTTGTTATAACCACCGAATATCCATATAGCGTCTTTATAGTTTAAAGCGGTATGGTGATGTAGGTCATCATCATCAACATACAAACCCGAATATTTTTCCCAATCTTTCATGTTACTTGAGTACCAAATATCATTACCAAAACCAGTAATAGTTCTGCCTCCTAACACCCATACCTTGCCATTATATACTGTAACAGTATGATGATTTCTTTCAGAAAAAATAGGAGAGTTGGTTGCAACCTGAGACCAGGTACTGCCATTGGTGCTTTGCCAAATTTCATTGAGTTTATCATTGGCTGTTTTTTCACCCCCAACAACATATATGGTATTGTTGTGTACTACCGCTTTGTGAGTTACCCTGCCAGGAAAAGCATTTGAAGTTGTTTCAACCCAATTAGTACCATCAGAAGTTGACCATATTTCCATGTTACCAGTAATAGTATTAACAGCAATTACATACATTTTACCATTAAACACCACCACATCATGATGCGCCACTTTACCAAAAGGTGCTGTTGAGAATTCGTTTGTCCAATTCACTCCATCTGGTGAAGACCATATATCTCCTAACCAGTCACCAGCATTATTCTCTCCACCAATAAGCCATAATTTATTTTGAAATGTAGTTAGTGTATGCCCTATACGTTCTTCACCTATATCGTTTTGAGTTGTAGGTCCCCAATTTGCACCATTTAGACTAAACCATGAAATATTATGGCGAAATATTCCACCTCCCAAATCATTATCACCTCCTATTGACCAAACATTACCATTATGCAACGCCATCGCATTGCGGGCAAACCTACCTATTTGATCTCCTTCTTTAGAAACCTTAACAGTAATAGAAAGATTTACATTAGGCTCTGAAGGGGCAACATCATTATCATCACATGATAAAAAAATAATTATAAATGTAAGGCGTACAACTTTTATCAGTTGATTTTTTTTGAAAATTTTTTTGTTGTTTCCTTTTGAAAAATTCATAGCTAATATTTTTTGCAAAATCTTGTTTTTTTAATGACTTTATTTTTATTAATTATTTTTAATGTGTAATTGCCTTTTTTTAGATTATTTACATTGAGGTAAATATTATTAGACGACATTTTACATAGCTTTCCTTCATATTTCTTTTTCTTCATGTATAGTCTTTTTTGAACTAGCTACTATGCTGCACTAAAAATTCAATGATAAAATTAGAATGCACAGCTACAAGTATTTATAACTCTTGTAACAAAAGTTATAAATAATGTAACACGGTTAAAAAAGGGTAAAAACCTATATGAAAAAGAGGAAATTCTCTATGAAAGAGGGGTATTTAAAAGGCGTTGTAGAAAAATTATTCTTAGGCTGTTTTAATATATTCACTTGGCGTACAATGGTACATTTCTTTAAAGCATTTGCTAAAATATGCATGGTCGTTAAAACCAACACTATAGCCTACTTGAGAAACATTGATTTCAGACTTTTTTAATAATTGCGCAGCTAACTTTAAACGTTGAGAGCGTACAAATTCTGTTGCAGATAATCCAGTTAAAGCTTTTAATTTTCTATGCAATTGCATTCTACTCATACCAACAACTTTACTAAATTCTTCGACATTAAAAGAAGATTCAACTAATTTTTGGTCTAATACTTTTTGCAAACGTTCTAAAAATTGCTCATCTATAGAAGTAATAGCAATGTTTTTTGGTCTAAGTATAACTTCTTGACTATATCTTTCTTGTAATTTTCTTCTGCTTTCTATTAGTTTTTCTACACGTAATTTTAGTAATTCTTCATTAAAAGGTTTTGTAACATAATCATCTGCTCCTGTTTCTATGCCTTCAATTTCATTCTGATCACCTGCTTTTGCCGTTAATAAAATAATAGGAATATGACTTGTACGTTCATCAACTTTTAAATTATTACATAAATCTATACCGTTTTTAACCGGCATCATAATATCACTTATAATAATATCTGGTACTTCCTCTAGAGCGACATCTATACCTTGCTGACCATTTTTAGCACCTATAACCGTGTAGTTTTCTGTAAAAATATTTGTTAAATAGGTTCTAACATCTGCATTATCATCTACGACTAGCAAAATAGGGTTCTCTCCATCTGGCTCAAGATTCGTTTCAATATTGGGTGTTTTAGTTTCTTTAACATCCAAATTATTATTAGTAGGTCCATTATTCCCAACTTTTGGAGAAGTAATTTGTATAATTTCATTTTTCTTAAAACTTTCCTTCGTTACTGGAAGTACTACAGTAAATGTTGTCCATTCATTTGGTGTACTTTCAACACTAATTGATCCTTTATGTAGTGCCACTAATTCTTTTACGAGTGCTAAACCAATACCTACGCCTTGCTTATTTTCATTGATTTGATAAAAACGTTCAAAAATGTGAGCAATCTCTTTTGCAGATAGTCCTTTCCCAGTATTTTTAACTGTAAAATGTAATTCGTTCTTTTTTACTGTAGCATTACAAACAACAGAACCATTATTTGGTGTATATTTTATTGCATTAGAAAGTAAATTAGCTACTATTTTTTCAATTATATCCTTATCAAAATAAGTATCAATAATTGCTTTATTAGTATAGGTAATGTAATTTATCTGTTTTTGCTTAGCGGAAAATTTAAAACTATCGCAAAGACTTCCAATAAACGACATGATCTCAGATTTTGAAACTTTTAATTTTAAATTACCCGTTTCTATTTTAGAAATATCTAATAGTTGGTCGACCAAAGATAATAACCGATTTGAATTACGAGATATCATTTCAAAATTATGACGATCATCATCTGATAAGTCTTCTCTTTTAAGTTGTTTTTGAACTGGACCTGAAATTAAAGTTAGTGGAGTACGGAATTCGTGAGAGATATTCGTGTAAAACTGATTTTTAGTATCGTTAATTTTTTCTAATTCTAAGCTCTTTTCTTTTAATCGCAACTCGCTTATAAAATTAAGACGCTTAAAATAATTGACTATTACATAAAAAATAACAAACCATAGATATTTTACAAAATCGTTTAGAATATATCTAGGATAAATATTAAAAAAATAATTAGGTAAAGCAAACAAAACAATAGAACCTAAAAGGATTGCTAAATTCACATATTTATTATCTATAAAAATCAGGGCTATTAAAGGGGTAATGGCATAAAAAAATTCATGAAGTTCTCCTTTAGCAATAAAGTTTGAAAAGATAAAACTAACTAGCCAAAGGCAAAAAAGGTAAATAACTCTAGCAATAAGATGGTGTTTTTTAGTATGCAAAAAGTGGGCAAGAATTAACACAAAAAGTATACTAAGATGCCCAAAAATATAATCTAACCTTATCTCTTTTTCAAAAAGGCGTCTTATTATTAAATAGCTCCCTATTATATACCAGGTTAGTACAAAGCCATTGAATAACTTGATTTTTTTTATTTCAGAATTATTAGTTTGTTCTGAGATCCCTAGATATATATACTTATTTAAAAATCTTTTAAAGTATATCATATATTGTTAGCTTTTGGAGTTAATTAAATTTTGCAAGACTTATTATAAAGGAATTACTTTTTAATAATTTTACACCAACTGTAGGTAGTGTATTTTGCTCGTATATAAGAGGATTATCCTGTTTATTACCAAAAGCCTTTTGTTGAAAATAAAAAGAAATATAAGGTTCAAAAACCTTAGAAGATGGTCGTGTTATAAATTCATGAAAAGACATGTCCCATAGCGCTTTCTATAAAAATACTATCAAAGAATTACCAGTTGATGTAAAAGAACACCTTTTCTACCCAGTAAGTGGCTTTTATACTTTAATTACTTTATAAGTATGTGCAGTAAAGAAAAGAGATGTTTTTTTAAAAAGCAATACTGCAAAATGCGTATTATATAACCCCTTTTTTAATGTACTTGCCTATTACTTGGTTAATTGAAAAACATTTAGTCTTTTTAAGAATATTATTCCTATGTGTCCTAACAGTGTTATATGAAATAAATAAGCGGTTAGCAATCTCTTTAGAACTGAATCCTTCTGATAATAATTTCAGTATTTCAATTTCCCGATTTGTTAATCGTCGAATCACAGGTGAAGGATTAATTAGGTCAGATTTTGTACGTATATTAAAGTATGATCTATGCCCTCGAATATCAATAAATGACACTGTTCCATTTTTCACACTTGTTATATGATCAATTTTTGATTGATTGGTAAAAACTTTTGAAATTCTATACTGATCATCGGCTGAAATACTTATTGTTTGCCGCAAATAAAGATTTGATTGATTTAAGCTATTCCGCATTCTAAGCGGATATATATGTTTATAAAACAACCTTTCAGATTTATCTATAAACTCAAATAAAAAAAATTCGATTAGTTTTTCGCAATGTACTACATAATCCAAGTCTTCAGAGCACACTAAATCAGCATAATCTTGTAAAGTAAAATTTTGAGAATTAAACCCTAAAACATCTTTTACACTTTCGCTTACATAATCAAAACGTCTTGTATTAATGTCTAGTATATATTGAAATGAAGGACCTGGTGAATAAAGATGGGAAAGTGTCTTATTTATATATTCTTTATCATATTCTATACTAACTTCAGAAATATGTCTTTCCAAACCATCAAATATTCTATTTACTAAAGGAATGTCAGGTTTCATAATTTAAAAAAATAAACTCCTAACCAGAATGTCTAGTAGTAGTCTAACTGTAGGTTATGTGTCTCAAATATATGAAAATTAAATATCTAACGCTATAAATGTTTTAAAAATCAAATCTATTATTTTTGATAAGTTATGTTATCACATTTACTTTATACTATTGCTTTTTCATGGTCCATTTTTGAAAACATATTAATTTCCCTAACTAGAACTCTAGGAAAATTAAAAGATTTCTCAAAACGCGTGCGAACCGTTAAAACTGCCTGTTCTGAAAAAAAATCATTTCAACCGTTCTCTTTGCTTTTGTACGTACTCTCTAAAAACTTGTTAAATCTGAAGATTATGTCAATAATTATATACATTGTTTAGGTTTTAAAGCTATTAGCCCAGTAAAATAAAATATTGATACTTTTTTGTATTGGAAAATAACGTTTGAATAACATAAAAAGGGGCAAGGGGCAAATCCCCCTTTTTATGAAACTATGGATTTTACTACTTCAATTGAACTCCTGAGAAAATAGGCGTTTCACTAGGTAGCCCAAGTTTATCTCTTACAACTTGCCCAGCTTGAAGCCCTGAAACGATAGCGCCTTCATAATACCCAACGTTAACCCCAAAGTTAATCCAGTCTCCAGTGATTATGAGATTTTCAAAACCAGACTCGTCAGCTTTTAAGCGGTATTTATTAGACCCCGGAAGTGATAAGGTATAACGATCTGTAGGATTTACATTAGCTCTAAAAAACTGTGTTTTAAGCCTTGCATAATCTGTTTTTGCAGTTTTTGAAAAATCATGAATAACATCAAATTTCATCCCTTCTGGATATTCTAACGTGGTCGCATTTTTAAAGAACCATCCCATTTTATCTCTTAACCACTGTTCTGAAATACGCATGATGCGCTCTAATTGTTCATGAGGATAGTTATGATCTGAAAATGGAGGTATTACTTCAGGGTCTAAAAATGATCCAGTATAGTAGATTAATACCCCGGGTTTTTTATCTCCCCAGTCTTCATAGGGCAAAACTTGAGACATGTCTATAAAAGAATATTGTGGATTTGCATAAGTCACTAAATTTGGTAACGCGCCTTCTGGGAATCCCCAATCTGGTAAATGCATTCCTAATGCTTTTAAATTTGGAGTGATCCATAATTGCATGGACATGGTTGGGATACTTTTTACATGAGTATACATTTTATTCCATGCATCATTTTTTGCGATTATTTCTTTACAAATCCCTTCATTACCACCCAAAACATCAATAGGTATACCTAATACTACATAATCAAAATCATTTCCTTTTTCTAAGGATAATTGGTTTACATTTTTCCAACCACACCAGGACTCTTCCAAATCATAATGCCCTTCTTTAAGTGCTTTTGCTTGGTCATCTTTTATTTGGTCATAAAGAGGTTCTCCTGGCCATACGTCTAATCCTTTTAATTTATAAGTCGGGTTATACGTCTCATTTTTTAAGGTCACCTGTTCGGCCATGCTTATTTTTTCAATAGCACCAGAATCTGAATAATGTACTTGTTCTACCTTATGGAAAAATTTAAATTTAACCCCCCTGTTTTTAAGGACTAAGTATATTGGAGTAATCATTGTGTCCGCTGTTCCAGCTTTAAATTTCCATACAAAAGAGCCTTTGTAACCAGCAGAGTTAGTTAAAAAATGAAGTCCAACACCAGCAGCTAAACTGCCTTGTTGATTCTCTCCCGTTAGGTTATGAAAGGTGCCTGTATATAAAAAACGTACCATGGCAGAACTCAATAAGCGTTCACTAGCGCCATGGTTTTTAAGCCATTGTCTATAATCTAAATCATTAATACGCTCGTAATCTAACTCATGCGTTTCTGGGTTGTATACATCAGCAAAAGTTCCTTTCATATTAACTATACCAAATTCAACAAATACAGCCAACCAATAGAAATAATCGCTATGGTTGGCAACAGAATCAATAAGTTTAGTGATCCATTTAGAAAGTAAATCTAACAGTTCTTGAATTATAGAATGATGATTCTTTCGGGAGGTATGATCGTGTGATTCATTAGCAAGGTTATCAACTAAATGAGACACATAGTTTAATAACTTTTCTCCTTCGTGTTTAAAAACTTTGTTTTTTACAAATGCTTCAAACTTAGATTTAAAAGTAGACCAAAGCGAATGGTGTTCTGGAGCATTTATAGCTTTTGCAGCATCGGAAGCCATATTAACAAGGCTCTTTTTATTGGGGTCTATACCAAATAGAATTTCGGCTACTAACCCTATAGCTTTTTTAACAATAGCAGAAAAAGGTAAAGGGCCTCCTTGACCTGGGATATACTCATTAGAAGGGAAAATAATATTTTTTTTGATCCATTGGTTGGTTTTAGGGTCAAAATGGGTGAGTAAGGTCGTATCTTCCCTATCAAAAGCATCTTCCCATGATTTGAAAGGGCTATCGGGCATAAGGTTATGCTTTTCACATTCTTTGTAAGAGTCTTGTATTAGGCGAAATGCGTTTTCATACCATCCCTGAGCAATGTGTATACCATGCTCTTGAATTCTTTCTTTTGGTCCTCTTCCCGTTGCTGTTTTTCCTCCTAACCGCCATCCCATTTGATATATAGTAATATCGTAATGATCTTGCCAGTTTTTATAGGAAGTAAGTTCGTAAGCAGCTGTGAGGGATGACATACCACTACCTAGTATGGCTACTTTCTTTTTTTTTGTGTCTTGCATTGATTGGTTGGTTTATGTATTAAATTAATATTTCGGTTGATTTAAGTTTTGTATTGAAATGGTCGTGGTCAAATTCATTTTCGTTAATAGGATAAATGGGTTTGTTGTTTTTTATAAATGTCATCACAATTGGAGAACTGTTCCATTTTGAAGCTTCTGCATATAATTCACTTAAGTGAGGTAGAATAAAAACCTTATCAAAAATATCCTCAAGAATCCCCATCAGGTTATGAGCACGATGGGTTACGTACTTGATATCTTTTTTTGTTAAAGGGTAATGGCTTGGATAAAAAGCTTCAATATCTGTGATTAGCGATACTGCACATCCTCTTGGGTTACCAAATATTTTACCTAAAACCCCAAAATTTACGCCTTCTACCATAGATTGAGCATATAGCAAACGATAGAGTACAATATTCATAAAATATTGTTCGTAAATGTTTTCTTTAAAGGCTAATGCATCTGCTACCCGATATCCAGAAATAATGCTTGAGTTATGAGCACGATACCAAGAGCACTCATTTGGATTGTTAATGTAAGCCAACCAAAAATTTACAGGAACAGGTAACTCTTGAAATGTATCACCAGATTCTTTAATTAATCCCGCAAGTGTAGATAGATACAAGAAATGACTATTTACTTCTCGCCACCAAGGGCTTCCCGGTTTAGGAGAATTTACAGGATTTAAAACCCCTCGTTTTATTTCCCATTTTATAAAGGCCAGTTCAGAATTACCTAACCCTTCGTTACCTTTAATAATAGAATCGCCATACTTTTGGTAAAATTCATAACGTAATTGATAACGTTCTTCAGGGTGGTTGGAAACTTTGTTAACAATCTCTTTAGCTTTTACCTCAAGTATTTTAAGTTTGTCCATATATTCGTATAAGTTTTATATATTCGTACACACAAGTCATAAAGTTACAAGTTAAACTTTTATACACAATATTAATTATATAAAATCTTACAAGTGTTATTAATAACCAACCCTTTTTTAATTTTTACAAAGGATTAATAACTTAATATGATAATACATCTCAAACACTATTTAAGGGTATTTGCCTTACTATTTTTTTATCTAAACTCATTTAGTCAAACAGAGATATTTTTAGATAATTTAAATGAATTGCAAAATATTGGAGAGCAAACCTATTTTTACGAGGATGCTTCACTTGAGTTATCCATCGAGGATATTATAGATGAAAGTCAGGATATCGAATTTAAGGTTTATCCAGAAGAAACATTAAATTTTTCGAGCACAGCTTCGGCGTATTGGATAAAGTTTAAAATATTTAAGGTGAAAAGAAGTGATTTTTACCTTAATGTAGGTTCTGCTTATATAGATTCAATTTCCTTATACGAATTTGATAAGGATAGTAATTTAATTTCTACACGTCATACAGGGGATGATTTACCTTTTGATACTAGAGAAGTTAAGGTAGGGGATTATTTATTTGCTCTAAATTTTGATGTGGGTGATTCCAGAACGTTTTATTTAAGGGTAAAAAGTGATCAACCTCTATTTTTTCCTTTAAAGGTAGGAACACTTGCTAATTTTGCAGCATTCGGGCATGATTTAGACTTTATACAAGGGATTTATTTTGGCTTTATGCTATTAATTTTTCTATACAACCTCTTTTTGTATTTTTCGACAAGAGAAAGGATATATCTCTATTATATTGCCTATGTTTTTAGTGTAACCTGGTTTTCTGCTTCGGGATTTGGTTACTTTTTTGAATACTTATGGCCTAATATTCCTTTTATTAATCAACAAGCGGTTGTTAGTACTGGATTAACTATTATTACTGCGACATTATTTACTCAAAAATTTTTGAATACAAAAGAATCTGAACCTCGATGGCATAAAGGTTCTATAGTGTTTCTTGTAATCGGGTTTTTGGTATGTGTACTCGTATTAATAGGTTTTAAAATTGAAGGTCTAAAATTAGCACAGGTAGGCCTGTTATTTATGGCCATATATTTTCTGGTTTTAGGTATTCGATTTAAGCAAAAGGGGTATCATCCAGCTATATATTACTTGTTTGCTTGGGGAGCACTTCTTGTAGGTATGAGTTTAGCTACATTAGAATCTTTAAATATGGCTTTTGTGAAGACCCATTTTATAAATGGTATTCAGATTGGTTCTGCATTAGAAGTATTGCTACTTTCTTTCGCATTGGGTGATCGCATCAATATGTACAAAAAACAAAAAGAAGATGCTCAATTAAAGGCTCTTGCGACTGCAAAAGAAAATGAAAAATTGATTAAAGAACAAAATACAATACTGGAGAAAAAGGTAGAGGAAAGAACGGCAATGATAGCCATAAGAAACAAAGAACTTGTTAATTTAAACAAGGAAAAGGACATGTTGGTAAATATAGTAGCTCACGATCTTAGAACACCTTTAGGGCAAGTAAAGATGTTGGTACAATTGTTTAATATGACGCCTACTAAACTAACAAAAGATCAAGAAACGTATTTAACCGAAATTGAAAACTCTGCAGATCGTTTAATGCAAATGATAGGTCGCATTTTAGATGTACATGCTCTGGAAACAAAACAATTAAAATTAACTAATGAGATTGTTGGCTTAGTAGAATTGGTAGCACATGTAATGCAAAGTTTTAAGGCTGTTTCATCAGAAAAAAATATCAAACTAACTTTAGACGAAGAAGGGGATTGTTTTGCAGAAATAGATAGAAATTATATGATACAGGTATTAGAAAACTTGATCTCAAATGCTATTAAGTTTTCAGAAAGAGGTACTGAAGTTATATTACGAGTAAAATGTGAAGAAGGGCGCACGCGTGTTATAGTTGAAGATCATGGTCCTGGTATTAGTGAAAAGGATCAGAAAAAATTATTTGGCAAGTTTCAGAGGCTTAGTGCGCAGCCTACAGCAGGAGAAGCATCAACAGGTTTGGGTTTGTCTATCGTAAAAAAATATGTAGAAGCCATGAATGGTAAGATACATTGCAAAAGTCAATTAGGTGTAGGAACTCAATTTATAGTAACCTTTGGTGCTAGAGACGAATTAGCAAAAGCTTGAAATGAATTAAATACTAATTTATGAGTTTTACTTTAAATAATCGCTTATTTTTAATTCAATTGAGTATGTGCTAGAAACGAGTTTTACATTAAAATAGTTCAACAAAGACAATTACTATTTTGCTTATTAAAGTTAAGAAAACATTAATGTGTTTATATATTATTATATTTTTGTTTAGTATTGGCAATTTATTATAAAGATTAAAGTTTATAGTATAATATTCTAAGTAAAAAAATGAACAGATTAATAATTTTATGTAGCGCATTGCTATGTGTGCTTTCTTGTGAACATATTACAGAAGTACAAGATATTTCCAGTGAGACTATAGAGATTTTAGCACCTAAAGATGGATCAAATGTTGAAACTAATACAGTAAATTTTGCTTGGGAAGCTTTAGAAGATGCTAAAGATTATAAATTACAAATAGCACAACCTAGTTTTGCTGATGCAGCTAATATAGAAGAAGATTCGATAGTAACAGTAACAAACCTATCTATTACATTACAGCCGGGAAATTATGAGTGGCGCGTAAGAGCTCAAAACTCGGAATATCAAACTAGCTTTGTTTCCTCTGGTTTTGCTGTAACTGGAGAAGACATAGTCGATATTTCTAAAGAAAACGTTGTTTTGTCAATACCAAAAGATAATGAGACGTTTAAAACCAATGAAACTATAAATTTTTCATGGCAAGCTGTTGAAGATGCTACCGAATATACCATACAGGTAGCCACTCCCAATTTTGATAATCCTACCGAAACTCTTAAAGATGAAACTACCGCTGCGACGAGTTTTTCTATAGATAAATTAGCTGAAGGGGATTACGAATGGCGTGTAAAAGCAGGAAACGATGTATACGACACAGAATACACAACTCAAGATTTTGTTGTGGAAGCGAATTAAATTAATTATTTAATTTTTTTTTACTTAACGTCTTGCTAAACCATGTACTTAACTAGTTTTAGTATCTCGATATGTTGATCAACAATTTGTAAAGTCCAAATATTATCGTTTTGATTACAAACAAGCATTCCATAAAACCTCATTGGGGAGTGCAGCAGTGACTAATAAAGGTTCTTTTTTAACTGGATGAATAAATTCTAAATGTCTCGCATGTAAATGAATGCTTGCGTCTTTATTACTCCTGTCAAACCCATATTTTAAATCCCCTTTAATAGGACAGCCTATACTTGATAACTGCGCGCGTATTTGATGATGGCGTCCAGTTTCTAGATTAATTTCAAGTAAGTAATAATTATCTAATTTTTTTTTGATTTTATAATGAAGAATGGCTTTTTTGCTATCCTTAACTTCTTTTAAATATGCAGTAGATTTATTGTTTTTAGGATTCTTTTTTAACCAATGTATTAAAGTATCGGTATCTTTTGGAGGACGTTGCTTAACAATAGCCCAATAGGTTTTTTTAGCGGCTTTTTCTGCAAACAATTTATTAAGTCTAGGGAGAGCCTTACTGGTTTTTGAGAATACAACGAGTCCAGTGGTAGGACGATCTAATCGATGTACTACACCAAGATACACATTTCCTGGTTTATTATACTTTTTAGCAATATATTCCTTTACAACATCACTAAGTGGTTTATCACCTGTTTTATCCCCTTGAACAATATCTCCAGCACGTTTATTTACAATAATTATATGATTGTCTTCATAGAGTACTTGTAAGTTATCTTTATTGGAAAGGATTTTTTTTTGCATTGTTTGATTATTGGACTACTTTCCTTTTTAGGACTTTATGGATAATTTAGTTTGTTAAAAATTATATTATTTAGGTCTTGAGTGTGGATTTGAATTTAGAAATCATTTTTTCGATAGCATCCAGTTTTTCCAAATGGTCGTTTAAATTTTCTTTTTCTATAAATCCCAAATCACATGAAATGAGTAACCGAGTTTCTATCTCGTAAGCAAGAACCTAAAGCGATTTGTAAAAAACGAGCAAAATTTTTATTAGATTTTCTTGATGAACCTTCTGCTATATTTGACGGAATGGATACAGAAGCACGTCTTAGTTGGTTAGTTAAACCAAACTTATCAGAATCTGGAAATTTTGAGGTAATGGAATAAACATCAGAACAAAATAATCTACTCTTTTTCCAAATTTCCAATTCCTTAAAACGATGCATAAAGTCTGTTATTTAGTTTTTTAATTCTTATAATCTATAAGTCTAACTCAGTCTAAAAATCCAGAAATCTAATTAAGTCTATTATATCCAACTACTTAATATTGCTCCTTCTCGTTCGGGAAATCCCTAGTCTTTACATCATCTACATATTGTGAAATTGCAGTAGTCATCTCCTCATATAAATTTAAATAACGGCGTAAAAAGCGAGGGTTAAACTCGTGCGTCATACCTAACATATCATGAAGTACAAGCACTTGTCCGTCTACATCGTTACCAGCACCAATACCAATAATTGGAATCTTTACACTTTCAGATACCTTCTTAGCCAATTTTGCTGGAATTTTTTCTAAAACTATAGCAAAACAGCCTACTTTTTCAAGCATTTTGGCATCATCAATAAGTCTTTTGGCTTCTTCTTCTTCTTTAGCTCTTACGGTATAAGTGCCAAATTTATAGATGGATTGAGGTGTTAAACCTAAGTGCCCCATTACAGGTATACCAGCATTTAAAATACGTTTTATAGAATCTTTAATTTCTTTACCTCCTTCAAGTTTTACAGAGTGAGCACCACTTTCTTTCATAATTCTAATGGCAGAACGTAAAGCTTCTTTAGGATCACTTTGGTAGCTTCCAAAAGGTAAATCTACAACTACTAGGGCTCTATCAATAGCTCTAATTACAGAGGATGCATGATAAATCATTTGGTCCAAAGTAATAGGCAATGTCGTTTCATGACCTGCCATAACATTACTAGCAGAATCTCCCACAAGAATAACATCAATGCCAGCACCATCTACAATTTTTGCCATAGTATAATCATAAGCAGTGAGCATAGAGATTTTTTCATTAGAGGCTTTCATATCAACCAATGACTTTACAGTAACACGTTTGTATTCTTTTTTGGCAGTAGACATTTGTTTTCAATTTAAAAATTGAATGTAAAAGTAGTAAATTAAGAATATAGTGTTGTGCTTTTATTTTTAAATGTAAAATGCACTAATAACTAGTTTATAGAGAAAAACTAATTAATCATTTTATTCGATAATCGAGATTAAAATGCTCCGAAGCTGATTTCGATTTAAGAATCATAGATAAAACTCAATAAACATGCCAGATTCAATTTATAATTACGATAGACTAGCTGGCTAGTTTATCGTAATTTAAGGAAGAAGATGGCGTGTTTAGTGGTTTTTAGCTAGAATTTAATACATTTTCATAGCTTCAAGAGTGACATAATATACTTATTTAAACTAATACCAATTTCCAAATGAATTTACTGAGTTAAAAAGTGTCTTTTGAAATTCTATCTTCAACATAAAAAAGAACCGTAACTACGGCTCAATGTCATTAAGTTAAGCTCAATTTGTATAATTTGTCACATTGAGCGCAGTCGAAATGTAATTGAATTACAAGTTTTTATAGAAATAAATGCATTTAGTTTAATGATGAAAACTTCTTAACTTAATGACATTGAACTACGGCTATGCTTATTTTTTCTGTCTCGTATAATTCCAAAACCCATCATTTTCCTTTACAGTATATTTATTTGGAAATTGGCATAAGTATTTAATATAGAGGTCTTTGTGTTTAAAAAAAATAGTGTCCTTAGGTAGGGCTCAGGTTCCAAGGTTTGCCTTGAAATTAAAAATATGTTTCCAATAAATGCCTCTTGTGATTTACCCTAAAGTAGTTTACTACCTTTTTATAAGCTTAAACGCTTTTTCTTTATTATTTTGTTTTATTTTAAAAATGTAAATACCAAAAGGTAAAGCGTTTCCTTTAATGGGTAGTTTATAAGTTTGAGAATCCTCAGAGATATTTATAGTATTTCTTGTGATTAAGCGTCCAGTGATATCATGTAGCGTAAAGTTAACAGGCGTATTTTTATCTAAAGAAGCAATTCTAAGAGAGATATCGTCTACAAAAGGATTTGGATATACCGATGCATTAAAACCATCTTCCTCTTCAATAACTACAAATGGGTCAGTTATAGAAATTTTTAATTCACTAAATCCAAAACAAGTACCTCCATAGTTTGAGTTTGGTGTAATTAACACATATCTTGCTTTGGTAGCATCAAAATTAGGCCCTTCTTTACCTTCGTAATTCGATTTTCCTGAAGCACGTTCCATATTATAGGTGCCTAGGTTGGACCATATTACACCATCCAGAGAATAATCAATTGTATATTCATTAATACCATTATCTAAGTGTTTTGGGGTATTAGTATTCCAAAATTTAGTTTCATTAAGCACATATTCGTAGCCAAGATCATACATTACCCAATGTGTTTCTCCATAAGATGAAATTGGATTTGGAGATATTTCACAAGAGACCCAACCATCATACCAATTTGTACTATGTTGATCTGGATAACACTGCGCATTAATACCTTGGTTAGTTAAAACTAAAAATAGGATATATAAGTGTAATTTTTTCATCATGACATGTTCATAAAACCGAGTGGGGGAGTGCCACTAGACGTATTGTAAAAATTTGATAGATTAGGGAAAATAGTGCTTAAATCTGAAGCAGATACACCAAACCAAAGCGCTAGTTCTGCCATATATACATCTGCGGATGTCGTTGGGATAACAATACCATCTCTAAAGTCTAATTCGCTATTTAGTGCTAAAGTTGGATATTCGCCATAAATCTCTTTCCCATTCACTGCACCTCCCATAACAAAAGTATTTCCTCCCCATGCATGATCCGTCCCGTTACCATTTGATGTTAGTGTTCGTGCAAAATCGGAAAGGCTAAAAGTGGTAACACAATCATTTGTATTAAGTTCAAACATTAGCGCATTAAAGTAATTTAATGCATCATTAACCTGTGTTAATTTATCAGAATGGTTTATAATTAATTCATCATGATGATCCCAGCCTCCAAGTTGCACAAAAAATATTTGCCTTGTAAAGCCCAGGGTATTTCTGGCAGCAATAGTTTTTGCAACCATCCTTAGTTGCGCTGCTAAATCATTTTCTTCAGGTAATGGTGTAACAAAATCGGAAATTTCGTCTATGGAAGCTTGAAAACTTAAGTTAGACTCATTTGAAGCCTTTATTGTATTTTTATAAGTGTTTTTATAAATATCTTGATAGTCTCTTTCTAACATAGAGTTTAATGCATCTGTTTTAAGTTTGTCAAACAAACTAGATCCACCATAACCTCTTATACCTATACTACCTTCATTTTGTATAGTATAAGGAGTAATTTGATCACCTCGTTGAAATATGTTATTCCCTTTTAATGAAATATTCATCGAAATATTATCATTAGAATTCATGGATTGTACTAAATCTGCAATTTTGCCACCCCAACCAATATTAGATCTCTCATGCGGTTTTCCTGTTTGCCATTGTTGTATTTGGTCGGCATGTGAAAATAAACCCAAAGGTGTTTTGACAGCATTATTTTTAATATCTGTTTTTGTAGAAGGCTCTATAAGTGTCCCTACATTGGAAACAAAAGCAAGGTTACCACTATCAAAAATCTGTCTCATATTTGGCATAGAAGGATGAAGACCAAATGTTCTGCCATCACTAGTATTAGGGGTTATTTGCAGTATGTCGTTTTGTGGTATTGCTAAATTAGAACGTGTTGTTGCGTACTCATTATATTCATTATTTCCCTTTGGAATCAACATATTATAGGAGTCATTTCCCCCGCCTAACATAACACATACTAAAGCTTTGTAATTACCACTTAGGGATGTAATGATAGATGAATTATCCATGGCAGAAGCCGCCATAGCTTTTAGGTTTATTAATGAAGAAAACAATGTGGTATACCCTAATGCAGCACATGAGTCACCAATAAATTTTCTTCTGGAAATATTATTTTTTTTATGTTTCGTCATGAGTTTTTATTTAAGTATAGCATAGTCTGGGCTAACCATGATAAGATACAGTGCCATTTTTACTCTAAAATAAGTAAAGTCATATTGGCTATTGCCTTTAATAATTGGGTCTACCGCTTCAATAATAATACGTCTTGTTTCGTCTGATAAGAGACCATGCGTGAATAATTTATCTAATTGATTAATGAGTACCTCGCTGTCTTTGGCGTAATATTGTAATTTTTCGAAATTTAAAGGAGTGCCTTCTAATTCTAACCCCCAAGTTTTTAAAACATCATACCATTGCGTAGTGGTCCATAAATCTACTTGATTTAAGTAGTTGATACTGGAAGCAGAATTATGTATTTCAAATTCAGGACCAACTAATTTTGCACTGTTGAAATCTGCATTAGGAACATAATCTGGCAAGAAAAAATTAAATACATGTGGTGCAGATAATGGTGCCTGACCAGTGGCTTTATAAAAATTACTTGTAATGTTCCAATAAATACCGTTGTCGTTATCCAAATCTATTTGTCGTACAACATTAAAGTAACGAACCATTGGTTCTATTAATTTACCGCTAGAGGGATTATCTACCCAGCTACAACTTCTAGCTTCTTCATCCAATAAAATAGCTTTAATAACAGCTTTCATATCACCTCTAACACCCTTGGTATTATTAAAAGCTTTACTTACTCTAGAAACATAGGCTGGAGAAGGGTTAGATTTTACCATTTGCTGAATTAAGCGAATTGCTATAAAGGGTCCTGTGTTATTATGATTGAATAAATTATCAATGGCGTCTTCAATATCTTGCATGCCAGATTGCCCTGAGGGAACAATTTTGTTATTTAATAGTTGCTTTTCACCTGGTTGATGCCAATCATCGTACATTGTCATTGGAACGTCTTTTCTAGCAAACCAATGACCAAGACCAAATTTTACTTGTCTGTCAGGAAATCGTTCTTCAACAGCAGCTGGACCTAAGCCTGTAAAAATTTTTGCAAATTCTTTTATATCATCATTATCATAAGTTGGGATTCTATTACCTTCATTATCTAATACATAACTGCCGTTTTGATTTAGTTCATACAAACCAATAGTAAATAACTGCATGATTTCTCGAGCAAAATTTTCGTCTGGATGAATATTTTTATCAGGAAAACTTCTGGGGTTATTGTAATGACTTAAGTAAACACCCATCATAGGATGTAAAATAATATCTTTCAATAAATTTCTAAAATTTCCAAAAGCATTATCTTTTAATACATCATAATAATCGCCTAATCCAATACCATAACTAGCTAAGTTTGAATTTCTAGAAATCACCATAATTTCACTTAATGCTAGTGCTACTTTTTGGCGTAGTAAGTCTTCGTTTTTAATATTGGCTTGCCACCAGGCATACATAAAGTATTGCCAGTTAGGATCGTTAAAATCATCAGGGTTTCCTCCATTGGCTATAAATATTGATCTGGCTTGATCGTATACGCTTTGCGTAAGTTCTTGTAAAGAAGGTGAGTTAGCTGTAATTTGATTGTCTATCCAGTCTTCAAAAGAGATTTCTGCAACCTCTTTGATATAATCTAAATTGGTTCCAAATGTTGATTGTGCCAAAAAACGAGATGTTTCCAGTAAACGTGCATCTAAACCAGAACCATTTATAGTATTATTTGCTGTGGCTTGCTCATTCCAATCTGGTTTAGTCTGTTGGCTGCTAGAAGTTACTGTAATGCCCTCGTTATGACCAGCACCAAGATAATCACGATAAGATTGTCCATAAATGTATATAGGTAGATACACAAGTAGACAGAGTATAGGGGTTCTCATGCAGTTGGTTTTAGTTTGGTACGAATTTAGAGGGCGTTTGGATTTTAATATACTAAAATAATGTTTAAAAGAAGCTTTATTTTCGATAAACTGCAATTTTTTAGTTGTTTAGCTTTTGTATTTAGCTAAGTTTTACATACAATAATTTGTTGGTTTATGACACTGTGTCAGTAATTTTTCGTTGGCATAATGATTGACATAAGTAAACCGAGTTTAAAAAAGAACATTCAACACAATAAAGTATAAGATATTATGAGTAAAATTATTGGAATAGATTTAGGAACAACCAACTCTTGCGTTTCTGTAATGGAAGGGAATGATCCTGTAGTTATCCCAAATGCTGAAGGAAAGCGTACTACACCATCGGTTATTGCGTTTGTTGAGGGCGGAGAAATTAAAGTAGGAGATCCGGCAAAACGACAAGCAGTTACTAACCCTACCAAAACAGTTTATTCTATTAAACGTTTTATGGGGAATAAGTATTCTGAGTCTAAAAAAGAAGCAGAGCGCGTACCATATAAAGTAGTAAAAGGAGATAACGATACACCTAGAGTTGACATAGATGGTCGTTTATATACACCTCAGGAATTATCAGCAATGATTCTTCAAAAAATGAAGAAAACTGCCGAAGACTATTTAGGTCAAGATGTAAGTGAAGCTGTAATTACAGTGCCAGCCTACTTTAACGATTCTCAACGTCAAGCTACAAAAGAAGCTGGTGAGATTGCAGGTTTAAAAGTAAGACGTATTATTAACGAACCTACTGCAGCTGCCTTAGCTTACGGTATGGACAAAAAAGGCACTGACCAAAAAATAGTAGTTTTCGATTTTGGTGGTGGTACACACGATGTTTCTATCCTAGAATTAGGAGACGGTGTATTTGAAGTGTTATCCACAGATGGCGATACGCATTTAGGAGGAGACGATGTAGATGAGAAAATTATCAACTGGTTGGCAGATGAGTTTAAAGCAGAGGAGTCTTTAGATTTAAGAGACGATCCAATGTCTTTACAACGTTTAAAAGAAGCTGCTGAAAAAGCGAAGATAGAATTATCATCTTCTGCGCAAACAGAAATAAATTTACCTTATATCACAGCTACAGCAAGTGGCCCAAAACACTTAGTACGTACATTAACACGTTCTAAATTTGAGCAGTTAATAGACGATTTAGTAAAACGTACCATAGAGCCTTGCCAGTCTGCACTTAAAGCAGCAGGTTTATCTAAAAGTGATATTGATGAGGTAATATTAGTAGGAGGGTCTACACGTATTCCTGCGGTACAGGAAGCTGTTGAAAAATTCTTTGGAAAAGCACCAAGTAAAGGCGTGAATCCAGATGAGGTAGTATCTTTAGGAGCTGGTATCCAAGGAGGCGTTTTAACAGGAGACGTTAAAGATGTATTACTTCTAGACGTAACACCATTATCTCTTGGTATCGAAACTATGGGTAATGTAATGACAAAGCTTATTGAAGCAAATACAACGATACCTACAAAAAAATCTCAAGTATTTTCTACAGCAGCAGATAATCAACCATCAGTTGAGATTCATGTATTACAAGGAGAGCGACCAATGGCAGCGCATAATAAAACAATTGGGCGTTTTCATTTAGATGGTATTCCGCCAGCACAAAGAGGAACGCCTCAAATTGAAGTAACGTTCGATATTGATGCCAATGGTATTATTAAAGTATCTGCTGAAGATAAAGCAACAGGTAAAAAGCAAGATATTCGCATTGAAGCATCTTCTGGATTAACAGAAGAAGAAATCGAAAAAATGAAAGCAGATGCAGAAGCAAATGCAGAAGCAGATGCTAAAGCAGCTGAAGATGCTAAGAAATTGAATGAAGCAGATTCTATGATTTTCCAAACAGAAAAATTATTAAAAGAATCTGGAGATAAATTATCTGCTGATAATAAATCTAAGATCGAAGGCGCTTTGGATGAATTGAAAAAAGCTTACGAAACTAAAGATGTAGCAACAATTCAACCAGCGTTAGATAATATTAACGAAATCTGGAAAACTGCTAGTGAAGAGATTTACAAGGCTCAAGCTGAAGCACAACAAGGTGGTGGTGCTCCTGGGCCTGATGCGCCGGCAGGAGATCAAGCTCAGTCAGAAGGAGATAATGTTGAAGACGTAGACTTCGAAGAAGTTAAGTAGCCTGTACTAAGTCTTTCGACTTTGCTCAAGACAGGCAAAAGTCTAAGTATAGACTTCGAGAAAGTGAAATAATGTTAATATGATTCTGAGTTTATTTTCAGAATTATATAGACTTTGAATAAAAAACGCAACCATTTTGGTTGCGTTTTTTTGTGAGAAATTTTAAATAAGTAAGTTTAGTATTACTTTTTTGTGTATTTAATCGATAAAAAGCATAAAACATAGTTTAATTGTTGTTTTATGAGGTGTAATATCGTAAGTTTATCATTATCAATGTTTTAAAAACCAAATCAAAATGAAAAAAATATGTATCCTACTTATTGTTTTGGTATTTGCATCTTATATTAAATATGATGGTAATTCAGACCCAAAAATGTTAAGCGACAGTGTTAGATCCTCGGAACTGGCAATTCAAGAAAATAAAGACCTGAAAATTTTAGCTCCTGTTACATATAAAAACAGAGGCAATAATTTTTTTATAAATGCAACTAACAGAGCTACGGTAATCAATAAGATAGAAGAACTTAATGAAACTGTTTTAGTTTTATCAGTTAAGCAAATAGTAGGGGCTTCTAAAGCCCCAGCAAACATAGATACTGCTGATATTTTTGTGACTTTAAAGAGAATATCTAATGATGATAATGGTTTTGAAGGGCAGTCACTTGCAAATAAATTAACAGGAACTTGGCAATGGGTATCTACTATGGAGAAAGGTGAATTTGTTGAATTAGACGAATGCAAACTTAAGACTACTTTAACGTTTAAATTGGATAAGCTTACTATTACTAGTAATTATAAAAATTCAGAAGAAATTTGTAGTTCACAAGTTTTTGAATCTATTTATGCTTTAGAAGATAATGCGATAGTTGTTTTTAATGATGGTAAAGAAGGACAAGAAGATAGAGACGTTAAAACAATATAACTTTGAATAATTTGATGTTTAGAGTTTAAACATGTTGAAGTTAATATTAGTAGAACTATAAAGTCTATGTAGATGTTTATAATAAGACAATAGATATAGTAATTATTAAAAGATAAATTTCTAAAACGCAACCAGAAATGGTTGCGTTTTTGTATTCCCTTTTTTATTTGTAAGTTTATGATAACTAACTTTTTAACCAATGGAAGACATAGAAGTATATAACAGTAAAGGAGAGCATAGAGGACATTTTGATAAGTCCCATGTTATTGGAAACGAAATTTTAAAGGGCATTGAAAATAATGATGCCAAATTTAGAGCAGATTTTATTAATAATTTTTTAAAAACTAAAGGGACTAAAAAGGTATCAACAGATTCTATAAGGTATATGTTGGATACAGTAAGGGATACACCGTCCATTTCCTATTTAACTAATGAGAAGATTGAAGATATTTCAAATTATCTGAGTAAGAACGAAGAAGAATTAAGAGAGGAGTTACCATCAATAGATGTAAATTTAAGTGCTTTTAATATTGAAAATATCTTAGATGATAAAACTGCTATTAATATTTTTTTCAGTGAGCCTATAGTAAGAGTTCCTAGAGAAAGAGAAGCACCAGAAGAGAATTGTGTATGGCAAGTCGTTAAAAGAAAAATAACAAGAAGTGTTTTAGTATACCCTCCTAGGTACAAGAAGTTTGAGAGGTATCGATCTAAAATAATAACACAAACAGATACCTTTGAAGCTTCTTTAGAAATAATAAAAGCTTTTAAATATCAATTAAGTAGTAATCTTGCTCTAGAAGATTTAGGCTTAGATTCTAAATTAGATTTAACGGTAGAAGCTAATCAGAAAAAACTAGTAAAAAAAGTATTAGAGTCTCATAATGTGATTATTATATATACCATCCCGGTAAGTTTAGAATGGGAAACCCAATACCAGTTTGATATTGAAGAAACCTGGGGGTGGAACAAAGAATGTAAAAAAACACAAGTACGCCAAAAACCTATTAAGTCCAGAATAATGGGGAAAAAGTATACACTTTCTTCTAGCGATGTATTTGTTCATATAGAATATAAACATTCTGAAAAACTAGCAGATATGAGCGAAAAAGAAGTACAAGATTTAGCTAAAGATTATACACTTGAAAAATTAAAAGGTATGGCTTGGTTCGATAAATTACCAAAACCTAAAAATTTACCTAAGCCAATCGATTAGTAAGATGTATCTTACTTTAAAAAGTTTAACTAAAAATTTTTAAGTAATAAAAGTGGAGTTTTACGGTTTCCCGTTTTTTTATAAGTATAAACTCCTGTATCATTGCTTGAAATTTAAAAAACTCTCATTTTATGAAAAAATTAAACTTTTTATTTGTTGCTTTATTTTTAGTGTTTACATCTTGTTCTAAGGATGATGATTCATCATCTGATACTTCAGGAGATATTCTTGGAAAATGGGATATGACAAGTTATGATTATGTAGGAAAAACAGTTACTTCAACTCAAGGACAAACTCTAACTACTGATTTTGTGGGAGAAGCGTTTGATATTGATTATAACATTGCATTTGAAGAAAATCCAAACGAGATTACATCAGAAGGCTCATTTAGCCTTAAGTTAACATCAACAGTTTTAGGTCAAGCAACTACTCAGAATATCAGCAATTTTGATGTAGGGATTACCTCTGGGACTTGGGAAAAAAATGGAAATGAGATTATAACTAAATCAATTAGAGGTGAAGCAAATATGAAAATTGAAGAATTAACGAATACTTCATTAGTCTTATCTATTGAGGAAGAATTAGATTTATCACAATCAGGATTCCCTGGAACCTCAAATATTAAAGCGGTTTTATCTTTTAAGAGAAATTAAACCAGCTTCTTAATTATAATATAAAAGTAAGGTTTTAACATAGAAACTCAATTTTATAATTTTAATTTCTTGAACACCTTATAAAGTATCTAAGCGCAACCATAAAAGGTTGCGTTTTTTTGTTGAAATTCTAATTATTTATAATTGAAAAACATACTTTTGAAAGCTTTTAAACCAGTTTATGTCTTTTTCCTTAAAAATAAAACCCAATTGTGTCCCTAAGCGTTTAGCAATAAAACTAAACGCAAAAGGAGAACAATCTGTTCTAAACAGGCATCCTTGGGTGTTTTCTAATAGTATTACAAAAATAAATGCTAATGCTAAAACAGGAGATTTAGCAATTGTTTTTAGCAAAAAGGCAAATAAAGTTATAGGTATAGGATTGTATGATGCCCCATCGCCCATACGAATCAAAATGATTCATAGTGGTTTAGAAAAAGTAGAAGTTAATGCCGCTTTTTTTAAGTCCAAAATAGAAAAAGCTTTTGCAAAACGTCAAGAACTACTACAAAGTAACACCAACAGCTACCGTCTTTTATTTGGAGAAAACGACGGTTTTCCAGGGTTAATTGCCGATGTATATGCACATGTTTTAGTTGTTAAGTTGTATTCTGAGGTATGGTTACCCTATTTAGAATCTATTTTAAAAAGTCTTCAGGAGATTTCAAATGCAAATACTATTGTAATTAGGCTAAGTAGAGGTTTACAACAATCGCAAAATCATGATTTAAAAGATGGAGATATTGTTTATGGTGTTTTAGAAAATGAAGTAGTTAAATTTGTAGAACATGGTGTTAACTTTTCAGCAAATGTTATTAAAGGCCATAAAACAGGCTATTTTTTAGATCATCGCGCTAATAGAAAACAAGTAGGGAAGTGGAGTAAGAGTAAAACAGTATTAGATGTGTTTTCTTACGCTGGAGGATTTTCTGTACATGCACTTTATAATGGCGCTAAGGAAGTGACGAGTTTAGATATAAGTAAACAAGCCTTAGAAATTGCTATTCATAATGGAAAATTGAATGCATATTCAGGAAAACATAAAACAATAGCAGGAGATGCTTTTAAAGCGCTAAATAAACTTATCCAACAAAAAATAACATTTGATGTTGTAGTGATTGACCCTCCTAGTTTTGCAAAACAAGCTTCAGAAATAGAATTAGCAAAAAAGAAATATGCGCAATTAGCAGTATTAGGGGAGAAATTAACCGCAAAAAACGGACTTCTAATACTAGCATCTTGTTCTTCAAGAATAACCACCCAAGCCTTTTTTGATATTAATAAACAGGTATTATCAGCAACCAAAAGAGACTATAAAACACTTTTAAAAACAGGTCATGATATAGATCACCCAGTTAGTTTCCTTGAAGGAAGCTATTTAAAATGTGGTTATTATAGATTTTTATAATCAGATGCTTTTTGTCGATTTTTTTTAAAATATTTTAAGTTAACGTACTTAAAAAAAGCAGTTTGGAGTTGTTTTTCGTAAGAATTTTTGTTATTTTAATACTGCAAATTGTAATATTTTACCTATTCAGGTTTTTACACTTGTCTATTATTAACAATAAAAATAAATATAATGAAAGTTAAATTCTCTCTATTTTTGTTGGTTAGCTTCTCACTAACCATCACTACTTCCTATGGATTTACATTAAATTATGGGAACATTACTTATGAAAAAGCTGTAAATATTTCAGGAAAACAGCGTATGTTATCTCAACGTATTGCCAAAATTAAGGTTTTAAGTATGATTAAGCCTATTGCTACAAGTCCTAACGAATACATTTCAAGTATAGCAATATTTGAGAAGCATTTACAGATTTTAGAGGATAATTCGTCTGAGCAAAGCTTAAAAGTTAAAACACTTATTAAACAAGAAAAAGTAGCATGGAAGCGTTTTAAGCATACTATTAAGAAGCCTAAAGTTACAGTGAAAACGATTTTAAAAGATGCAGAAAAATTATTGAAAAAATGCCATGCTTTGGTATTGGCTATAGAGGAAGATGCTAAATTTACTAATGAAATAAAAAAATCAAATACAGCAAGTACACAAAAAGTTGAAACAATAAATAAATCAGGTAAACAAAGAATGCTCTCTCAAAAATTGTGTCTATATTATGCTGCTTCAGCATACTATAATCAGCATTCAAAAAACAATAAATTTGCAAAGGCTGTCTCTAATTCTTATAAAGAAGCTTATATCAGTATGGGGACTGTTGTAAATGATTTAAAGGTTAATTCGCTAAATAATTCTAAAATCGACGATGCGCTATCAAAAATAGTTAGTCTTATCGATGTGGAGATAAATTCTAGCAAGGGAGATTTTATGAGAAATAAAATGTCTCTAGAAAAAATAAGAGTAACAACTAACAATCTCTTATACCTTTTTAATAAAGTAACAAACTTGTATACGCTTTAATAATATGCGATATAACTAATTTAAAAAATGTCTAGGATTAAATTCTGGACATTTTTTATTTCCCAACTTAGTTGTTATGCACGCATAGTAAATTTTATTTATATTTGTTAAAATCAATATGTTAACATGAATACTAAACTTACTAACCTTTTAAATATCAAGTATCCCATTATTCAAGCTCCTATGTTTTTAGTATCTAATACTGCTATGGTTATCGAAGCCATGAAATGTGGTATTGCTGGTTGTATTCCTGCTCTTAACTATAGAACTTTAGGAGAATTAAGAGAAGCTATTAAAGAGTTAAAATCTAAAAAAGTTGAAGGTGGAGCTTATGGATTTAATTTAATTGTAAATAAATCTAACATAAAATATAAAGAGCAACTTAGAGTATTGAGTGAAGAGGGGTGCGACTTTATAATTACGTCTCTAGGAAGCCCAGAGGAAACCATAAAAGAAGCCCATAAGGCTGGTATAAAAGTATTTTGTGATGTTGTAGATTTAAAATTTGCAAAAAAGGTTGAAGGTTTAGGCGCCGATGCTGTTATAGCTGTAAATAATCAAGCTGGAGGCCATAGAGGTAATATATCTCCTAAGGACTTACTTACAGAACTCGTTGAACATTGTAGTATTCCCATAATATCTGCAGGAGGGGTAGGGTGTAAAGCAGATATTGATAAAATGTTGAGTTATGGCGCTGAAGGTGTATCTGTTGGAAGTCCTTTTATAGCATCTAAAGAAGCGGGAGTTACTAATGAGTATAAACAAGCTTGTGTAGATTATGGTGCTGATGATATTGTAATGACTGAACGTATTTCTGGAACACCATGTACAGTAATAAACACGCCCTATGTTAAAAAAATTGGAACTAAAGCCACATGGATAGAAAATCTACTAAATAAAAGTAAAAAACTTAAAAAATGGGTAAAAATGATTCGGTTTTCTATTGGTATGAAAGCTACCGAAAAAGCAGCTAAAAAAGCAACTTATAAAACGGTCTGGGTAGCTGGTCCTAGTATTGAACATACGACATCTATTTTGCCTGTTAAGGATATCGTAAAACGTTTAATATAATACCAATTCCCAAATGAATTTACTGAGTTAAAAAGTGTCTTTTGAAATTCTATCTTCAACATAAAAAAGAACCGTGACTACGGCTATGCTTATTTTTTCTGTCTCGTATAATTCCAAAACCCATCATTTTACTTTACAGTATATTCATTTAAGAATTGGAATAAGTAGTACGTTTGTTGTATAAAGTAAAAAAGCTTCAATATATATTATATTGAAGCTTTTTATGCAAATTAAATAATTATATCTACATAGATTTGCTATTTACAATTGCTTTAGCTTCAGAAGAGTCCTCTTCATTAATCTCTTTTATTTTTTTGAGTCGTTTTTGAATCTTCTTAATGGCATTTTCAATAGACTTTTCAGGTTCTATAATGTTGTAAGCGCCCCAAAATTTTGGATCTGTAAAACCAGAGGTTTGTTCGGTTAGAATTGTAGAAGGTTTAATAATTCTGTTTCTTATTCCTGCGATTTTATTTAAATCATTAACTTCCCAATTTGTAATAGCCATTTCGCTACTTAAAGTGTAAATATTATTAAATAATTTGCCTTTCCAATTAACTTTAAAAGTAAGGGACATATTACTATAATTATAATGCCATTTCCCATTAGTTGTTCTGTATTTAACACTGTAATTTGCTTCAGTAGGGTAGACATCTAATCTTCTAGGCTTTTTTCTAACAAACATTTGGCTAGATAATTCTCTATTTTCAACATTTAGACTATAGTCAGCTTTTATTAGAGCTAGATTTTTAGCGTCAATATATAATTTACCGTAATACATAGGAGCTTCTATACCATCAATTTCTTTGAAGCTTACAACATGTACAATTTTTTTATTAATGTTTGTAGTACTAACATAATTAAAATTGTACAAATCTATATCGCCTTCAGCAAAAACATATTGAGGGTATTTAACTAAATCGGAGTATAAATTACTAAAAGGTCCTCCTTGTAATTTAACAGCCAAAGTATCTAATCTAGTGTAATTGACTTTTTTTCTGGATTTTATTAATTCAATACGATCACTTCTAACACTGGCGTAAGGTTGCTTGTGGATTTTCACTATTGCTTCAGATAATAATGCATTTCTTTTCCTTTTTTTTATGGTTTCTCTGTAGAAAGCCGTCATTAATGCATTATTGTTGGAGTAGGCTGTATTTTTATTTTTCAACGTTTTTATCACTAATGTTTTAGCATCATAAGGTAGCGTAGAAATATTCACTTCACTTAATTCAATAATACTAGGTGTTAGCATTATTTTTTCATTACTTTTTAGATTAGCTATGTCTAGTTCTTTTTTTTCATAACCTAAATGAGCTATAACAAGCTTTTCATTGATATACTTACTAGGAATTTTAAGTAGAAATTCTCCATCTTTATTAGTAACAGTACTAATATTAGAGCCATTTACAACTAAATCGGCAAAAATTAGAGGTGATTTAGTTTTTTGGTCTATAATCTTACCGCTTATTTCTTTAATGTTTTGTTGATTTTGTGCATTTAGAAGAGCGAGAGAAAATGTGGTTATTAGAAAAAACAATCTAAGTGCACGAGTAACTGTATTTTTCATAATTGTTTGGTTAAAAGTTTAACAAAAGTTACGAAAAAAAAGTATAATAATCTATGTGTCAGCTGTTTTTAACATAATTATTAGAGTGTTTAGTGTAAAGTAATAGATAAACTAATGGTTAAATTCTTTGGAGGGGTAAAAATTGGTAAGGTTATAGTTGAGATAAGAGCATTAAAAAGGTGATTTTTAGTGTCAAAAACTCAAAAATTTATATTGTTTATTAAAAATTAACTGAATAGGTAACTTACATTATATTTCATTACTACAAATGTAATTAAGACTCCAGCATCACATAGTAAAAAATCACTTTTACTAATTATCTTATGTAATAACTTTACGGTTACAATCCATTATATTTAATTACATATGTTATAGTTAATGAAATACACAGTAATGTAAAAAGTCCAATAATCAAATATAGATTATTCAAGGAGCTTTTAAAGTATATTGGACTAGTATCTCCTATTAAATAAAAACTGCCCCAATAAAACGGACTCGTATAAAAAGTTTCTGTAGTATCTAAATACTTCAGTTTAGCTTGTTGTAGTGCTTTTGCTTTATTCATTCCAGCTTTAAGGTTTGTATAAAAGTATTTAATGAGATCGGGAGTTGTTTTATCAGAAATAGCCCATTTGCTTAATAATAAGCTTTTGGTTCCAGCATATTGAAATGCATTTCCTAAACTCATGATTCCTTCTCCTTTTGCTATTTTGCCAGTTCCAGTATTACAAGCACTCAATACTGTTAATTCAGCAGGAATATCTAAAGTATATAGTTCGTGACTGTATAGTAAATTATCTTCTGTAGAGTCTTTAGATTTTGTGAAATACAACATGGAGTTTTCTGGTTTTTCTTCGTTTACTTCTCCATGTAATGCTAGATGCAAAACACTATATTTACCCACATTTTTCTTGAAATTTGCTTCAGTAGCTTGATTCCCATAGTAATATTGACCTTTAATAATATTAGCAATATCCTTAATTTCTTTACGAGTGCCTGGTAAATCATTTTCTATACTTCTTAATGTTGTCATTGATATTGTTTTGACATCCATTTTTTCTGAAGTATCAGAAAATGAAAATGCAAGACATTCATTTTCTATTTGTTTTGTTCTGTTATAATCTTTTGATGAGTTAAATAGAAGTGTTGCAGAGTTAGCATAAGAAGTTGCATAATCTCTGAGTAAATAAGATAGATTTTTTGATGAATTAGATACGTTTTCTTTTTTCGTTAATAACAAGTCGAAATTAAGATGCCATAAAGATTCGTCGGGAATAATAATTAGTTCGTTTCCATTTATGTTATTAGTTATAGGTAAAATAAGCTCTTTATATAAGTCATGTGCTACTTTTCTATAATTAATAGTGTTTTCTGAAGTAATTGCTAATTGCAACTCCTTAAGCTTTTCTGATAATGGTGGTATTACCAATTCTTTTACAGCTATGCTATTTTTGGATATAGTAAAAGCATAAGTAATGCTATCTGTAGTAAAAAACTCTAATATTGTTTTTTTATCATCTAATTTTTGTTGAATTTCTGAAACTGAAACTACTTTATTTTGATATTTTAATTGATAGTATTTTGGATGATCTTTTTCAAAGATTAGTTTTAACGAATCTTGTTTTCTATTAATATCAAACAACTTACTTTCATGAGAAATCAATTTTATAGAATCAATACTTTTATTAGATTGTTCTTTTGCTATTTGTGATTTATAAAAGGCATAATCAGTTTTTAAATTTCGTTCTAGTTTTAATAAAGCCTCTGTAATTCCTAAAAATTGTTTAGATGTTTGATTTTTAAGAATTTCTCTAAGATTATTAGCTTTACTTTTTTCTGCAAAGTAGAACATGTTTTCTAAATCTTCTAGTTTTTGTGTGGCCTTATACTTTAAAAATTGAGCTTTAATAGCATCAGTGTAAATGTTTTTAACATCTTTCCCAAAAGATATTTTGTCTTTGTTATTTTGATAAGAGTTTCGAATTTTATTAAGTAGTGAATCAAGGTTTTCATAAATAGAAATACTTTGATTTAAAAAATTTATTTTTCCCGAAATTTTATAAAGAGCTTGTAAAACACTTGCTTTTTTTTTAAAGGATTCAAGTAATTGTAAAAGATTATAATAATTAGAAAAGGTAAATACGTTTTTGATCTTTTTATCAATCATATTAAGATATAAAGCTTTATCTAGGCATACTATAGCTTTATCGTATTGAAAAAACGCAATGTTTATCTTAGCCAAGTTTATATAAGAGTTTGTATTAAGAGAATGATCTTTTCCATATGCGTTTTCAATAATTTTTAAGCTTTTTTTATAATAAAATAATGCTTTATCATATTCCTCCTTTTGAAAATACACTTCAGCAAGATTAGAATAACTGGTAGAAAACAAAGGGTTGTTTTCTTCTAGAATGTTAGATTTAACAAGGATAGATTTATTAAAATATTCTTCAGAAAGATCATATTGTTTATTTTTTTGATAGGAATTTGCAATATTTTCATAAGAATAAGACACATTTATATGATTTTCTCCATATAATTTATTATTAATTTTTAATGCTTTTTTGTAATATTTTAAAGCATTTTTGTGATCAAGTTTATAATTTAATATAGAGCCAATTGCATTGTAGGCAATAGCAATTTTTGGATGATCTCTTTTGTATATTTGGAGTCTTATATTTAAACTCTTTTTGAAATATTCCAATGCTTTGTTGTATTCTCCTATTGACCTTAAAGCTATTCCCAAATTGTTATATACTCCAAGCAAAAGCAAATTATTACCTTTTTGAATACAAATTGGAATTGCTTTTTGATAAAAATTAATGGAATGTTTGTACCTTTTAAGTTGTTCATATGCCACTCCTATATTTACATATCCATATGCCATTGAAATATGATTTTCTCCAGAGTTTTTTCTAGTAATAATCAAATATTTTTTATAGTGATCAATAGCCTTATCAAGCTCACCTAAAATGTTATAAATATTCCCTAGTTTCATGTAAGAATTACCAACTTCTTGATGATCTGCATCTACAGTTTTTAAAACAATTTCCAGAGCTTTTTTATAATATTTTTGTGCTTTTTTATAATTGGATATACTATAATTTATAAAGCCTATTTTATGATGAGAAGACACTATATCCAAATGATTTTTTGGCAATATTTTTAATCTAATATTCAATGATTTTTTATGATAGATATCTGCTTTTGTATAATTCAACGTTTTTACGTAGTATTCACCAATATTACTATAAGCATCTGCTTTTTGTTTATTAAGTTTCTTTAGATATTTATCACAGATTTCGATAGATTGTTCTGAATTTTGCAAAGATTCTTCAAAGATCCTAAGATACAATTGGTTTGATGAAATTCCATTATAACAACTAGCTATTTGTTTCCAATTGTTTACCTCCATATAAAGCGTTAATGCTTTTTTAAAATATTCAATAGATTTTTTATGTGTTTTATTTTGAAAAAGAGAATCTGCCTTTTTATAATATTGATGAGCTACTAAAGTATCACTTACAGTTTGCGAAAAAGAGAAACCTGTAGTAAAAAAAAACAAAATTAAAATCAAGAATAGTTTGTGTAACATTCTATTTAGTAGTATGGTTATTATTCTTTGAGTTTTATGTCGTTATTTTTATGTTCTGGAAGCGCCAATATTTTTTTTGCGGCAATAAGGTTACCTTCTTTCAAGTAAATAAGACCTTGATACCACAACGCTACTTTAGCTTTTTTCTGTGTTGGATAATTAACTAATGTATCTAGCGTCTTTAAAGAAACTTCTATAAATCCATTTTCATACAATGATAACCCTCTTAATAGTAGAGCATCCTCATAATAAGGAGAAGTCTTCTTAAAATGATTTAATATAACAAGCGTACTATCATATTTTTTATTCTCATAATTTCTATAAGCATTTACTATCTGGTTTTTAAGTGAATCTTTAACTGAACTTCGAAGGGTATTATAATCCAAGCCTACTTTTTTATTCCAAGCACTTTCTAGTGCAATGGTCAAATCTAGGGGTTCTGTTTTAGTATTAAATTGCCAAATACCAAAAATTATTAAAATACTAGCAGCGATACCACTAATCCATTGCCATTTCAATGAAATGACTTTGCTTTTAGGTGTATGCTCTTTATCTAATAGTTCTTTCCATTTTTGAGCTCTTTGCTGTTGTTCATGGTTCTCGAATAACACGTTAGTTGTAACTTCGCTTTCATAATAAGTTAGTACTTTTTGTTCAAACTCAGAATCAACAAGTATTCTTTTTTCAAAAGCAACTAATTCTTCTTCAGAAAGTTGAAATTCAAAATACTTATCTATTAGTTCTACATCTGTTAGTTTAGAATTCATAATTTATTCATCTGTTTGATAAGGTTGTTGCTCTAGTTTAATAAGTATCTCATAGACTTTTTTTATTAGCCTTTTTTTACAATTATACTTGGCTTGTACGAGAGCCTGATAACTATTAAATCCAAGTGTTTCTTGAAGATCTTTTAATTGTAGATCAGAGTTAAAAACTGTTTCAATAAGGGTTTTACATTTATGGGATAAGGATTCAATAGACATAGCCAACGCCTTATGTTTTATTAAATGCTTTTTTTCTTCCTGTATATAATTATAAGTCATATCTATATCCGGTTCATTAGTTTCTTCTTTGAAATAATCGAATTTTTGGTCTTGAATAAAAAACATATTTCCTCGTTTTTTCTTTTGGAGCAACCATATATTTTTACAGATACTATAAATGTACCCTATACTATTATGAGGTAAGACTTTCTTGTTTATAACAAAACATTCCCAGAATTTTTGCATTGAGATAATAAAAACTTCTTTAGATACTTCTTTGGATTTAGTAATTGCGATTAATTTAGGTTCTAGAGAGCTATATGTTTCTTCAAAAAAATGATTAAAAGGTAGTTCATTACCTTTTATCGCTTCATCAATTATATATCCTACACTTTTATCTTTCATAATTAGCAATCTTATCAGCTTCTGTAAGAGGTTGATTATAGGTAGTTTTTATTTAACAATATTAATCAAAATACTTAATATGGGTTTTGTTTAATAGTAAAATATTCTCTCACAAAAAAGAAGTTTTTAAAACATTGGCTATCATGAAAATATTATAACCTATGTATTAATTTAAAAACTTAAAGTTAAGAAAACCCTGTTATGTTTTTTAAAAGACTACTCACTGTAGTATAAATACAACATAAGGTTGTGTTATACCATTTTAATTTTGAATTTACTGGAATAATGTTTATCTTTTTTCTATGCCAAAAAAGATTACATTATTAATATCAGAAGATCTAACTTTTTTATATCGAGCACACTCGAAATCAGCTAGTAGTTTATCAAAGGATCGGATAAAAGCTTTGATTTATATTAAAGAGGGTAAATATACTTTTTCAGAGTGATATAGCCAGAAAGCTAGGAAGAACTGAAAAAACTATACGAGGTTGGCTACAAAAATATGCTCAAGTTGGTTTTTCAGGATTAACAACAATCAACAGCGGAGGTAATAACACTAAAGTTTTATCAGATACTGTTAAACATTTCATAGCAGATAAGTTATTGGATTCAACCACGACAATCACTCCTTATATCGAGTTAAAACTATTGATAGAAAAAGAATTAGGAGAGATTGTTTCTTATTTTGCGCTTTATGCTCATTGTAGGCGTAAACATAAATCCAAATTGAAAGTGCCTCGAAAGTCACATTGTAAGAAAAATCCAAAATCTGAAGAGTTTTTTAAAAAACCTTGAAACTTCATTTAAACAAATTAGATCTAGTCTATATAAAGATACTATTTCATCAGTAAATCTTTATTTTCAGGATGAAAGTAGATTTGGTTTAATTACCAAACAAGCTAGAGTTATTACTGCAACGGGAATAAAACCCATTGTTACTTATAAACACAGTTATCTTTAAAAGTGGTTATGGGGAAGCTTTTCTCCAATTAAAGGAGAAAGTTTTTGTATGACTATTGATGGAGTTTGTAAAGTTTTTTTTATAAAATATCTAGAAGATTTTAGCAAACATAAACCTGAGGAACTTAAAATATTGGTAGTTGATAATGCTGCTTTTCATTCTACAAAAGGGGTGAAACTACCAGATAATATAGTATTACTAAATATTCCGCCATATTGCCCAGAACTTAACTCTGCAGAAAAAATATGGCAATGGATGAAAAAAAAATATGGCAATGAAAATATATGACACTTTAGAAATATTAGAACAAAAAGTAGAGCAGCAAATTGAAAACATTGAAGGTGAAATTGTTAAATCTATAACCGCTTACCAATTTTATCTAAATGCTTATTACAGTATTTTTAAAGTCTAATTGGTATAAGTCACTAAATCCATCAAGGTTTTATGTTTTTCATCTTGCCCGACGAACCTAGACTTTATTGAATTTGCCGTAACCAATTTAAAATCAGAAGATAATTGCTTATAACACAATAATAGTTTAGCTTTCACTTGGTCCAAATAAGCGTTCAATTCCTTGCCTTCTGGTGTCCTAGAAGTGGTTTTCTTGGATTTGGTATTCCAATAGGTAACTTTTGTTTGACGTTTTAAACTAATTTCTGCCCGCTTGCCATCAACCGTTACACGTGCATATATTGGTGCAAAATCGCCTTTATTCTTGGCCGTTTTAAGCCAAAAATGGATGTTAAATGTTCTTGAAGAGCCCATATACTCTCGCTTTTAGTTAATACTCGATTTGAAATCGAAAGTCAAATCGAAACGAAAGTCAAACACTAAGGAGTTACCAAAGTAGTGAAAAAAATCGGCTAAAAATAGGTAACCGAATAGGTAACTTTTGTTGTGATATTAAAGCTAACTAAATGGAATCAGAAAAAATCAATTTCACTGAAAATCATTTAGTTAGAATTTTCATGGTTTCGCTTGAAACCCATTTAGTCGGGATGACAGGATTCGAACCTGCGACCACACGGCCCCCAGCCGTGTACGCTAACCGGACTGCGCCACATCCCGAATTATATCAATTTAATATTCACTTAAAACATAAAAACTTTACAGTTGTTTTTTTTAAGGCAATTACACCAAAGGTGTAATATTTTCCAGACGGAGTTTATCTCAAACGAAGTCGAGAGACCACATCCCGAATTATTGAGAGGCCAAAGAAACTACTTTTTAATAAAATTACAAAAACTAAAATAGCCAAAGTAAATTTACTTTGGCTATTTTTATATATATACTATAAAAACATTGTGTGTTTTAATTGTAAGTAGATGTAGAAACCTCAAAATTAGCGTCTTTAGCGGCCAAATAACGTTCTGCATCAAGAGCAGCCATACAGCCAGTGCCAGCAGCTGTTACAGCTTGTCTATAAACATGGTCTGCGGCATCACCAGATACAAATACACCTTCTATATTTGTTTTGGAACTACCAGGGACATTAATAATGTAACCAGTTTCATCTAAATCTAGATAATCTTTAAAAATATCTGTGTTTGGTTTATGTCCTATAGCTACAAAAAAGCCAGTTACAGGAATTTCTTTTTTCTCTCCAGTTTTATTATTGAAAACACGAACACCAGTAACCACTTGCCCATCACCTAAAACTTCATCGGTTTCTGTGTTGAATAAAATGTCTATATTTTCTGTATTGCGCACACGAGCTTCCATGATCTTAGATGCTCTAAACGCGTCACGTCTTACCAACATAGTTACTTTTTTACATAATTTAGATAGGTAATGCGCTTCCTCACAAGCAGAATCTCCCGCTCCAACAATTATTACTTCCTGATTTCTGTAGAAAAACCCATCACATACCGCACATGCAGAAACGCCTCCTCCTAATTTTAAGTATTTTTGTTCAGATTCCAATCCTAAGTATTTAGCCGAAGCTCCTGTAGATATAATTACCGTATCAGCATGAATTTCTTTCGTGTCATTGACCCATACCTTATGAACATCACCAGAAAAATCAACTTTAGTAATCCAACCATTTCGAACATCTGTTTCAAAACGTTCAGCTTGCTTTTGTAACTCCATCATCATTTCTGGACCCGTTATACCATCTGGATAACCTGGAAAATTTTCAACTTCGTTAGTCGTAGTTAATTGTCCTCCTGGTTGTGCACCTTGATATAAAACGGGACTCATATTTGCTCTTGCTGCATAAATTGCAGCTGTATAGCCCGCTGGACCAGAACCAATAATTAAGTTTTTTACTCTTTCTATTTCTTCTGCCATAATCATTTTAATTTGTTAAAACAAAAGTAGAATTTTTGACTCAATACTTACATAGAAGTTATTAACAGAATTTATTATGTAATAGTTAGTTTTTATAATCTACTTGGTGAAATTTATTTTGTTTTACACGTACATGATTTAAATAAATCAGAGGTTGAAGTTAATTTGTCATCTGTTTTAGTCAATGTATGAGTTTGATAACCATCAAAATATTTTATGATGATTTTATCATCTGCAATTTCATAGTCTCCAGGTACATTTATTTTACTAGCTAATTCTGGGTTACGTTTAACCAAGTCATTGGTGACTAAATCTAAAAATAATTCACCTCCTTTTTTAAAATGTAATACAGATCCAAATTCCCCGTTTGATGTTTCGCATAAATATTTACTACATAGTGTATTATTACTACATGAAGTTAACATCAATGACGTAAAAATAACTGTAAATACTTTTTTCATGCCGTATTGTGTTAATTATATAGGTAGCCCTTAATTCTTCCTAAGAAACGTACTCACTTCAATGGCTACATCTTCCCAAGTTTTACTTACTCCATCAGGACCTTTATGCAAATCAAAACAAACTTTATTTAAAGCTGCCAAAGCGTCTAAAGCATTCCAGTCTTTAAGGTTCATAACGCCACTCATTGTAACACGTCTTTCATCACTAATGTTAACATTTAATGGTAAATCATGAGTAATACCATTCATGGTTAGTGCTACAGTACAAGTGTTATCAATATATTTAATAGTCCCTTTTAAAATATCGGTATCTAACATAGAACCAAAAAAAGATGTTTTTATTTTTGCATCTCTTGTGTTTGTAGCGTCATTAGTGAAAAGACTACTTATTGGGATAGAAAATTTTAAATTATTCAATGCCTGTTGAGGCGATTCGCCAGATTGAGTTTCAAAATTAACACTAGTAAATTCACCACCAACTCCTTTTTTTTCGGTTGTTTTGTAGGCTGTCCATTTTACAGAAGTACCTTCGGGTTTAATAACGTATTTTTCTGTAGTAACAGCTTCAGGTGTAGACGCTTTTGGAGTCTCTTTTTTTTCGTTTTTACATGAAGTAAAACCTAAAGTTAAAGCTAATAATAAAACGCTTATTTTTTTCATTTTTAGAGGGTTTAATTTTACCCGAAAGTTAAGGTAATCTGCAATCAATTACAAGAAATATCAATAATCTATAAGATCTTTTGCGATTTGTAAAAATTATATAAAACCATGTTAAACTATCGATAAATCTAATAGTTTAGAATTACTCTTATAATAAAAAATGGTATTTTTATACATCTATGAGCAATAAAGATAAAATAAGAGGAGGCTTTGTGTTTAAAACATATAAAGAACCTTATAAATCTCCTTTTGATAAATTATTTGAAATTTTTAAAGAATTAATTACCCATACTTCTGGTGATTTTGATGAAGCTATAGATTGGTTAAAAGCGTTGGATAAAGAATATAAATTAACCACCCCTGAATATACAATCGACGATTTTATTGAAGATTTAAAAAAGAAAGGCTATTTAAAAGAAGAGATAGATCCAGATGGTAATGGATCCTTAGCGATTACGGCAAAAACAGAGCGTGCTATTAGGCAACAAGCATTAGATCAAATTTTTGGAAAGATAAAACGCAGCGGACAAGGCAATCATAAAAGTAAAAGTCCAGGTATAGGAGATGAGCATACAGGGGATTTTAGAAATTATCAATTTGGTGATGCTTTAGATAAGGTATCCATGACAGAGAGTTTAAAGAACGCTCAAATAAACCATGGGATTTCAGATTTTACACTTTCTGAAGATGATCTGGTTGTTGAAGAAGCTATGCATAAATCGCAAATGAGTACGGTACTCATGATAGATATTAGCCATAGTATGATTCTTTATGGAGAAGACCGTATTACACCAGCAAAGAAGGTGGCAATGGCACTAGCCGAATTAATCACTACCAGATATCCAAAAGATACTCTGGATATATTAGTATTTGGTAATGATGCATGGCAAATAGAAATTAAAGATCTTCCCTATTTAAAAGTAGGTCCTTACCATACCAATACAGTAGCAGGGTTAGAATTAGCTATGGATTTATTGAGACGAAAACGTAATACCAATAAGCAAATTTTCATGATAACAGATGGTAAACCTAGTTGTTTACGTATGAAAGATGGTCAATACTATAAAAATAGTATGGGCTTAGATAATTATATTGTAGGCAAGTGCTATATGATGGCACAACAAGCTAGAAAGTTACATATACCCATTACTACATTTATGATAGCTAAAGATGACTATCTAATGCAGTTTGTTCGAGAATTTACCTATGCCAATCAAGGAAAGGCATTTTATACGGGTTTAAAAGGCCTTGGAGAAATGATTTTTGAGGATTACGAAACTAATAGAAAGAAGAGGATTAGGGGATGAGCCCCACCCAACCTCCCCAAAGGGGAGGAGTACTAAAATGGGAAAATAAAATATTATTATGAGTGAAACTAAAAATAACAAGCAGGTAACAGCTCCCTCTCCTTTGGAGAGGGGTGGGGAGAGGCCTACAACATTAAAAGCATTAAAAAAAACAGGGTACCAATCTAAATCTATAAAAGACGAATTACGAGATAATCTTGTTGAAAAAATAAAAAATAAAGACACTGTTTTTGTCGGTGTTCATGGCTACGAAAATACAGTAATTCCAGAGTTAGAGCGTGCTATTTTATCTAGACATAACATTAACTTACTAGGATTAAGAGGACAGGCTAAAACGCGTTTAGCACGTTTAATGTTAAATCTTTTAGATGAATATATTCCTATAGTTGAAGGTTCGGAAGTGAATGATGATCCTTTTAAACCCATTTCAAGATATGCTATAGAATTAATAAAAGAGCAGGGTGATGCTACACCTATTTCATGGTTACATAGAAGTGAGCGTTTTGCCGAAAAATTAGCCACTCCAGATGTTACAGTAGCAGACATTATAGGAGATGTTGATCCTATAAAAGCGGCTAATTTAAAACTAAGTTATGCAGACGATCGTGTGATTCATTATGGTATGATACCTAGAGCTAATAGGTGTATTTTTGTAATTAACGAATTACCAGATTTACAGGCCAGAATACAGGTGGCTTTATTTAATATTTTACAAGAAGGAGATATCCAAATTAGAGGATTCAAGTTGCGATTACCTTTAGATATTCAATTTTTATTTACAGCTAATCCAGAAGATTATACCAATAGAGGAAGTATTGTAACGCCGCTTAAAGATAGAATAGGATCGCAAATCTTAACGCATTACCCAGAAAATATTGAGACTGCTCGTTTAATTACTGCTCAAGAGTCTCGTTTAGTAGAAAATCAAAAAGAAACAGTAATAGTTCCAGATTTAGCTAGAGACTTATTGGAACAAATTGTTTTTGAAGCTAGAAATAGTGAGTATATAGATGCAAAAAGTGGTGTAAGCGCTAGATTAAGTATTACAGCTTTTGAGAATTTGTTAAGTACTGCTGAGCGTCGTGCTTTAATTACAGGAGATGAGAAAACTACGCTTAGGTTAAGTGATTTTTTAGGGGTGATTCCAGCTATTACAGGAAAAGTAGAGTTGGTGTATGAAGGAGAGCAGGAGGGAGCAGCAGTAGTAGCTTATAATTTAATAGGTGAAGCTGTTAAAAGTTTATTTGAAACCTATTTTCCCAAGATTGAAAAATTAAAAAAGCAAAATGAAGACACACCATATGATAACATTGTATCTTGGTTTTTTAATCAAGAAGAAGGTTTTGAGTTAGCAGACGATTTAAGAGATAAAACCTATAAAAGTATATTGGACCATATTTCTCCGTTAGATGATTTATTAGGAGAATACCAACCTAATTTAAATAAACAAGATAGTTATTTTATAAAGGAATTTGTGCTTTGGGCTTTAGCAGAGTTTAAATTACTAAGTAAAAATAGAATCTCTAAAAGCACGCAATTTAAAGACCCTTATGGCAGTTTTATAAACGGGTTGTAATTCTATTTTAACCTGAGCTCGATTTAAGAATCATAGATAAAATTCAATAAACATGCTAGATTCAACTTATAATTATGATAGACTAGCTGGCTAGTTTATTGTAATTTAAGGAAGAAGATGGCTTGTTTAGTGGTTTTTAGCTAGAATTTAATATATTTTCATGGCTTCTAAGAGTACTTATTACACTTGTTTAAGTTTAAGGGCTTAATAGAGAGGTCTTTGTATTAAAAAAATAGTGTTCTTAGGTCGAACTCAGGTTATTTTAAGTAGTTGTAAATTTTAGAAAGCATATCTTCTGGATCAAATGGTTTGGTAAGCACATCTGTTACTCCAGCTTTTTTAAAACGCTTAATATCTTCTTTGTAAGCTTCAGAAGATAATAATATAATAGGTGTTTTTTTGTAGGATTTGGATAGATTTCTAATAGAAGATATTAATTCAATAGTAGAAAAATTTTCTAGGGTATTGGATAATAATATTAAATCTGCATTTTGATTTACTAAGGAAGGTAAAACGTCTTTTTCTTTACCAACTATATTTAAGTAGAAGTTACCTGTAGCAGCTAATATTTTTAATATACTCAATTGCATTAATTCGGTATCTTCAACTAATAAAAGAGTGTACTTATTGTCTAATTTATGCTCTTGATTAGTTGTTAATAGTTCCTTTTTTAAATTTTTGTTATAATTGGAGATTTTAAAACTCACATTACATATAAATTTAGAGCCTTTACCTACGTTACTTTCTACATTAATATTGCCTCCCATTTCAGAGATTATATATTTAACAATAGCCAAACCTAACCCTGTGCTTTTTTTGTCATGCATAGCAGCGTCTATTTTAGTGAACCGTTCAAAAATAGAATCCATATGTTCTGGTGCTATGCCTATTCCAGTATCTGTTATTTCAATATGTATACTCGCTTTATTTGCTCTTTTATAGTTAAGCGATACATGTAAACTTATTGTCCCTTTTTTAGTAAAGCTTATAGCATTATTTAAAATATTACCAATTATTTGTTTAAACCTGTATTGGTCTCCTTCAATAAAGTCTGGAAGTTTTTCATCTATATCTATTTTAAAATCTAGCCCTTTAAGTGTTGCTAAATGCCTATAGCCGGATATGATATCATCTATTAGCTGTTTTAAATCAAAAACTTTTTCTACTAAGGTTAATTTTCCATATTGAATTTTTGAAATATCTAAAATATCTTCAATTCTGTTTTTTAAATCTTTATTTGCAGAGACAACAATATCAAGATAATTCTTTTGCTCTTCATTTAAATTGCTGTCAACCAAAAGATTACTAAAAATTATAGATGCTGATATTGGATTTCTTAATTGATGACTAAAGTTGGCAATAAAATTATCTTTGAAGATTTCTTTTTCTTTAAGGTATTGGTTTTTTAATTCAAGTATTTGGGAATTTATAGTAGACTCATTTCTTGTTTGTGCCGTAAGTTGATAGTTATTATAATGGTTTGTTAAATTTTCGATTATAATAAGATTTTCATTGTCTTTTTCTGTATGGATGGTAATATCTGTTACAAAACTTTTGTTGTCTATATCTAGGTTTACACAAGAAAATTCAAAACTCTCTTGCTTTAAAGAAACCAGACTATTCAAAATTTCAAAAAAAGGATGAATATCTTGTAGCAAAGTATGTTTTGAAAGCGAAAAGATAGAGTTTTCAGTTTCTACAACTTTGCCTAAATCGTCAATAACTATATATTGAAAATTATCTTTATGGTATTTTTTTCGATAAAACTCAAGCATTTTTTTAAAATTAGATAAGCTCTTTTGCTAATTTAGAAAAAAGTAATTCAACTCTACTACCAGTTTTAGCACTTGTGAAAAAATCGACTAAACCATCGAAAACATCGTTATTCTGTTTTAAATAGTCTTTGTTTACTAAATCCATTTTATTTCCTACTACTTTAATTGGTGTATTAGGGCAGGTAGTCTTCAAATATTCTATTTCGGTATTAAGGTTTTTAAAAGTAATAGGTCTTGATAAATCAAATACATAAATAAATGCGTGAGTTCCTAAAAGATAAGAGGCTCTTGTTTTTTGTATATCATCTTGTCCTTCTAAATCCCATATAATTAGAGATATAGTATTCTCTTCTATTTCAATAGATTTTTTAGAGATATGCACACCGATAGTTACTTTATAATCTTCGGTGAAGATATTTTCAACAAAACGCCTTATTAGCGAAGTTTTTCCAACTCCAAAATGACCTAATAAAACGATTTTTTTAGATGTCGTCATCTTTAAAATGTTCTTTTAATTTTTTAGTTAATAAAACCTTGTTTTTAAGGATTTTTGAATTTAAATGTTCGCTGGCAAATTCCAAAAGATGATCTTCTAATTTATTTTTGAAGATGACATTATATACTCCAGAGATAATTATAGCTATATAATAAGAGGAAAAATTTTGTAAATGAATTGTATAAAGATCATATTCTATTTGCTGTAAATTCTGGTTTTCTTTGGAAAAAGCATCTTCAACAAAACTCTTTATAGCCGTTAGCATCCCTGCCACCATATCTTCATCAATCATTTTGTTTTCATGAGATTCTCCTAGAACAATACCAGAACCTTTTTCAATAACTATTATTTGTTCTATAATAGGTTTAGTTTGTTCTTGAAGCAGTAAATCGGCATCTTTTACACCAGAAAACTTAGATTTAAATTTTCTAAAAAAGCCTTTAAACGAAAAAGCATTGTTAACCTGGTTATTAATTTTTTCAGATAGGATTTTCATCTCATTTTGTATGAAGCGTTTTATCATCTTACCCAGAATAGGGTATAGCGCTTCTACTACAGCATCTTGAGAATTTTTAATTTCCTCTTTCAAGGTTTGGGTAATAGTTGGACCTAAAGTTTTAGGAATGTCCTTCACAAACTGTTCAATTTTTTCATCTACAATTGGATCTACTTTAGGTGATAAATTCTTTTTTTTATTGATAATATCTTCAAGCGCATTAATCTTTTTTTCGATGGCAGATGAAAACTCCCGCTCATCGGTAAGTAAAATGTCTTTTATAAGATTTAATTTATCATCTTGATTCATCATTGGTAAAGCACAATTTATTCACCAATTTTTTCACCTAATTTGATAAAAAGTTCACTTAAAAGTTTGCGATTAGCTTTTTTATCATCAAGAGCTTCAAGCTTTTCTTCAATAGAATTTTCTAGGTCGGTAATTCTTATGTTTATATCGGTACTAAGAGAATCAACACTACGAGTAAGTTCAGACCTTACTTCATCAATTAAGTGTTCTAGTTCTTCTTTTTTTGCTAGGATATCTGCTTTAACAGCTTCAAATTCCGTATTATACTCTTGTATGTTTTCGCCAAAAATGAGTTGCTTTATGGCATCTATTTTTGAGTTAGCATCAATAGAATTACCATTCAATTCTTCTCCAGTTTCTTTGACCAGTTCTTTTTTCATCTTGAGGGTAGTTAATTGCTATTAAACACAAATGTAATCTAAATTTAAATTAAAAAAGAAATAATACCAATGATTTGCGAGAAAAGTATACTAAAGTTAGTTTTTGGAACTCTTTTTATACCAGTTCTAATTTAAATTTATCTATTAAGGTTAAATAATAATACTCAACTTTAAATACATCACTTTTCATAGTTATCTACTTTTAATGTTAGCTTCGCATAGGGTTATAATTTCTAGAATCCTTTTTTCTCGGGTTTCCTGTCTTTTTGCGCTAAACAACCATGATAAATATCCCTTTTTATAGCTTTTAGAAAAGGTTTGATAGTTACTAAATGCTAATTTATTTTTATTGAATGCTTCTTTTAAATCCTTTGGGATAATACCGTTTTCTACATCATCCAAAGCAGTCCAAGTTCCTATGCTTTTTGCTAATTCGATCATTTTATAACCAGAATCTTGAATTAGTCCTTTGTTAATTAGTTCTTTAACATGTTTTTTGTTAAGAGCACTCCAATTGCTTTTAGGGTTTCTTGGGGAGAAGTATTGGCGGCGCTTACCACTACCTAAGCTTTTAACAGTAGAGTCTATCCAACCAAAACAAAGCGCTACTTTTACAGCGTCGCCCCATCGCATGGTTGGGATATTTAATTCTAACTTATAAAAAATAATATAGACGCCTTTATATTGATCGTGATTTTTTAGTAACCAATCATACCAATCTGTATCTCGTTCAAAATAAAGTTCTGGTAAATCTTTCAATTTTAAAAGATTTTTTTTGATTCAACATAGAAGTTTTTATTTACTGTAACTGGCATTTTACTGGAAGGCGTTTCTAAAGTTTGCCATTCTGTTTTAGGATAAATCCAAGTCTCATTATCACCAATTTTTATTCGTAAAGGCATATCAAAACCCTCAACAACATTTGTCCAACGGTATTTTAATGTTCTTTTTTTATGTGAAAATTCTAGTATTGGAATTTTAGTTGTTCGTAAATACTGATTAAAAAAGGCAGTCAAATCAATACCCGATTTTTTACTTAAATAGGTTTCTATTTCTTCTGTAGTGACGGTTTGATGATAGAAATCTCTGTTAATACCAATTAAAATTTTTCGCCATTTTTTGTCATCCTCTATAAGGTAACGTAAGGTGTGCAACATATTAGCACCTTTAAAATACATATCAGAAGAGCCTTCTTTGTTAACATTATATGCGCCAATTATAGGCTTGTCATTTTGAATGCGTTGTCGTGTACCTATAACGTACTCAGATGCAGCTTTTTTACCATAGTGATAATCTAGAAACAAACTTTCTGAATAATTAGTAAAACCTTCATGAATCCACATATCTGCTATGTCTTTATTAGTGATATTATTGGCAAACCATTCGTGTCCAGATTCATGAATTATAATGAAATCGAATTTTAACCCCCAACCAGTTCCAGACAAATCCTTACCCAGATACCCATTTTTATATTGGTTTCCATAAGTCACCGAGCTTTGATGTTCCATGCCCAGATATGGTGCTTCAACCAGTTTAAAGCTATCGGGATAGAAGGGATACTGTCCAAACCAATACTCAAAAGCCTCCATCATTTTGGGGACTTGTTTAAATTGTTCTTTTGCTTTATCAAGGTTATCTCTTAATACATAATAGTCTAAATCTAAATTTCCAGCTAGACCGTCATACTTTTCAGAGAAATTAACATAATCTCCAATATTTATATTCACACCATAATTGTTTATTGGATTTCTTACAAACCAATGGTAGGTTTTAGTGTCATTAATTTGCTCAACCTGCCTTAGCCTTCCATTAGAAATATTCATTAGCTTATCGGGAACGTTTACACTTATCAACATACTATCTACTTCATCGTACATATGGTCCTTACAAGGCCACCAAACACTTGCACCTAAGCCTTGACACGATGATGCTATAAAATGTTTTCCATTGGTGTCTTTTTCCCAAGAAATACCCCCATCCCAAGGCGCTTTTTTCGCTTCTCGAGGGTGTCCTTCATAAAATATATCGATTGTATTTATAGCATCTATTTTTTGTTCCTCTTCTAAACTTATAAAATGCGCATTCCCATCATGTTTAATAGCTAATTCTTTTCCATTTTGAATCGCTTTAGTAAGTTTTAAAGGCGGTTGTAAATCAATCTGCATTTCAGAATAAGGTTTTAAAACTTTATACTGAATAGTAGTGTTACCTGAAATAAATTTTTCATCTGGTTTTACTTTAATATCTAAATGATAATAGGTTAAATCCCACCATTCGCGCTCTGGAGTAATACTTCCTCTTAATGAGTCTTGTCTCGTAAATAGCTCTTTTTCAAGTAGTAATTGCGCATGACTCATTGCTGAAGTGAATATGATTAAAAAAATCGAAAAATAGGAAGTTTTCATACTTTTAGTTTTGAACTCATCTTGAGTACTTTTCTAAAATTATTTAAAAAAGTGTTGTATTTAGTTAATTTTTACTTAAATATTTAATCTCGAAATACCGAATTTGGAAACGTAACGATACTTTCAACTCCGTTTTCATTAACAGACGATACCCCAAAGAAATAATTGTCAATAACAATGCCATCTAAAGTAAACTCTGAAACATCTCCCACATAACGACTGTTATCCCAAGTAGGCGAGGTGGTGTCTCTCCAATAGATTTTATAACCAATAGCGCCTTTAACCTTATCCCATTTTAGTTTAACAGAAGACTGTACAATACCACCAATAGCAACATTTTTAAGCGCAGGTGGAGCAGCGGCTAAACTAGCTATGTTTATAGCATTTATAGCCGTTAATTTTTTTGCATAATCAAAATTTACGTGCGCTATCACATCGCCGTATTTAATACCATTTTCTTCACGAATATCTTGATGCTGCTGCGTATAATTCTCATGAGCTTCCATAATTCTTATACCGGCAAACCCTAAATCGTTAAAAGGGCGATGATGGCCACCGCGACCAAACCTATCTAATCTGTAGACCATCATTGGGTTCATTTCTGGCATATATGTTTTGGTTGTTTTGTGCACATATCTTGCTAACTGGCGGGAAATGCCATCAACTTCACCCCCATAAAACCTGCGTAATTTTCTTTCCTGATCGGTTTCGTTAGGGGGCGTGGGTTCAGAGAAAATTCTAAATGTACGATTATCAATAACACCGTCTACACCTTTAATATTTCCAATCATATCATTATTGAGAACACCAATAATGTCCCAGTTATTTTCTTTAGCATATCTTGCTAAACCTGCACCACCAAAAAGCCCTTGTTCTTCACCAGACAGCCCAACATAAATAATACTGCTAGCAAACCTGTATTTAGATAAAACTCTTGCGGCTTCAAGCGTTCCTGCCATACCAGATGCATTATCGTTAGCACCTGGGGCATCTGTTGTAAAATCCATAGTATCGCTTGCTCTGGAGTCTATATCTCCACTCATAATGATATAGCGATTAGGATATTTTGAGCCTTTTTGTACAGCAACTACATTAACCACCCAAGCATCGTGAGGAACACGGCGATTTCCTTTTTTTGTAACAAAATCTTTTTGATAAAATATAGTTAAACAATTATTACAATCTTTAGAAATGCTTTCGAATTCATTTTTTATCCATCGTCTGGCAGCTCCAATACCTCTTGTATTTGAAATTGTATCACTAAACGTATTTCTAGTACCAAAATTCACTAGAGTTTGTATATCGCTTTTAATACGTTTAGCTGATATAGTTTCAATAATATCATACAATTGTTGATCGTTTTGAGCTATTAAAAAAGACGAAGCCAATACTGCTAAAAGAGTGATTCTTAAATTCATGTATATTTTTCTTCTAAATTACTGAAAATAAAAATGCGCCTCAAAACTTAATTTGAGACGCCTTTAAAAATCTAAATTAGTCACTAAGATTTATTCTATGTATTAAAAACAATATTTGTTTTCAGCAATCACTTTTTTAGATATTATATTTCTTAATTCTTCTATTTTAGGCATATTAACATATTTAATGTAACGTTTTAGCCCCATTAACATCATGCGTTGTTCATCACCTTCCGAGAAAGAAATAATAGAGTGTTTTCCTGCGGTTTCTATGACATCGATAGCATGGAATAAGTTTAGTTTTGCCATGGCTATTTGCTCTTTTACATTATCTTCACCTTCTTTTTTAGCTAATTTTTCAGCACGTAAAATAGCGGATTCTGCAAGGTATATTTGTATTAAAATGTCTGATGCAGCTAGCATTAACTGTTGTCTTTGCTCTATTTTTTCTCCATATTTTTGTAAAGCAGCTCCAGCAACCATTAAAAAGAGTTTCTTAAGATTTTTTACAATATTTTTTTCTTCAGAAAACAACTCGGAGTAATCAGGAGTTTCAAAAGAAGGAATTCCCATGAGTTCATCTTTAACAGCCATAGCAGGTGTTAAAACATCTACATGTCCTTTCATGGCTTTTTTAATGAGCATACCTATTGAAAGCATTCTGTTTATTTCGTTTGTGCCTTCATAAATTCTGGCAATACGTGCATCTCTCCAGGCAGATTCGATAGGTGTCTCTTCTGAGAAGCCCATACCTCCAAAAATTTGAATTCCTTCATCTGTACATTTTTGTACAAATTCAGATACTGCTACTTTAAGAATAGAACATTCTATAGCGTATTCTTCCACACCTTTTAGTTCTGCTTCTTGGTGTGTATCTTTTCCATTATTTTTCCTTAACTCAATACGGTCTTCAATATTTTTTGCAGCACGATAGGTGGCTGCTTCACCAACCCAACAATTTGTTGCCATTTCGGCAATTTTTTGTCGGATAGCACCAAATTGGGAGATAGGTGTTTTAAATTGAATACGTTCATTAGCATATTTAACAGACTCGGTAATGGTTCGTCTTTGAGCATCTAAACATGCTGCTGCCAATTTAATTCTTCCTACGTTAAGGGCATTCATAGCAATTTTAAACCCATTTCCTCTGGTGGATAGCATATTTTCTACGGGAACAACAGTTTCGTTAAAAAACACTTGCCTTGTAGAAGAGGCTCTAATCCCTAATTTATGTTCTTCTTCTCCCATGGTAATACCATTAGGATTTTCTGGATCGTATTCTACAATAAAGCCAGTAATGTTTTTATCATCTTCAATTCTGGCAAAAACAATCATTACACTACAGAAACCAGCGTTGGAAATCCACATTTTTTGTCCTGTGATCTTATATGTTTTTCCATCATCTGATAAAACGGCTTTAGTTTTTCCAGAATTCGCATCGCTACCTGCACTTGGTTCTGTTAAGCAATAAGCACCAAACCATTCGCCGCTCGCTAATTTTGGAACGTACTTTTTCTTTTGTTCTTCATTTCCATAAAGCGTGATAGGCATTGTGCCAATACCAGTATGTGCTCCAAAAGCTGTGCTAAAAGAACCTGTTGCCCCAGATATAAAATCGCATACTAAACACGTGTCTACAAAACCTAAGCCCATGCCATTATGTTCTTCTGGAACAGAGATGCTTAAAAAGCCAAGTTCTCCTGCTTTTCTCATGCAAGACTCGGTTAATGCAAAATCTTTCTTTTCAAATTGTGCTTTATTAGGCCAAACTTCACGATCAACAAATTCAGTTACTGCTTCTTTCATCATTAACTGATCTTCATTAAAATCTTCAGGAATAAAAATATCACTGTAGTGTGTTTCTTTAATAAGAAATTGTCCGCCTCTTAGGATGTCTTTTTCTGCCATAATATGCCCCCTCTAACTCTCCCAAAAGGGGAGAATACTTACTCGGGGTTATTTTTTAGGTTATACAATATATTATTTAAACCCTTTCTAGTTCCTCCCCTTTGGGGAGGTTAGGAGGGGCTAATTTAAAAACTCAAAAATACCACAAGCACCTTGTCCAGTTCCCACACACATCGTTACAGCGCCGTACTTTCCTTTCATATTTCTTTTACGCATTTCATCAAAAAGTTGCACCGACAGTTTGGCACCTGTACAACCAAGTGGGTGTCCTAAGGCGATTGCGCCGCCATTAACATTTACGATATCTGCATTTAAATCCAACTCACGTATTACAGCTAAAGATTGAGAAGCAAATGCTTCGTTTAATTCGATTAACTCTAAATCCGATTGTTTTAAACCCGCCTGTTTTAAAGCTTTAGGAATGGCTTTTACTGGACCAATTCCCATGATTCTTGGAGGCACACCAGCAGCAGCATAGTTTACCAAACGAGCTATAGGCTCTAGATTTAGTTCTTTTACCATGTCTTCACTCATAACCATTACAAATGCTGCGCCATCACTCATTTGAGAGGAGTTTCCAGCCGTTACACTTCCGCCTTGCGCAAATACAGGGCGAAGCTTTGCAAGAGCTCCCAAATTGGTGCCTTTTCTAGGGCCTTCATCTTTATTTACGGTGTACTTTTTAGTTGCCTTTTTTCCGTTGTTATCTACATAGGTTTGTTCCACTTCAATAGGCACTATTTGATCTTGAAATCTATCTTCAGCTTGTGCTTTTAAAGCTTTTATATGTGAATTATAAGCAAACTCGTCTTGATCTTCTCTGGAGACTTTAAACTCGTTAGCTACGGCTTCGGCAGTATTTCCCATACCCCAATAATACTCTTCATGACCGTTTTTTACAATGTCGTAATTTAATTCGGTTTTAAAACCAGTCATTGGCACTGCACTCATACTTTCTGCACCTCCAGCAATAATACAATCTGCCATGCCTGCCTGAATTTTTGCTGTGGCGATTCCTATAGTTTCAATACCCGAAGAGCAAAACCTATTTACAGTAACTCCAGGGACATCTACTATGTCTAATCCCATTAAAGAGATTAGGCGTGCCATATTTAAACCTTGAGATCCTTCTGGCATAGCGTTACCTACAATAACATCATCGATACGTGCTTTATCCAGTTGAGGTAACTCTTTTATCATATGCTGAATGGTTTCTGCGGCAAGTTCATCGGAGCGTTTAAACCTAAAAACACCTCTTGGCGCTTTTCCAACTGCGGTTCTGTATGCTTTTACTATATATGCTTGTTTCATTTCCTCTCCCTAACCCTCTCCTTTGGAGAGGGAACTGTTATGGGTATATTTTTAATTAAAATTTTTATTATCAATCTTTTCCTCCCCTTTGGGGAGGTGAGGTGGGGATTTAATTCCTTAGCGGTTTCCCCGTCTTTAACATATGCTGTATACGTTCTAACGTTTTACGTTCTGTACATAAACTTAAAAAAGCTTCTCGTTCTAGATCTAATAAATATTGTTCTGTTACCAGAGAAGGTTCAGATAAATCACCTCCTGCCATTACGTATGCCAATTTATTGGCTATTTTATGATCATGCTCACTTATATAATTACTGGCTTCCATAGCATCTGTTCCCACTAGAAACATCCCTAGAGCTTGTTTCCCTAAGACTTTTACATCTTTGCGTTTTACAGGCTGCGTATATCCTGCATCTGCCATTAGTTTTGCGTGTGCTTTAGCAGTTGCTATTTGTCTATCTTTATTAACAACAACACTATCTTTTCCTTTTTGAAGAATACCTAAATCGAATGCTTCATAAGCCGAAGTAGATACTTTTGCCATACCAATGGTTAAAAAGTATTCTTGTAATACGTTAAGCTCTACATCGCCTTTTCTAAACGTATCGGAAGCACGGAGCGCCATTTCTTTTGAGCCTCCACCGCCTGGTATTACACCTACTCCAAATTCTACTAAGCCAATATAAGACTCGGCAGCAGCTACAACTTTGTCTGCATGCATAGATAATTCGCATGCACCTCCTAGTGACATACCGTGAGGCGCCGAAATAGTGGGTATTGAAGAATATCGCATGCGCATCATAGTATCTTGAAAATACTTGATTGCCGCGTTTAATTCATCATATTCCTGTTCAACTGCCATCATAAAAATCATCCCAATATTGGCGCCAACCGAGAAATTGGCGCCTTGGTTGCCAATGACAAGTCCCTCATAATTGTGTTCTGCTATATCTATTGCTTTGTTTAATCCAGCTAAAACATCTCCACCTATAGTGTTCATTTTAGATTGGAATTCACAATTTAAAATACCATCTCCTAAATCTTCTACAACTACTCCAGAGTTTTTAAAGACTTCGCTAGATGTTCTAATATTTTCTAAAATAATAAACGCATCCTGACCTGGAACTTTTTGTTGCGTTTTTGTTGTTATATCGTAAAAATAAGTCGCGCCTTCTTTTACCTTGTAAAAAGATGTGTTACCCGATTCGAGCATATCGGTTATCCATGATGCTGGTTCTAAACCTTCAGCTTTCATAAGCGCAATACCTTTTTCAACACCAATAGCATCCCATATTTGAAAAGGACCGTGTTCCCATCCAAAACCAGCTTTCATGGCATCATCGATACTGTATAAATCATCTGAAATTTCAGGAATTCTATGTTGTACATAGGCAAATAAAGCTGCAAAATTTTTGCGGTAGAAATCACCCGCTTTATCTTTACCTGCTACTAATACTTTAAAGCGATCTATTGGTTTATCTATAGTTTTGGTAAGTTCTAGTGTTGGGAATGATGCTCTTTTTTTAGAGCGGTATTCCATAGTATCTAAATCTAGGGTAAGAATTTCTTTTTTGCCTTCAGCATTAACCGTTTTTTTATAAAATCCTTGTCCTGTTTTACTTCCCAACCATTTGTTTTCCATCATTGTGTTGATGAAATCGGGTAGTTTAAATAGGTCATGAGCTTCATCGTCTGGACAATTATCATAAATACCATTGGCTACATGAACTAAAGTATCTAAACCAACCACATCTACAGTTCTAAAAGTAGCAGATTTTGGCCTACCTATTACTGGACCTGTTAATTTATCAACTTCTTCAACTGTAAGTCCTAATTCTTTAACTTGATGGAATAAAGACTGAATTCCAAAAATTCCTATTCTATTACCAATAAAAGCTGGTGTATCTTTTGCAATAACCGAGGTTTTGCCCAGATATTGTTCGCCATAACGATTTAAAAAATCTAAAACATTTTTATCTGTTTTAGGCCCTGGAATAATTTCGAATAATTTTAAATACCGGGGTGGATTAAAAAAGTGAGTACCACAAAAGTGCTTTTGGAAATCGTCACTTCTCCCTTCACTCATAAATTTTATTGGAATCCCAGAAGTATTACTTGTAATTAGTGTTCCTGGTGTTCTGTGTTTTTCTAAATTTTCAAAAACTTGCTTTTTTATGTCAAGTCGTTCTACTACAACTTCAATAATCCAATCTACATCTTTAACTTTAGTAATATCATCTTCTAGATTTCCTGTAGTAATCCTGCTTGCAAATTTTTGATGATAAATTGGAGAAGGTTTAGATTTTAATGCATTTTTAAGCGCAGTATTCACCAATCTATTTCTAACAATTTTATTGTCTAAGGTTAACCCTTTTGCTTTTTCGGTATCGTTTAATTCTCTTGGTACAATATCTAATAGTAAAACTTCTACACCAATGTTAGCAAAATGACAAGCTATTCCACTTCCCATAATACCTGAGCCCACTACGGCAACTTTTTTTATGATACGTTTTCCCATAGTTTATTTAGAACGATGACTTTTAGTTTTATATATTTTTTTGTTTGAAACCATTTCGTTGATTGACTCGGCAACTTCGTAAAAATGATTTATTTTTTCTTCACAGATAGAATTTCTAATGGCTTCATTAAACGTTAAAACCTTTTCTTTAGACAGTAAACGTTTTTCTTTACCAAACTCTGTTAAATGGATTAATACGCCTCTACCATCTTCAGGATTTGGATGGCGTTCTATTAATCCTCTATTCTCCATAGTTTTTAATGTACGCGATAAGCTAGTAGCTTCCATACCCATTTTTGGACCTAGAGCAGTAGATGGTGTACCATTCTCCGGGTCTATACTTAATAAAGTAAATCCTGTTGCCATGGTGCTTTCAAATTTAGCAGCTTCTTCGTTATACATTTTATTTACATTTAACCATGTGGTTCTTAAAACGTAATCTATGGTTTTATCTTTCATCTCGAGAGTTAGATTTATCAAATATAATAAAAAATACTATGCACGCATAGTAAAAAACACAAAATTCTTACATGAAAGATTTTTGGTACAAAAAGGGATTAGGTTTTTGGTCTAGCTGTAAATTTTTTCAATAAGATCATTATACATTTCTTTAATGATACTTCTTCTCATTTTCATGGTAGGTGTAAGGTGACCAGAATCTATAGACCAAACTTCGGGAGTCAATTCAAATTTTTTAATTTGTTCCCATTTCCCGAACTTTTCATTGCATTTATCAACTTCTTTCTGGATTCTTGAGATTACAATTTCAGAAGAACAAATTGCTTCATTAGATTGTTTTATAGGGTGCTCCTTTTTTTCAATCCATTCTTTAACAAATTCAAAATTAGGTTGAATTAGTGCCGTAGGCATTTTTCTGCCTTCTCCTATAACGATTATTTGTTCTATAAAACGGGATTGCTTTAGTTCGTTTTCCAGTAGGGTAGGTATAATGTATTTTCCACCAGAGGTTTTAAACATTTCTTTTTTTCTACCCGTAATTTTTAAGAAACCATCTGGATCGAGTTCGCCTTTATCGCCTGTGTGAAAATAATCGCCACTCATTACACTAGTAGTTTTTTCTGGATTTTTATAATAGCCCATCATCACATTTGGACCTTTGATGAGTATTTCTCCATCCTCGGCAATTTTAATGTCGACATTATCAATAGGTTTTCCAACACAACCTATTTTTAGCATATTATTATCATATTTACCTACAGAAATTACTGGTGAGGTTTCGGTTAAACCATAGCCTTCCATAATTTGCATCCCTGCGGCACTAAATATTCTAGCCAAACGCGGTTGTAAAGCTGCACTTCCAGATACCATTGTGTGTAATTCGCCTCCCAATGCTTCCCTCCATTTGCTAAAAACAAGCTTATTGGCAATACTTAAATTAAATTCGTACCAAGCACCATTTTTTCTGTAAGGTTCCCATTTTTCACCTAAGCTAAGTGCCCAATAAAATAAGCGCTTTTTTATACCGCTTAAATCTTCAGCTTTAGCCATGATTTTATCATAAACTTTTTCAAGAAGCCTAGGCACTACACTCATTAAGTGTGGCTTGATTTCTTTGGTATTGTCTCCTATTTTATCTAAACCTTCTGCAAAGTATATGGATGTGCCAGCATATTGATACACATAGATAAGTAATCGCTCAAAAATGTGGCAAATAGGCAAAAAACTAAGGACTCTATTTTCTCCTTTTATTAAGGGGACTCTTTTAGAACTATCAAGCGCATTACTTGTTATATTCCAGTGCGATAACATAACGCCTTTTGGTTTTCCTGTTGTGCCAGAAGTATATATTATAGTTGCTAAATCTGATGATTTTACTTTGTTTTTCCTTATTTCAACTTCATTTTGATTAGACGTATCTGCTCCAAGTTCTAATAATTCTGAATAATGTTTACAGCCTTCAATATTATTGAAAGCATATACATCTTTTAATTTTGTATTCGCTTTTACTTTGTTTACTTTTTCAAGGACTTCTTCGTCTGATACAAAACAATATATAGATTCACTATGATTTAAAACGTACTCGTAATCCTCGGCAGAAATCGTAGGGTAAATGGGTATGTTTTGAGCTCCAAGTTGAAGAATGCCAATATCAACAATATTCCATTCGGTTCTGTTAGTAGAAGAAATAACAGCGATTTTATCGTCTTTTTTAACTCCAAGTTTTAATAAAGCGCGACTAATAGCGTTTGCTTTATCAATATATTCTTGAGTGGATGTTTTTATCCATTTACCATCATATTTTGTAACCAATGCAGCATCGTTTGGTTTATTTTCTAATTGGTAATAAGGGAAATCAAAAAGTCGTGTTACTTCAATCATAAAGGGCTTTTTTAAGCTTTTTATGCAAAATAGGGAATTAAAATATGATATTCAAACAAGGAATAAAAAAAGGATTTCGTAATAGAAACCCTTTTAATATAAAAATTTGTTTAAAATTACCTGTTTTCAATCCATTTTCTGGCATTGACAAAAGCGTCTAGCCAAGGAGAAACGTCGTCTTTTCGTTCTTCAGGATAGTGCGCCCAGTTCCATTGGAATGTGGAGCGTTCTATATGTGGCATAGTAACTAAATGGCGTCCAGTTTTATCACACAGCATGGCAGTGTTATAATCTGAACCATTTGGATTGTGAGGATACCCCTCGTAACCATATTTAGCAACAATGTTATACTTATCTTCTGAGTATGGTAAATTAAATTTCCCTTCACCATGAGAAATCCATACACCTAATGTGCTTCCAGAGAGATTGGATAGCATCACCGAATTATTTTCTTGAATTTTCACAGAGGTAAATGCACTTTCGTGTTTATGAGAAGTGTTATAATCCATTTTTCCATGTGTCTCATGATCTGGGTTTATAAGATCTAATTCCATCCAAAGTTGGCATCCATTACAAATTCCAACCGATAGTGTATCTTCTCTTGCAAAAAAGGCTTTAATAACTTTATTTGCTTTTTCATTGTATTTAATAGCGCCTGCCCATCCTTTGGCAGAGCCTAAAACATCTGAATTAGAAAACCCTCCAACAGCTCCTAAAAACTGAATATCTTCCAGCGTTTCCCGACCAGAAATTAAATCGGTCATGTGGACATCCTTAACATCAAAACCAGCTAAATACATAGCGTTAGCCATTTCACGTTCAGAATTTGAGCCTTTTTCACGGAGAATTGCCGCTTTAGGTGCCCCATCCCGACCTTCCCCAAAGGGAAAGGGGAGTTTCCCTGTAAAATGTTTTGGGAATATGTATTGTAATGGTTGGTTTTTATAGTTGTTAAATCTGTCTTCTGCTAGTCCATTTGCTGTTTGTTTTTGATCTAATAGGTAGGATGTTTTATACCAAGTGTCTCTTAATTTTGAAACGTCAAGCTTAAAAGTATCAGTACCATTAACAATATTTAGAGAATTACCTTCAACAACTTTTCCAATATTGAAAAACTTAACATGTGCTTTGGATAATATGTTTTCAATTGAATTATCAGTCGTTTGAATAACAATACCAGCATTTTCTGAGAATAATAACTTAATAGAATCTTGCTCATTTAAACCAGTTAGGTCTAACTCTGCTCCTAAATTAGTATCGGCAAAACACAATTCTAATAGTGTTGTAATTAATCCTCCTGAGGCCACATCATGTCCCGCTATAATTTGTTCATTTCTAATTAAATCTTGTATCGTGTTAAACACGGTTTTAACATAATCTGCATTTTTTACATTTGGCGCTTCATTACCAATTTTATTAAGTATTTGAGCAAATGAGCTTCCTCCTAATTTAAAACTATCTTGGGATAGATTGATATAATATATATCACCACCCTTTTTCTTGAAAACCGGTTCTACCACTTTGGTAATATCGTTACAATTAGCTGCTGCCGAAATCACTACAGTTCCGGGAGAAATAACATCTTCATTGGGGTATTTCTGTTTCATGGAAAGCGAATCTTTTCCAGTAGGAACATTAATCCCTAAATCGATAGCGAATTGCGAAATAGCTTCTACTGCTTGATATAAGCGCGCATCTTCGCCTTCATTTTTACAGGGCCACATCCAGTTTGCTGATAACGAAATAGATGTTAAGCCCTCTTTAAGAGGTGCCCAAATAATATTAGTTAACGCTTCGGTTATTGAATTTCTACTTCCAGCTATAGGGTCGATTAATCCTGAAATAGGGGAGTGCCCAATGGAGGTAGCTATACCTTCTTTGCCTTTATAATCGAGCGCTATTACACCTACATTATTTAAAGGCAGTTGTAATGGACCAGCACATTGTTGTTTGGCTACTTTACCACCAACACAACGATCTACTTTGTTTGTTAGCCAATCTTTACATGCCACTGCTTCTAATTGAAGTACTTGTTCTAAATAGGCATGAAAATTATGGGTATCGTAACTAATAGGGCTATAGTTTCTTTTAACAGTATTGTCTGTCATTACAGTTTTAGGCGAACTCCCAAACATATCTTCTAGCGCTAAATCCATAGGTGTATTGCCTTTTGTTTTAGACTGAAATGTAAAACGATTATCACCCGTAACATCACCTACGGTATATATTGGTGAACGCTCACGGTCGGCTATTTTATGTAATGTTTCTATGTGTTTTTCTCCAATAACTAGTCCCATGCGTTCTTGAGATTCATTCCCAATTATTTCCTTATCGGAAAGTGTAGGATCTCCTACTGGTAAAGCATCTAGGTCTATTTTTCCTCCGGTGTCTTCTACTAATTCACTTAAACAATTTAAATGGCCTCCAGCACCGTGGTCGTGAATAGAAACGATAAAGTTTTCTTCACTCTCAACCATACCACGAACAGCATTGGCTGCTCGCTTTTGCATTTCTGGATTAGAGCGTTGTACGGCATTTAATTCTATACCAGATGAAAACGCACCTGTATCTGCAGACGACACTGCTGCACCTCCCATACCTATACGGTAATTTTCACCACCTAGAATTACTATTTTATCACCTGTTTTAGGTGTGTCTTTTATGGCTTGGTCATCTTTTCCGTAACCAATACCTCCTGCTTGCATGATTACTTTATCGAAACCAAGCTTACGGGCATGTTCTTCGTGTTCAAAGGTTAATACAGAACCACAAATAAGCGGCTGACCAAATTTGTTACCAAAATCTGAAGCGCCATTAGATGCTTTTATTAAAATATCCATTGGTGTTTGATATAACCAATCGCGTTGGTCTACACCTTTTTCCCATGGACGGTTTTCTTCTAAACGCGAATAAGAGGTCATATATACTGCGGTTCCAGCTAATGGGATAGACCCTTTACCACCAGCGAGTCTATCACGAATTTCACCTCCAGATCCTGTTGCAGCACCATTAAAAGGTTCTACTGTAGTTGGGAAATTATGCGTTTCGGCTTTAAGAGAGATTACAGAATCAAAATCTTCCGTGGTATAGTAATCTGGCACATCGGCACGTTTAGGTGCAAATTGTTCTACTTTAGGCCCCTTAATAAAAGCCACATTGTCTTTATAGGCCGAAACAATAGTGTTAGGATGTTGTTTAGATGTTTCTTTAATAAGTTTAAATAGCGATGTTGGCTTTTCTTCACCATCTATAACAAATGTTCCGTTGAAAATTTTATGACGACAGTGCTCGCTATTTACTTGAGAAAAACCAAAAACTTCAGAATCGGTTAGAGGGCGACCAATTTTTTTCGCAACGCCTTCTAAATAAGTAACTTCTTCATTACTTAATGATAGACCTTCTTGCACATTGTAAGCTGCAATATCTTCAATATTAATTATTGGTTCTGGTGTAATATTTATAGTAAATGATTCTTGGTTTAGGCCATTGAATTTCTCAGAAATCATAGGATCAAAATCACTAAAATTGTCTGGAACAGCTTTAAATTCTTCAATCCTAATAATATCTAGAACCCCCATATTTTGAGTGATTTCTACAGCATTGGTACTCCAAGGCGTAATCATAGCTGCACGGGGCCCAACAAAAAAAGCATCTAAAGATGCTTGTTCTATTTTAGGCTGGTTTCCAAAAAGCCACATTAATTTCGATATCGTTTCGGTTGATAATTCTTTTGTGGTTTGAACTGCAAAAACTTTGCTGTTTACGTTTCCAAAGAAATGAATCATTATGTACTTGATTTGTATGATTTAGTAAAATGCAAATTTAGGTCTTTTAACTGTAATTTAAACTAAATTTAATAGTGAAAATTTAGAGTTATTCACGGGGTTTTGAACAGAATTATTAATTAAAATTAATATCCTTTAAAAGTTTTAAGGAAAAGTAAATAACAAAAATACCGCCTATTACAATACAGCTCCACATAAACAGTTTCGTTTGCCAAAAAGGAATGGATTTAGGGGAGCGTGTGTTTTCTTTGATTTTATTAAAGTTAGAAATTGAAGTTTCCCTAATAGTATCTGTTTGCTTAGAAATAAAATTACCAATATCGTATTTAGGTTTAGTTAGCGTAGTATCTATAACTATCGCGTATTTTTTATTTTGTTCTAAATTGGTAACAAGATATATTGGATGCTGAAAAAAGCTTATGCTTTCTATATCTAGAGGCGGATTATCTTCGTTTTCAATTTCAATAATAAATTCCTTTTCATTTAAATTATGTATGTTAAAAGAATTGGAATTATTTGAATTTAATTGAAAATGAAATAATTCCTCTCTATAGGATTCAATACGTTTTTTTACACTACGCTCTCTCTCCACTATTACGCTTGCTTTTCTTAAAAAGAAATTAGTATTAACATTAAAAGAAATGGTATTAATTTTATGAGGGCTTTGTGCTCTAAATTTTATTTGAGTGACTTTTTTGTCTTTTAAATTTGTTATGTTTTGTTGAAAAAAAGCAAGTTTAACTGGGGTTTGCGTAAAAAATTTATTTTTATAAATACCAATGCCTAAAACATTTATTGGAAGTGCTTTTTTATCGTTAAAATCTATACGCAAAAATTGATAAGAATTAAGGGGTAGGTTAATTGTTTTTTCTACACTTGTTTTAGTTTTTGAATTTAAGTTGTCTAATGTTTTATTAGAAACAAGTCCAAACCAATTTTTACGATCATTACTACCAAAAACAGTGTATGTTTTTGTGATTTTTGTATTGGCTATTCGTAAAGTAATGTGATCCCATATATTTAGGTTTTTATTTTCTAATAGAATAGCGGTTATGGAATCTGCAATTACTTTTTTTGAAATAATTTTCACAGGAGAAAAAGTAGAAAAAACTTTATTCGTATTATAAATTAGAGTGTATGGCACATCTTCTTTTTGTGAATCCTTAATTCTTAAGAAATTAAAGTTTTCCTTTGTTGCCGATCGCACATTAGAAGGTAATATAATTTTTTGGATACCATTTTCTTTAACAGGAGCTATAGCGCCTTTATGAGTTTGAGAAAAACTACTAAGTACAATAAAAAGTGTAATTACTAAACTATATATTTTCATCTTTGTCTTGATTTTCTGGTGCTTCATCAACAACTAATTTTTTTATTTTTTGATATACAAATGATATAATTAAGATTAAAATACCTAAAAGTATAAATGCTATTATTTTACCAGTTTCAGAAACATTATTTATATCGTAAATAAATAATTTTAGGATTGTTATTCCAAGTAAGGAAAGCGCTATAATTCTTAATACTTTCCATTGCCTTCTAATACCTACTATTAAGAATATAAAAGAGAAAACGCCCCACAATATTGGGTATCCTATCTTAATAACCTGAGATTGCCTTTCTTGTATTGTATTGGAAATAAAAAGACGTTTTTGATATGATTCATAAGGCTTTGGGAATTTAGTAGCCAACTCACTAGTATCTAAAACATTAGAGAAGCTTAGGTTATGTACCATAATTTCGTTACTAAATACATAGACAATTGCAAAAATAAAAACCCAAGTGAGCCATTTACTTTTTTTAGGGTTTAGTTTAAATAAAACTTTTGTTTTACTAAAGAGTGCTATCCCTAAATATATTAAACATCCTAAAATAATGTAATGAAAGTAAAAAGCATATTTAGAAAACGTTCCTTTATTTAGGTTTTCAATTATTTCATTTGTTGGTAATTTGTAAAAAATCAATATGTAGGTTATTATTGAAATAACACTAGCAACAAACACGCCTTTTGCTATTTTAGTTTGTTTTAATTTTAACACTAAAAATAAAAGCACAGAAATAAAAACAAAGTGGTATGTCGCTGGAAAAGATATTATGGAGGCTTTGTTTTCTAAAAATTGAGAAGCTTGGTAATTAATTTCTAAAATTCCAGTAAAATAAGTAGTTATAATAGCTACTATTAATAAAATAGCTCTATAAAATTTTATATCTAGTATAAAGAATTTGGTAATAACATCTTTATCGTTTTTTATTAGCCAATATGTAAAGAATAAGGATATACTAACTATAACACTAGAAATAAATAATGGATTGAGAATAATAGTAAATTCCTCAGATATAAAATATCTTTTCCAATCTATGAATAAACTAATGAGCGCTAGAATTTGAACAATAATAGCACTTAATTTAAAAGATTTAATTTTAGATTTTTGAGATAACCAGAATAACAAAACAGCTTCACAAGCCCAAAAAATAGTTATTTGGTTCCCTTCAAATTGAATGGGTATTGTAAGTGTAACAAAAGTAAGCGCTAGGCCTAATAAAAGGTAAATGGCGTTTTTGTCTAAACCAAATTTTTTGAATAATATAGTGGCATAAACAACATTGTAAATAGCCAATAATAAAGTAAATAATCCTGCAAAATTTGAGCCCCATTGTTTAAGGATCACCATGCCAATTCCAAAGAAATAAAATGTATTTATCATTAAAATACAATATTCAATTTTAGAAAATACACCTTTATTTTTTAGATTATTTAAAACAATGGTAATACTAAATATAAAATAAAATAGTGTTGCGAAAATTAAAGCTCCAGAATACGAAAAATCAGAATCTTTTACAGATGTAAAATACCAACCAGAAAATAAAACTATTGTAAAAATAAATGCGAGTATTGTGGCAATTTTCCATTTCTTAAAATAGGATATAGCGAGTATGCCAATATTTAAAATTGCGATATATGTAAACAGGACAATATAATTACCCTCTCCTGTACTTATCATAAATGGAACAGCGAACCCACCTATTAATGATAAAATAGCTAATTCCTGTCTATTGTATGACAGAGAGACTAATGTGCTAAAAGCTGTAATAATAGTCATTAAAACAAAAGCTACTGTTTGACTAAAGAGTTGATATTCATTAAAGGCAATGTAAATTGTAAAATAAAATATACTTATAGCGCCAGCTACAAGAACAGAGCTAAAAGCGGCATAGTTTTTCTTTAACTTGTGCGCAATTCCCATAACTAGTGAACCACATAGAATGCCAATGCCCACTCTAGCAGGTTCGTTAATCCAATCTTTATCTATGGCATACTTAACAAAGAAGCTAATACCAAGAACTAAAATTAATATCCCAATTTTATTAATAAGATTTTCACCTATAAACTTCTCTAAATCTGGATTTTTTTCTTTAAACGTCTCTATCCAAGGTTTTTTAGGCGCTTTTTTTGTAGCTTCTTTTTTCTTTACAGGAACAGGTGTTTTTTCTCTTGTAGAAGAGGTTGCTATTATAGGTTTAGGTGTTATTGGTTTTTTTGGAGGTACTTTGTTTGTATCTATTACTTTTTCAATTTCCTTAGTACTAGTAGGTTTGCTTAAAGGGGTTTTGGTAGTAGGAGTTTCAACAATCGGTTGATCTCTTTTAATATCTTGATTGGGTATGGTTTTTTGAGTTTCGCTCTTTTGTTGTAAGTAAGAAACTTTTCTTCTTAAATCATCTATAACTCTATTAAGATGTTTAAATTTTGAATTAATATTATTATTTATAATTATTAGAAAAATGATTATTACAATTCCCAAAAACACCATAGTAAATACTTTATATTTTATATCAAATGTAGTTTTTTAAAATTAGAATAGTTTTTTACTTAAAATAAGAGCCTTTTAGAAGGTAAGATAGAATAGTGATAAGATAAATATTACTTGTAATAAAATTATAGAAATCTTATTAGTATAGGTATTATAATGATTAAATATTTTCTATACACTTAATACTTTTTAACGAATTTTAAAGCTATGTTTCCACATCCTAAAAGGGTTCTTTCTGTATTTACTATTTTTCCTGTATTTCTCATGATTAAGGTTTGATTATCATCTTTAAAATTGAAAGTCCAAATAAGATTGTCTAAAAAAGTGAAATCTTCAACAATTGGAGGGTATTTAGGAGTAGCATTTACAAATTTTATTTTTCCAAATTCAATTAAGGTTGAATCAGATTTTGCTTTTTCATAAATTGAGATATTTTGTCCTTTTATTACCAGTGTTTTGTTTATGTTTTTAGATTTAGGAGTTTCTTCAACCCTCCAATTAGTTCCTGTTTCTAACCAATTCCATTCGCCTTGGATTTTTTTGATGAATTTTTCTCTTACAATTAAAGTTAAGGAGTCTATTTTTTTTATTGATAATTTTCCAAGATTAGTTTTAGGTAACTCTTTTTGAGCAAAATGGAAATAATATATGGCAGCGTTTAATTCGTTGTTAGCCAAAAGCTCATTGGCTTGAATAAAGTACTTTTTTTGAGTTTGTATACTGTCTTTATTTTGAGACCAAGATTTAGATATTAAGAAATTTAAGGTTAAGAATAAAAATAAAGTAGCTTTATAAAATTTTGATTTCATAAAATTAATAATTTTAAGCACAATTACCACACTCACCAACCATTAATAAACTGGCAGAATCAATCTTATAGCCTTTAATATCAGGAATTGTAAATGTTACAGGTAAGCAAGCTACCTCACCACAGGATTTACATTGAAAATGAGGATGCACATCATTATGAGTATCACGAGAACAGTCATTGCACATGGCATACCATTTAAGACCGCCTTTACCAATAAAAGAGTGTAGAATACCGTCGTCCATTAGCTTATCTAAAATACGATAAACGGTGGTTTTATTCATTTTAGACTCTAATAGTTTAACCAATTCTGCTACAGAAAGTGCTCTCTTCTTTTCGTTGAAAGTATCCAGTAAAATTTTTAGATGCTTTGTTTGTCTTGTAACTCCCATAAGGCAAATTTATCACAACTATGTTGCAATAACAAATGAAACAGTTATATTTGCAACCAAGTTGCATTTGTAAAATAAATTAATGAAATTAATTACCCAAAAACCTGATACATTTGGTGCTCTAGCAAGTACATTATGTTTGGTTCATTGTCTTGCTACACCATTACTTTTTATAGCGCATACTTGTGCTGAACATGGCTGCGCTTCTGCACCTTCATGGTGGAAAAGCTTAGATTATGTTTTCTTGTGTATTTCTTTTATTGCTGTATACCGTTCTACTCAAACAACTTCAAAAAAAATCATGAAACCTTTGTTATGGTTGAGTTGGACTACTTTATTCTTGGCTATTATAAATGAACAATTTGAGTTTATCTATTTGCCTGAGTTATTTACTTATATACCAGCTTTAGCACTCGTAGCGCTTCATATTTATAATTTAAATTATTGCCAATGTAAATCTGATAATTGCTGTGCAAATGGATAAAAAAGATATTGATATAATAGGTGATAATCATATTTCAACATCTGTTGAAACGCCAATGCTTCCCAATGCATTCGATAAATCGGATGATGAGAAGATAAAAAATATTCAGCATTATTTTGGGAAAATAATGGAAGAGCTTGGTCTCGACTTATCGGACGATAGTTTGTCTGGTACGCCATACCGATTTGCCAAAATGTATGTAAAAGAGCTGTTCTATGGCCTAAACCCTAATAACAAACCAAAATTATCGGTTTTTGAGAATAAATATGGTTACAAAAAAATGCTTATTGAGCAGAATATAACTATAGATTCTTCTTGCGAGCACCACTTTTTACCCATAACTGGACACGCACATATAGCTTATGTGCCAAAAGATAAAGTTATAGGGCTTTCTAAAATAAATAGGTTGGTGGATTATTATGCCCATCGTCCTCAAGTACAAGAACGATTGTCCATACAGATCTTAAAAAATTTACAGAAGGTTTTAGATACGCAGGATGTTATTGTTATGATTAGTGCAAAGCATTTATGTGTTTCCTCAAGAGGTATTAAAGATAAAGATAGTTTTACAACGTCTATTGAGTATGGTGGGTGTTTTGAAAAAAAGGAACATCGTGATGAATTTTTAAGAGTGGTTAACAAACAATAATAAGGCCTTTAAAATATTTTAAGATGAAAAAAATAATCTTAATAGTACTATCGATACTATTGTTAGTATCGTGTAATCGTATAGGAAAAGAAGAACGCATATTGGTAAAAGGAGAAGAGGATGAAGTATTGGTGATAGATACACCAAAAGCAAGGTGCAACAAATGTCAAAAGATAATAGAAGGCGGTTTACAAAATATAAATGGCGTCAATCAATCTATTTTAAATTTGAATACAAAACAAGTATCTATAGTATATTCCCCAGAGACTACAACGCCAGAAATACTTAATTTAACTGTTGAAAAGTTAACAGAAGAGATACCTTGTAAGTAGCTAAAAATAACCATGGCAATTAAAATAGGAATCATCACAGTAAGTGATAGGGCAAGCGCTGGGATCTATGAAGATCTAAGTGGAAAAGCTATTATAGATACGCTAAACGATTATTTGATTTCAACTTGGGAAGAGGAATATAAAATAGTGCCTGACGAGCAAGGCGTTATTGAAAAAAACATTATAGATATGGTGGATCATAAAAACTGTTGTTTAGTAGTGACTACTGGAGGTACAGGACCTGCAAAAAGGGATGTCACCCCCGAAGCAACAGAGGCTGTATGCGATCGTTTGATGCCTGGTTTTGGAGAACTCATGAGAACCGAATCATTAAAATATGTGCCTACAGCAATTCTTTCAAGGCAAACAGCGGGGCTAAGAGGTAATAGTTTAATTATTAATCTACCTGGTAAACCAAAGTCTATACGAGAATGTTTAGATGCTGTTTTTCCCGCTGTACCTTATTGTATAGATCTTATTGAAGGCCCTTATTTAGAATGTAATGAAGACATTATAAAGCCTTTTAGACCTAAGAAAAATAAAACCTAAAAGTGTAAAAAATGGAGGCAATTATTACAGTAGTAGGCTTTTTAGGAGCAGGAAAAACAACCTTATTAAAGCATTTAATAAACAATTTTATTGACAAAGGTTGGGATCCTTTCGTTATACTTAATGATTATGAAAATGCTTATATGGATGCCCAACAATTTACTAAGCAAATGGCGTCTAAATCTATTAAAGCGCTTAGTGGTAGTTGTATTTGCTGTAGTGGTATTGTGGAACTTAGAAATTTAGTCAATAGAATACCAGAGCGAGAAAACGGTATTACGCTCATTGAAGCTAATGGGACATCCGATGCCTGTTCTTTAATGGAGTTTCTGGGCGTAGGCATTAACGATCGATTTTTGCCGCCTATTCAAATATCTGTAGTAGATGTAAAGAACTGGCAGAAACGCGGTGAGCATAATGAACTTGAGGCCAATCAAATTCAAGTATCTTCTCTTTTGGTGTTAACACATCTCGATACCATTTCGCCCAAAATAAAAACAAAAGTTATTAATGAGCTAAAGCTATTAAATGCGACAGCTCAAATTATAGCTATGGATGCTATTGATGTTGCATTGCTTCCTCAATTATTACCATCAAATAATACGGCACAGAAGTTTGATCACGCAAAGGCGCATTGGGGGTCTTGTTCTGTAGATTTGCCTAATTTACCCAACACAAAATCTATTTATGGTATATGTAATGCGCTCCCTAAAAGCATCCTTCGCGTAAAAGGCTGTACTAGAATTGGTAAAGATATAGCTTACACTTATTTTGAACGTAAACCAGACGGAGAAATCTTTATTAGACCTTTTAATGGTATTCCTGTAACTGGTGCTAAACTTCTAACTATTGGACCAGGTAGTGACCCTTTAGTTTTAGAAAATGCCATTCTAACAAATCTTAAATCAAATTTTAACGCAACTTAGTTGCGTTTTAACATAATCTAATTTAATATTGCAACTTAGTTGCGTTAAAAATTTCAAATTAAAGAATTAGTATTATGTTACAGGCAAATACGCTTTGCATGCGTTATGGTGATACACAAGCGCTTAAAGATTTAAGTTTTTCGGTCGCACCAGGTGAGGTGTTTTGCTTACTAGGGCAAAATGGTGCTGGAAAAACAACAACAATTAATATTTTTCTTGGTTTGTTAGAACCAACTTCGGGAGAGGCTTTGATAGATAATATTTCTGTAATTAAAGACAAATCTATAAGAAAAGCCATTGCTTATATTCCAGAGATTGTTCAGCTATACAGTAATCTTTCGGGTATAGAAAATCTAGATTTTTTTAGCAAATTAGCAGGCTTTAGTTATTCTAATAAGGCATTAAATGCATTTTTAAAACAGGCTAATCTACAGGAAGAGGCGTATCAAAAAAGATTGTCAACCTATTCTAAAGGCATGCGACAAAAGGTAGGCATTGCTATAGCATTGGCTAAAAATGCCTCTTATATTCTTATGGACGAACCTACGTCTGGTTTAGATCCCAAAGCTTCAGTTGAGTTTGCTAAAACATGCAAAGCCTTATCGCTAAAAGGTGTGGGGATTTTAATGGCGACTCACGATATTTTTAATGCCGTTAATATAGGGTCTAAAATAGGCATTATGAAAGAAGGAGCGCTTATTCATACGGCAGAAACCTCTCATATTTCAGCACAGGAACTACAAGACTTATACATTAAAACAATTTAATTAACTATAAACAATTACCAGAAATGAACATTAAAAAAGTAGGCTTTATTCTACTCATTTTAGCAATACAATTTAGCTTTTCACAATCTAAAATTAGCGGTAAGGTTGTTGACGCAGCAAGCGTTTCTATACCTGGCGCTAACATAATACTTCAAAATACAAATACCAAACAAGGAAGTACTTCAGACTTTGAAGGGAATTTTATAATTCAGGTTAGTGAAAACGGTAACTATACCTTGAGAATTTCGTATTTAGGGTATGAAACTTATAAAAAAGAACTAGAGATAAACGCAGATACCGATTTAGGTACAATTACTTTAAACGAATCGGCAGAGTCTCTACAGTCTGTAGAAGTTATAGGTAGAAAGCGTAAAGACTATAACAGTGATTATTCTTTTTCCGCTACTAAAATAGCGATTAAAAATAAAGAGTTGCCTCAAGCTGTTTCAACTGTAACTAAAGAGTTAATTGATGATCGTTTAGCATTTCAATTACCAGAGGCTGTAAAAACAGTAAGTTCTGTATCTCAAACAGGGCTATACAATCATTATAACATACGTGGAATTACACAAGCAGACGATGGACAAGTGGTTAATGGAATGCGTACACGCCAGTATTATTTTTTGCAACCAATCACCTCTCATTTAGAGCGCGTGGAGGTTATAAAAGGACCATCATCTGTAACGTTTTCTAGTGCAGACCCTGGAGGAACCGTAAATATGGTGACTAAAAAGCCACTTACAGAAAAAAGAAGCTCCATAGGATTAACAACTGGTAGTTTTGGAACGTTAAGAGCTACAACAGACTTTACAGGGCCATTAAACGAATCTAAAACCTTACTGTATCGTTTTAATGCCGCTTATCAAGAAGCAGACTCTTTTAGAGATATTGTGAATAATAATGCCATTTTAATAGCGCCTTCGCTTAGTTATATCCCAAATGAAACTACAGCACTTAATGTAGAAATGGTCTATACTAATGCAGATGGAAATTTAGATAGAGGGCAACCCATTTTTGATGCTGTTGATGCTAACTATGACCCAAATAGTACATCAATTGCATTAAATCCAGGTGCAATCAACGATTTTTACAAGACTAAAGAAATCATGTTTATGGCAAGCTTTAGTAAAAAGTTTACAGAAAACTTTGGGTTTAATGCACAATACATGAAACAAACTTGGGATGAAGATTTAAAAGAGCACAGAGCCGATGCTTTCCGTGGCGCATACAATGCTAATGGAGACATAATCCCTAATCTTTCGGCAATGCGATATGCAGAAAGACAACAATCCTGGAATACTGATAATTTTAGTGCATATTTCAATTATGATATCAAGAATAGTAGTTTCACTAATAAAGTTTTAGTAGGTTATGATGGGTCACGTTGGATAAGAAATATAGGTGGTGCAAATAGTACAAGAGATTATTTACTGCTTGATGGTTCTACCAAAAGATTTAGACCTTCGGGGGCTAATGCAACTGATCCAAATGATTTTCAACAAACAGCCGATGGATTATTAGTTCCTGCTGTACCGCATTTAGATTTAACAAATCCTTTTAACGGTATTAGAGATACCAGTGATTATGTAATTTCGCAAACCGAAATACCAGCAAATTTAACGTCTTCAGATGGTGTTTACATTCAAAATCAATTTAAAATAAATAAATTCTCTGTATTATTTAATTTAAGATACGAATGGTTTAGCGATATTTTTGATTATGAAGGTGATGAAGAAGAATTTAAAACAAGTGCTTTTGTTCCAAGACTTGGGGTAACTTACGAAATAACAGATAATATTAGTGCGTACACTACATATTTAGAAGGATTCCAACCACACACAAATACAGTATCTTTATCACCAAGTGCAGAAGGTTTTTTCTGGAGGGCTTCACCAGGAAGATTCGATCCTTTGGAGAGTAGCTTAAAAGAAATAGGTGTTAAAGGCGAATTTTTAAATGGAAAAATATTTGCCAACCTTGCTGTTTTTGATATTAATCAAAAAAATATTTTAATAGGAAATTCCTATGGACCACCCGAAGAGTTAACAACAAGAGGAGAACAGCGTAGTATAGGTTTTGAAACGGACGTTTCTGGGTATGTAACACCAAATTTTCAAATCACAGGATCTTATAGTTTTACAGACGCAGAAATTGTAGAAGATAATGTAGAAGAACTTGTTGGAGATCGCATTGGAGGTGCTCCAAAGCATAATGCAAATTTTTGGGGACGTTATAATTTTATGAACAATACATTGAAAGGTATTGGGCTTGGTTTTGGTGCGCAATATGTAGACGAGAGATACACTTGGTATAGTACTAATTCGAGTAGGGTAGCACTACCCGAATACACTGTATTTGATGCAGCGGTGTATTACAGACCCGATAATACAGGAATTCAATTAACGCTCAAAATAAATAACGTATTTGATAAGACATATTGGTTAGGTGGTTTGAGTCCTGCTAGATTAGCACCAGGAGCTCCTAGAAATGTATTATTAAATGCGACCTATAAATTTTAGATGAAATGAGAGCTGCTCTCGTTATTTTAATAGGCAAACAGTTTTTCAAAAAGACCTTTTTTAATAAAGGTCTTTTTGTGCTGCTAACCTTATTTTTAGTTGTATTAACCTATGTCACTATAAATGGTTGGCGTACTTTTGAAGCGCATCATCATGTAGTCGAGCATCATCAGGGAAAAGAACGACAAAGTTGGGAAAACAATCCCGATAAACACCCTCATAGAATGGCGCATTTTGGGTCGTTTGTTTTTAGATTACAACATCCACTTAGTATTTTTGACTCTGGCATTGAGAGTTACACAGGTAATGCTATTTTTTTAGAAGCACATAAACAACATACGGCTAATTTTTCTCAAGCTAGTTTATCTACAGGTTTAATGCGTTTCGGCGATTTAAGTATAGCCTTGTTATTACAGCTTATTTTACCGCTTATCATTTTCTTTATAGGGTATGCTTCCATGACTTTTGAAAAAGAGAATGGTACCCTTAAAGTTATTTACATGCAAGGTATCTCAATAAAAGAGGTACTTTTAGGAAAAGTTTTAGGTTTATTTTTAATAGCAACCTTGTTTTTTGTCCCTGCATTAATAGCACTTTGGAGTATTTCATTAATAGATATGTATGCAGTTAATTCTAAGATTGCAATTAGAACGTTTTTAATCGCTATTAATTATGTTGTATTCTTTTTAATTTTATGCTGTATCACAGTAATCGTTTCGGGAAAAAGTACAAACTCTAATAAAGCCTTATTGACCTTATTAGGGAGCTGGTTGTTGTTCTTTATTATAATTCCTAAAACGGCACAAGTCCTAGGTAATGCGGTTTATCCTAATGTATCTATAATTGAATTTAAAGCAGCCATTGAAAATGATATTTTAAAACAAGGCGATAGCCACGACCCTAACGATCCGCGTTTTAATAAATTAAGAGACTCTGTTTTAAATGCCAACAATGTGAGTGATACCAAAGACCTACCATTTAATTATGGGGGGTTTCTTATGAGTAAAGGCGAAGCGCAAACCGCAAAAACCTATAGTGATCATCATAAAAAGCTCATTAAAACGTATAAAAAACAAAATAGTATTACTAATGGTTTGGTATTAATTAATCCATATTTAGCTATTAAGAACTTGTCTATTAGCTTATCTGGAACAGATTTTAATACTTACGAGAATTTTTTAATTCAAACAGAAAAATACAGGTACATGCAATCTCAGTACATGAATGATCTACAAATGAAATTTATTAGTAATAAAGCCAAGAGTAGTGGGGGTAAGGTACATGTTGTGAAAAAAGATTATTGGAAAGCTATACCAAAATTCAGCTATGAATTTGTTTCACTATCTAAAACGTTACGAAATCAAATACTTGCTCTGCTATCGCTTAATATTTGGTTAGTTGTAATGCTATTGATTTTGATAAAATTTTCTAATCGTTTTAAAATTATTTAATTGTGTATAGTTTATTAATAAAACAATTTTTTAGATCTAAAACTGTATGGTTAGCTTTTGGCATCGTAATGATTTTAGGGATATTAAGTATTGGTACAGGCAAACAGTTTATAACACAAAAACAAGAAGCGATAGCCAAAACCATTGAAGAGCAAGAAGAACATATAAAACGACAAGCGCAACTTCATGAAAATGATATTGGTTTGTTGTTGTATTATCTAAAGTTTTCGTTTATTAATACTGTTCAGCCTCTTTCAGCTATTTCAATCGGGCAAAGCGATTTAAATACACATATTCAAAATGTAAAAATTTTAAATTTAGAGGGGCAAAAATATGATACAGATTTAGTAAATCCCATGCGTTTACAAGTAGGTAATTTGGATTTGAGTTTTCTTATTATTTTTCTTTTTCCTCTTGTTATCATAGCATTAAATTTTAATGTATTATCTGAAGAAATAGAAAGAGGCACCTGGAAAATAGTTACTATTCAGGGTATTTTACCTTTTAAATTTTTAATAATGAAGTTAGGCATTAGACTATTGTTTATTTGCTTAGTCTTAGGGGGGTTATTTTTACTATCTAAATTCGTTTTGGACATACCTTTAAATGCTAAATTTCTAGACATTATAATTATAAGTTATTTGTATATCATGTTCTGGTTTTCTTTATGCTTTTTTGTGATTTTGCTTAGAAAATCATCAAATACTAATGCTATTATTTTGTTAGCTAGCTGGCTGCTCTTGGTTGTTTTTTTACCAGTTTTAGTAAACAATTACATAATAAATAAATACCCTGTTGATGAGGTCTTTACGATGACGATCAAACAAAGAGATGCCTATCATAAGCGCTGGGATACAGATAAAAAAGAAACTATGGATAAGTTTTACAAGCATTATCCCCAGTTTAAAAAATACAAATTGAAAGCAGAAGGTTTTTCCTGGTTATGGTACTACGCTATGCAACAAATGGGGGATGACGAATCTCAACATGAAAAAGAAAATATGTACCGTAAAATTAAAAACAGGGAACTATTAAGTCAACAAATAGCGCGATTTTTCCCTCCATTGCAAGTGCAATTATCAATGAATGCTATCGCAAAAACAGATTTAACACACCATATTGATTTTTTAAACGAAACAACAAATTTTCATGAAAAAATCCGTTTACAGTTTTATCCCAGAATTTTTGAAAACCAAAAAGCAAGTGCAGTGAATTGGAAGACTTACAAACCAGAGTTTTTTAAATCGAATTATGATTTTCGTCTGTTAAAAAGTGCATTTCCTTTAATTTTGATTACCGTAATACTAATTTTATTGGGCGTCCTTTTTAAAAAATGGTAGGCATTAACTTTTTCTTTCCAATAGCGCCATATAAAACCCATCAAACCCCGATTCGTGAGCTAATATCTTTTTGTCTTTAACAAAAGAGAAATTAATGCCCGCTTCAGACTTTAAAAACGCATTCACTTGGTTTTGATTTTCAGAAGGTAATACAGAACACGTCGCATAGACTAACTTGCCTTCTGGTTTTACCATTTTAGAATATTGCTGTAATACGTCTTGTTGAGTTATTCTAATACGATCTATAAATTCTGGTTCTAGTTTCCATTTTGCATCTGGGTTTCTACGCAGTACACCTAAACCAGAACACGGCGCGTCTATTAATACACGGTCGGCTTTGTTGTATAGTTTTTTTATAGGTTTTGTAGAATCAATAACTTTTAAATCGACATTATGTACACCGTTACGGCGTGCACGGACTTTTAATTTTTTAAGCTTACTTTCATAAATGTCCATGGCAACAATTTGACCTTTATTTTGCATTAAAGATGCTATGTGTAATGTTTTACCTCCAGCACCAGCACAGGTATCTACTACTTTCATTCCTGGTTTTACATCTAAAAAATCGGCTACTAGTTGCGATGAGGCATCTTGTACTTCAAATAAGCCATTTTTAAAAGCTTCGGTTACAAAAACATTGGCACGTTCCTTTAACTTCAATGCAGCGTCGTAACCATTAATAAATTCGGTTTCTATACCTTGATCAAAAAGTGTATTCTGTAATTTTTCTTTGGTAGTTTTAAGCGTGTTGGTTCTTAAAATAACATCTGCTTGTTGGTTTTGCATTGCTATTTCTTTAGTCCATTTAGGTTCTCCTAATTCGGTAATACCAAGGGCATCGATCCAATCTGGAATAGATTCTCTAAATTTTCTAATTTTAGAAAGTTCGTCAAATCGTCCTTTTATTTTACGCGTTGGTGTATTTTCAAAATACTTCCAATCAGGCAGTTTTATACCTTTAAGAGTTGCCCAAACTGCAAACATACGCCATAGGTTATCTCTGTTAAAAGGTTCTTTAACTTCGGCGATTTCTGCATATAAACGCTTCCAGCGTACAATGTCGTAAGTGGTTTCGGCAACAAAAGCTCTATCTCTAGCGCCCCAACGTTTATCACGCTTTAATAGTTGTTGAATTACCTTGTCTGCATAATTACCATCATTAAAGATTAGGGTAAGCCCATCGATAACTGCAAAGCATAAATTTCTGTGTAATCGCATGTGTTGTAAATAAAGCAGCAAAGTTACGCTTTATAAGTTTATTTGTTTAATCCTTTAAAAATTTATTAATTGTAGTAACTAATTATGTTTTGTTTTAAAGTACATAATGAGAACTAGCTAATTTCTTTATTGTGAATTAACTACAGAGGACTCTTAAACTACTTTAAGTAAAATAGCCCTTAGATTTTAATAAAAGTGTATCTAAAAGCTTATAATTTTTAAAAATAAAATAGATCAGGACAAGAATTTAACAATAATTATATAAGAAAAGTATTATTAATTAAAAGTTTTTTCTTATATTTATAGCTAAACCCAACCAATCCTAACATAGTTATGGAAGCAAAAAAAGTTAAAATTGTTTTTGTTCTTTCAATATTAATTAGTGTCGCAATTGTTTTATTAAACATCATAATGATATGTTTTTTTAGAGACATTATTTAATACTGGTCTATTGTGTTTAAATGAAATAGTATTTGTTTAACCAATAAAAAGAACTTATGAAATATTTAAAAAAGACGCGCTTGTTTTTAGTGCTGTTGCCGTTAGTTTTATTAGTGTTTAATGCATGTGGTAATAGTGACGACTCAACAGAAAAAGAACAAGAACAAATGGAACAGCCTACTGATACAAATTATGATATAAGTAGTATTTTATCAAAATTTGAAGGTACTGGTTTATCTTATGCTGTAAATGGAAATTTAGTAACCTTTACTACTCAAAATTTACCAAATCATACAAGTCCATATTACCCAACTAATAATCCATTGTATGAAGATTATAATGGAACAAATTCAAATTTTAGGATAAACCCAAATGAAATAGCAAGTCAAAATATAGTTTTTACTATAACATTAAATCCAGAGGAAGCTGTTAATAAGGAGGCAACTCCCATGGGGGCTATTGGTATTTCAAGAAATGGTGTGGTGTTTTTAAATCAATATGCAGCTGGAGGAGCTCCTTTAACTAATGAAATTAATTCTTTCGACCAATGGAATGGTCACCCTACTGGTAATGGTCAATATCATTACCATATAGAGCCAACGTATTTAACACAACAATTTGGAGAGGATGCCTTTTTAGGATTGCTGTCTGATGGATTCCCTGTGTATGGACCTGTTGAAGATGGTAAAGATATTACAAATGCCGATTTGGATGATTACCATGGCCATATGCATGCTACAGACGATTTTCCTGAAGGAATTTATCATTATCATATTACAAGTGAAGACCCTTACATAAATGGTAACGGTTTTTATGGTACACCCGGAAATGTTTCTAGATAATTGAAGTGCTGTTTTCTACATATAATATTACTCTGTGCTTTTAGTGTTTCTTGTATTGATTCAAAATTTACAACGTTAGAGGTTACTCATAAAAACTTAATACTGGATAATGGCATTCTTAAATATGAAGGAACTCCGTTTGATGGACGTTTGGTCGAATTTTATCGAGACAGTATTTTGAAATACGAAGTGTTTTACAAAAGAGGTAAAAAACATGGTTTAGAAAGGCGTATTTATGAAAACGGTGCTTTACAATCCAAACGCTATTATAAGCTTGGATTTAAAACAGGACAACACAAAGGTTGGTGGGAAGATTCTACATTGAAATTTCTATACCATTTTAACGATAAAGGAGCGTTTGATGGTAATGTGAAAGAATGGTATAGAACAGGATTATTGTTTAGAGATTTTAATTATGTAGCAGGAAAAGAGGAGGGAAGGCAGCGTTTGTGGAAAAGCGATGGTGCTATTAAATCTAATTATGAAGTTGTAAATGGTGAGCGTTATGGGCTTATAGGATTAAAAAAATGTTATGCTGTAACTGTAAATAAAGATGAGGTTAAATAATATAAGTATCTTATTTTTTGTAATATGTCTTTTTTGTTGCAAGCAAAAAAGCGATAAAAACCAGATTTCTAAAAAAGGATTACCTTATTTTAATTCTGCAGATTTTACTCCAGAATGGGATACGCCAAAACATAAAATACCTGAGTTTTCATTTGTAAACCAAGAAGGGAAAAAGGTGACAAACGATACATTTAGAGATAAAATTTATATAGTAGATTTCTTTTTTACGAGTTGTCCTGGGATTTGCCCTCGATTAACTAAAAGTATGGGAGCGCTTCAAAAATTTTATAAAGATGAGGATGATGTTATGCTATTATCTCATACTGTTATGCCTTGGAAAGATTCTATCCCTATACTAAAAGATTATGCCCAAAAACATACTGTTAATAGTAGTAAATGGCATTTGGTTACTGGAGATAAAGACAAGCTTTATAACATGGCTAGACTGGGGTATTTTGCAGATGAGGATTTTACTAAGACTCAAGATGAAGATCGTTTTATTCATACAGAAAATTTTGTACTTGTAGACAAAAAAGGATACATAAGAGGAGTCTATAATGGTACAGTACCTATTGATTTGGAACGCTTAAAAAGACATATAGATATATTATTGACAGAGGGTATTTAATCAATAATTATTTTAACGAAAAGCGCTGTGTTTATTCATAGCGCTTTTTACTTAGTAACTGGAGAAACTAGTTTAGTGTTTTCCTTGCTTATTTTTCTTATACTGCTCCAGCATTTTTTTTCTAAAATCTTCTTCAGCTAATTTTAGTAAGATTACTTTTTTAGGGGGGATTATTTGTAAGCATTTGGTATAGTAATCCATTTTTAATTTTTGGAGTTTACTTTCCGATTTAGTAAGTCTTTCAATAAGGTCTTTAGCTTCGTCGTTAGACATAGTATCTCTATTTTTTCTTATTTCTTTTCTAATAGCTTTTAGTTCTGTGTATTTAACAACATGTATCATGTTATTATAATCATTATATACGGGCCAAAATTTTTGAGACTCTTTTTCGGTTAAATCCAATTGCTCAGTTATAAACGACACTTTAAGCGCTTTTATGCGTTCCCATTTATTTTTTTGGGCATAGCTATTAAGAGAGACTAGTATTAGTATAAATAGAGTTGCTTTTTTCATTTGTTTAACATTTTTTGATTTCTTATTGTTTGTCTTACGTTAGACAGATTCAAAAAAATTAAATACATTCAAGAACTTATGTGAATTTTAATCATTTCTCTGTGCGAATTTGAAATAAAGAAAATACATGTTCGTTTCATGTTATTCTGTAATTAGATCTTCAATATCTGCATTTTCAAACAGAAATTCTTCAAGATTATCTTCTTTTAAGTTAAGGTCTGTAAAACTATTTTCATTAAGTTGGTTTTGATCTAGTAATGCTGCAATTTCATAAAGTCCAATGTCTTCCATAATTATGAAATCTTCTACATTATCAATATCTATCACTATGTTGTTTTCTATAGGAGTAATAGCTTTGCTATTAGTGTTAATTGAAAGCGTGAAAAATAATAAAATGGCAGCTGCAATACTGGACATATAAATAATGTTTTTCTTGTTGAAAAGCGGTATTACTTTTAGGTTTTTTTTACCCGAAACATTATTTACTATTTTATTTTCTAAACCTAAAAAATAATCTTTAGGAGAGCGGTGTCCACTTTCTGTAATACCATCTAAAGCACTTTTTTGTTGTTTATTAAGTTTGTCTAAAATAGATTTATCAAGAGCTTCAAAATAATTATCAGGCTTATCAAAACCAGTAGATTTAATATTTAGTTTATTCTTTTGCATCTTATTAGTAAGACTTTTGTTTTTTTTAAAAGTTTAATTACTGGTTAAATAAGCTTCAATTTTTTTCACAGCTATATGGTATGATGCTTTTAAAGCGCCTTCACTGGTTTCTAAAATTTCTGCCATGTCTTTGTATTTAATATCCTGAAAATATTTCATATTAAAAACCAATTGTTGCTTTTCTGGAAGTGTATTGATCGCTTTTTGTAATTTAAGTTGAATGTCGTCTCCATTAAAATAAATATCTGAAGTTAAGTTTTCAATAGCTAAGTTTATTAGGTCTTCGTTTGTAACTTGTAAACGTTTAGCATTTTTGTTTATAAGTGTAATAGCTTCATTAGTTGCAATTCTATACATCCAAGAGAATAACTTGCTGTTACCTTTAAAATTATTAATGCTTTTATATATTTTTATGAATGTATTTTGAAGCACATCGTCTGCATCTTCATGAGACTTTACAATATTTCTAATGTGCCAATACAATCGTTCTTTATAAAGAGAAATAAGCACTTTAAAAGCTTTTTCTTTATAAGTGTTAGATTGTAGTTGCTTAACTAATTCCTCTTCTTTAGTCACAAAAGGGTTTTACTCAATAATCGAGATTAAAATGCACCGAGGCTTACCTCGAAATTAAAAATATGTTTCCAACAAATGTCTCGTGGGCTTGCCTCGAGATAGTTTACTTATTTAGACTATAAAAATATAAAAAGGTTTAATCTAAAGTGTGATAATTATATTTATTTTCATGCGCAACCTTTTCAATAATTATACATCTATTTAATAAACTTTTGTATTATGAAACCTTTTAAACTTTACACACTATTTTCTCTACTGTTAATTTTTTCTTGTGATACAGATTCAAGTTCAGATGATGAAAAGCCAATCGATATTCAAGAATTAAAAACTACAGCAGCTAAGACCTATATTTCTAAAAACAATGATTTTGCTTTTAATTTTTTTAAGAAGGTATCAAAAAACGAAACAGAAAAAAATTATATGGTATCTCCTTTAAGTGCTTCTATAGCATTAGGTATGGTAAGTAATGGAGCCGCTGGTACTACAAAAACAGCTTTTGAAGATGTACTAGGAAATGGTACATCTATTTCTGATATGAATACTTACAATAAATTGTTAATAGCAGCTTTAACCGCTAAAACCCAAGGAACTTCGTTTGATCTGGCGAACTCTATCTGGATACAGAAGGGATTTCCTGTTAAAAGTGATTTTTTAGAAACCAACAACGTTTTTTACAATAACGATGTAGATAATGTGGATTTTGCGAGTCAGGGTGCTGTTGATAATGTTAACAATTGGGTTAGTGAAAATACTAATGGAAAGATTGAAAAGCTAGTAGACGAGTTTTCAAGTGGTACAATGTTATTTTTGGCAAATGCATTATATTTTAAATCTAACTGGAAATTTCAATTTAAAAAGGATAGCACCAAAGCCGAAGATTTTTATTTAAGTAGCGATGAAAAAAAATCGGTTTTTATGATGAACATGAAACAAGATGTGCACTATTTTGTTAATGATTATTTTTCCTCAATAACATTGCCTTATGAAGAAGAGCGATTTGAAATGCTTGTTTTATTACCGCATTTGGGAACTAAAACTACAGATATTGTTGAGGATCTTAACAACGAACTCTTAGAAGACATTACCGAAGGAGGACGTATTTTTAATGGCTTAGAAATAGGTTTACCCAGATTTAAATCTGATTATAAAATAGAACTTAATGATGTGTTAAAATCTATGGGACTTGAAGTTGCCTTTTCGAAAGGAGCAGACTTTAGTAAAATAAACAATACAGAGGAATTAGAAATAACAAAAGTGCTTCAAAAAACATTTATAGAGGTTAATGAAGAAGGTACAGAAGCAGCAGCTGTTACTGGTGTAGAGGTTGGAACAACATCGATCTCACCAAGCTTTAAAGCTAACCGTCCTTTCCTGTATATTATAAGAGAAAAAGATACAGGAGCAATTTGTTTTATAGGTCATGTAGGTAACCCAGAGTAGAACAGTTAAACAGACTTTTAACATATTGACAACTAATATTTTTATTGCATTAAGACGTTTAAAAGCATAAAAAATCGATAAAAAGCATTTTTTTCTTGTTTTGTACTTGTTTTTGTATTAAATTTGCGTCAGAAATCTACTAAATATGTTAGTCGTCCCCAAGTCTAACAGAGAACAAAAAAAGGATAGGCCAAACGCCTATCCTTTTTTGATTATTTGGAAATAATAACTAAAGGTGAGTTCGACGTAACTTATACCATTTACACTTTGAATTTACTGCAATAAAACACCCTTTTTTCCTTTCTATTTCATTATTAAATGAAATTGTAAACTTAGGCTATGCTTTAATTTTCTAATTCATACAAAGAAAAAAATCATTATTTTCTTTTACAGTAAATTCAAAGTGTAACTGGTATTAATTTTATTTTTATAGTCATGTTATTGATTATCATCACTATATAATTTAAACGGAGAGAGGAACGAGCGACAAGAACCTTTATTTAGAGTAGATTCTTCCTCAAAAGCTTCGCTTTGTATCTTCAACAAAATATATTTTGTTTTTGATAATGCCTGAATAACAACAATTTTATTGAGTTAAATCGTAAGATTCTTATTGTTAGTAATTTTAATTTCGAACTCGTTAAATAGTATTACTCAAAGCTTTGCATTTCTACCAGTTTATGGTAGGTTCCTTTTTTAGAGATAAGTTCATTATGAGTGCCTTGTTCAACAATCTCACCTTTGTTTAATACGATAATTTCGTCTGCATTTTGTATGGTAGATAATCTATGCGCAATAACTATAGACGTTCTGTTTTTCATCATATTTTCTAAAGCTACCTGAACCAAACGTTCACTTTCTGTGTCTAGGGCAGAAGTAGCTTCATCCAAAATCATAATTGGAGGATTTTTTAATACGGCCCTAGCAATACTTAAACGTTGTTTTTGTCCACCAGAAAGTTTATTACCAGAATCACCTATGTTAGAGTTTATACCATCAGGTAAATCCTTAACAAATTCCCAGGCATTTGCTATTTTTAAAGCCTCTATAATTTCATCATGAGTAGCATCTTCTTTTCCTAGAAGAATGTTGTTTTTTATACTATCATTAAAAAGAATAGAATCTTGGGTGACTAATCCCATAAGGTTACGTAGTGAATGCTTTGTAAGATCCCTTATATCTTCTCCATCTATAGTAATGCTACCTTTGTTAATATCGTAAAAACGAGTAACTAGATTTGCTATTGTGCTTTTGCCACTTCCAGATTGTCCCACTAATGCTATACTTTTTCCTTTAGGGACTTTCATGGAAAAGTCTTTAAGAACTAAATCATCTTCGTATTTAAAAGAGATGTTATTTAAAGTTATATTGGAGTTAAATTCTTTTTTAATAGTAGCATTAGGCCTATCTTTAAGAGGTGATTCTGTATTTAGTATTTCTAAAACACGTTCTGCTGCCGCATTTCCTTTTTTTACACCATAGCTTGCTTTACTTATGGCTTTTGCGGGAGTTAAGATATTATAAGCAAGTCCCATAAATGTTAAAAATTGTTCACTTTCTAATGATTGGTCAATCAGTACCATTCTACCTCCAAACCATAGTAGAACTCCTATAACTCCAATACCAAGAAATTCACTAGTGGGTTTTGCTAAATTGGTTCTGTTTAATAATGAGTTTGAAAAATGAAAAAAACGTTTAGTAGATTTCTGGAATTTATCATTAAAAATATTTTCCATATTAAAACCTTTGATGGCTTTTAATCCTCCTAAAGATTCTTCCAATAAGGATAGGAAATAACCTTGTTCTTTTTGAACTTTATCAGATTTTTTTTTAAGACTCTTTCCAATTAGAGATATTATAAACCCAGAAACAGGAATAAATATAAATACAAATAGTGTGAGTTTAACACTAATCGTAAGCATAAAAATAATAGTAAAAATAATGGTTAAAGGTTCTCTAAATAGTAATTCAAGAATTGAAAGAAAAGAATGTTGAATTTCTAAGACATCTGTTCCTATTCTGGCCATGATATCACCTTTACGTTTCTCTGAAAAAAAAGACAGAGGTAACTCTACCGTTTTTGCATAAAGTTCGTTACGAATATCTTTTAATGTGCCGTTTCTTAAAAAAGTGATAAAATACATTGCCATGTAGTTAAATACATTTTTTAAGAAAAAAACGGTAAGTATTAAAATTATCACATAGGTTAGTGCTTTGGCAGGGTTATTATCTGCTAACTGAGAAATATGATAGTTTAGATAGTTGTTAAAGTAAGTGGCAGCTTTAGTAAACCCCTCATAAATAGGTGGGTCTGTTAATCTTTCTTCATTTTTATCAAATAACACTTTTAATAAAGGCATTAAAACCATAAATGATAAACCTGAAAATAAAGCATAAAAAATGTTAGCAATAATATTTAATAGAGCATAACCTTTGTAAGGAATCGCAAAACGAAGTATTTGCTTAAAGTAATTCATTAAATAAGATTCATATCTTTTAAAATAGTTTCTGCTTTAGTGTCTAATTCTTTTTCAATAGAACTAAAGTCTTCAACCTTATTTAGAGCTGTGTTGACGCTAACGTAGAATTTAATCTTGGGTTCTGTACCACTGGGCCTTAAGGCTACTTGGCTACCATCTTCAGTATAATAAATAATAACATTAGATTTAGGGATATCCATAGTAGTTTCTTCGCCAGTAACCTTGTTTTTTGATGTTGCAGATTCGTAGTCTTCAATCTTAATTACTTTAGAACCATTTATTGTACTTAATGGGTTTTGCCTTGCGTCAATCATCATTTGCTTGATTTCTTGAGCACCTTCAATTCCTTTTTTTGTAAGTGATACTAATTTTTCTTTGTAACATCCATGTTGTACATAAAGCTTAATTAATTCTTCAAAGAAAGAACTGCCATTAGCTTTAGTTATTGCTGCTATTTCACAGGCTAGTAATGTAGAGGTTACTGCATCCTTATCTCTAACAAAATCACCAACCATATAACCAAAACTTTCTTCACCACCACCAATAAAATCAAGGTCTGGATAATCTTCAATTAATTTAGCAATCCATTTAAACCCTGTTAACACTATTTTATTGTCAACGTTATATGCTTCAGCCAGTTTATTTAACATTGGTGTAGATACAATGGTGGTTGCAATGAATTCTTTACCTTTAATTTTATCTTCCGATTGCCATTTTTTAAGTAAAAAGTCGGTCATCATAATCATGGTTTGATTTCCGTTGAGTAATTGTAATTCATTTTTAGAATTACGAACTGCTACACCTAACCTATCACAATCTGGATCTGTACCTATAACAATATCGGCACCAACGTTATCAGCTAGTTCTAGAGCCATTTTTAATGCTGCAGGTTCTTCTGGGTTTGGAGAGGCTACTGTAGGGAAATCCCCATCAGGAGCTTCTTGTTCTTTAACAATATGTACGTGTTTATAACCAGCACGTTTTAATGTTTCTGGTACTGCAGTGATAGAAGTACCATGTAAAGACGTAAAAACTATCTTTAAATTGTCTTTGGCTTCTTGCGAAGCTCCTACAGATCCATTACTAACCGAAGCATCTATAAAAGCATTATCAATAGCTGTGCTTATATAGTGAATTAAATTAGTATTAGCTTCAAATTTAATTTTTGAATAATCCAGATCGTTAATTAAACTAATAACGCCAGCATCATGAGGTGGGACTAATTGTCCTCCGTCTTTCCAATATACTTTATAACCATTGTATTCTGGTGGGTTATGAGAAGCTGTTAAAACAATACCACAATGGCAATTTAGATGCTTAACAGCAAAGGATAACTCTGGCGTAGCACGTAAATCTTCAAATAAATACACTTCAATGCCATTTGCAGAAAATACATCGGCAACCACTTTTGCAAGCGTTTTACTATTGTGTCTACAATCGTAAGCGATAACCGTTTTTAGGGTTTCATTAGGGAATTGCTTGTGCAAATAATCACTTAACCCTTGGGTGCTTTTACCTAAGGTATACTTGTTGATACGGTTAGTGCCTATCCCCATTACGCCACGCATACCTCCAGTACCAAATTCTAAATCTTTATAGAAACTTTCTTGTATTTCTTTAGGGCTGTTAGCAATGCTATTTTTAATAAAATCTTGAGTTTCAACATCGAAAGTTGGTGTTAGCCATGAATTAATTCGGTCTAAAATTTTTGGTTCAATATGTATCATGCGTTAAAGGAGTATGTAGACTGCAAAAGTAATGATTTGAAAAAAATAAAGCTTAAAAAAAAGCTATTTTAAAGTAAATGTGAGAGAAAAAATAACCAGATTAAAAATTTAGTTCTTCTTTAACTAAATAGCGTTTTTTATCGGGTTTGTTTCTTAAGATTAACTCGCCTAAGAAACCGGCAACAAAGAATTGCGTTCCAATAATCATGGTTGATAAGGCAATATAAAATCCTGGACGTTCTGTAATGAGGCGCGCTGTTGTATTAAAAAAAAGTTTATCAATACCAATATAAAAAGAAAAAGCAAAGCCTATGGCAAACATAATAACGCCCAAAGCTCCAAATAAATGCATAGGCCGTTTACCAAAACGCGATAAAAACCATATCGTTATTAAATCTAAAAACCCATGAATAAATCTATCCATGCCAAATTTTGTTTCTCCATATTTTCTAGCTTGGTGTTTTACAACTTTTTCACCTATTTTAATGAAACCTGCATTTTTAGCTAAAACAGGAATATAGCGGTGCATTTCCCCGTTTACGTTAATATGTTTTACAACATTATTTTGGTATGATTTGAGTCCGCAATTAAAGTCATGTAATTTTACACCAGATGTTTTTCTCGCAGCCCAGTTAAATAATTTAGAAGGTAGGTTTTTTGCTATAACAGAATCGTATCGCTTTTTTTTCCAACCAGAAACTAAATCGAAGCCGCCTTCTTGTATCATTTTATATAGTTCTGGGATTTCATCTGGGCTATCCTGTAAATCGGCATCCATAGTAATAACAACATCACCCGTGGCTTTTTCAAAACCTGCATGTAAAGCTTGTGATTTTCCAAAGTTTTTTAGAAAACGTATGCCTTTTACATGAGTATCTTTTTTAGAAATTTGAGAAATAATGTCCCAGGATTTATCTACACTGCCATCGTCTATAAAAATGATTTCATAAGAAAAACGATTGGATTGCATAACTTTTGCAATCCAATCATGTAATTCTATTAAAGAATCTTGTTCGTTAAGTAGTGGTATAACTACAGATATGTTCATTAACTAAGCATCATTTTTCATTACTAATCCACCAATAAGTGAATAAATTAAGCCAAAGATAGCACTTAGGCCTATCCAAATTGCCGATCCTAGCAAAGGGTTAGAAAATTTTTCTAACATTTCAATGCTTTTATCAACCATTTCTTCAGTCATTTTAGGATTTTCATAGAGTTTTTCTCTGGTAACTTCCATCATTTTACCCATAAGCTCTGGGTCTATAATGTAATTTAGAAGTAAACCATATACGGCATAGACTAAACCACTGATAACAGCTGTAGCAACACCTACTTTTAAAGCATCTGAAACAGAAAGCAGATTATTATTACTTTTTTTGTACTGACTAATGGTATAAATTATAAATGCAGGGAAAATTACATAGTATAAATAAACAGGCCATTGTTTGCCCTCAAGAATCATATTAGTAGCGTACATTATTACTCCAATGAGTACTATTATTATACCTAATATAAGTCCATAATTTAAAGCGAATTTACCTGGTGATAATTCTTTAGTTTCCATAAATTTTAATGATATTGGTTATATGGATAGATTAGTAAACAAATATAGTAAAACGTTACATAATCAATGTAAAATAAAAAATATTAAATATTGTATTGCATGTTAGCGAAAAATACTTAAATTTGCACCTCTAAAAAAACAAGATTTAAAGCGTAAAGCGATGAAAAAAGGTATACATCCAGAAAATTATAGAATTGTAGCATTTAAAGATATGTCTAACGACGATGTGTTTTTAACAAAATCTACTGCAGTTACAAACGAAACGATTGAAGTTGACGGTGCTGAATACCCTCTTGTAAAGATGGAAATTTCTAGAACATCTCATCCTTACTACACAGGTAAATCCAAATTAGTAGATACAGCTGGTCGTATAGATAAATTTAAAACAAAATACGCTAAGTTTAAGAAGTAAACTTAACGGTTATATAATATTTATAAGCCTTTCTATTTTATAGGGAGGCTTTTTTATTATCTACTTTTAACATACTTTTGAGTGGTTTAACAAGGTTAAAGTAACAAAGCCTATAGGCTTCTAACTTCTAACTTCTAACTTCTAACTTAAAAATGAACTATATCCTTTTTGATGGCCCTTGTCGAGATAATTTATTACCATTTACCTATACTAGGCCTGTAGCAGATATTCGTATAGGTATTTTAACCATTAGAGAAAAATGGGAGAACTATTTAGGAATAACCACTACCACAGTAACAGAAGATTACCTGTCTGAAAAATATCCAATGGTAGAACTGGAAGAAAATGTAATGATAAATGCATCTTACCTTCCAACGTTTGAATTGGTAGAAATGGTGAGGAATTTAAAAGTTAACCAAGCTATTTTTAAAGATGAAGATGTTATTGCATTTTTCACCAAAGCCTCTCAAGAAGCTATAGATTTTACTTCATATGAAGCGTTAGAGTTTAATGGAGATTGTATCCAAGTAGAACATACTTGGGATATTTTTGCTAAAAATGGAGCGGCTATTCAAGAAGATTTTGACTTAATAACTAAAAATAGAAAATCTGAACCTATTCCTGAAATGACGGTAGCTTTTCATCCTGAGAATATTTTTATAGAACCAGGCGCTAAATTACCATTATGTACTCTTAATGCCTCTAATGGACCAATTTATATAGGCAAAGATGCAGAAATCATGGAGTGTAGTGTTATTAGAGGACCATTTGCGTTATGTAGTAATGCAACGGTTAAATTATCTGCAAAAATTTATGGGCCAACAACAGTGGGGCCGCATAGTAAGGTAGGAGGAGAGGTAAGTAATTCGGTTATTTTTGGATATTCTAATAAGGGGCATGATGGGTTTTTAGGAAATTCTGTTTTAGGAGAATGGTGTAACTTAGGAGCAGATACTAATAATTCTAACTTAAAAAATAATTATGCCGAAGTTCGTTTGTGGAACTATAGAACAGAAGGGTTTGCAAAAACAGGATTACAGTTTTGTGGACTTATGATGGGAGATCACAGTAAGTGTGGTATAAACACAATGTTTAACACTGGAACTGTTGTAGGCGTTAATGCAAACATTTATGGAGGCGGCTTTCCAAGAAATTTTGTGCCAAGTTTTAGTTGGGGTGGCAGCAGTGGTTTTACAACGTATCTTACTAAAAAAGCTTTTGAAGTAGCCAAAGTGGTTATGGGAAGAAGAAAAATAGAGTTTACAGAGCAAGATAAAACCATCTTAGAACATGTTTTTGAAGAAAGTAAAAAATATAGAAGAGAATAATTGTATTTCAATTTTATAACAAACAGGTTTAAAACATAATTTTAAATGTTTGATTCATAGAAATACTATTAATAATGGAGTTTGAAGGTAAAAACTCATGCTTTATCTAGATTATTTTATTGGAGATAAAAAAAATGTCGTAATTTGAAGTATAGAGTAGTGTATTTTATCATACTTCAATTAAGATAATATTATTTTCTATCTGGTATAATTAGATGTTAAAAATTTTTAAGGTCCCATATTTATTTGCAATATTATATTTTATTGTTCTACTTATAGATATTTCTTTTAAGTTTACTTTAAAGGAACTTCCTTGTAGATTTATATCTAAACCTTTAGTAGTTATATTACTTATATGCTACTACCTTATCAATAATCAAGAGATTTATAAAAAGCTATTAGTTTATATGATAATGGCGCTTTTATGCTTTTTGGTAGGTGATTTTTTTATGTTTTTCTATGAAATCCAGATTTACTATATAGTTGGAATACTTTGTTTTATTTTAGGAAAGCTTTTCTACATTTTTCGTTTCTCAAAACGAAAAGACTTTGATTTGGTAAAACTTTTAGCCATTATAATACCTTGCTTTCTGTATATGCTATTGTTGTTAATTTTAACATATGAGAATTTAGGGAATTTCTTCTACCCTACGTTATTGTATTTATTTGTTGTAGTAACCCTCATAATATTTGCTCATTTAAGAAAACAATCTGTAAACTTTAAAAGTTATGTATTAGTATTAGTGGGCGTGATTTTTTCTTTGTTTTCAGATAGTATAACCATTATTTCTTCTTTTTACGATGCAACTTTTGCTTATAATAAGGTTTCAATAATGTTGTTTTATGGTATTTCGCAATATTTTATAGTTATAGGAATAGTTGAAGAAACAAAAAGTGATGCATTTGTTGTCAAGTAAAATAATATAATTAAGTTTTTCTTAAAGGAATTTTCAAAATTGTTATATTGTGCGTTATTATCTCTCCAAACAGTGATGATTACTATATTTAAAAACATAAAAATTGTTTCAGTATTATATTTTTTAATTTTAATACTGGATATCTGTATTAAAGTTAATTTAGGTGATAATAGTTTTTATAGATACTTTTCTAAAACGGTTTTAACAATTTTATTAATTTTATTATTCGTTTACAACAGCGAAAATATTTTAAAAATAAAGTCGCTTTTTGTTATTGCTGCTTTAGCTTTTTTTTTAATAGGAGATATTTTTTTTATCAAGGGAAGTAATAGAGTTTTTTTTGGTTTAGGGATGTTATGCTTCGTTATTGGAAAGCTATTTTATATTTTAAAGTTTGCACACACCAAAGATTTTAAATTGAATAGACTATTTCCTATTTTAATGATTTCTCTAATACTTTTTTTGGCAGTTATGCATTTTATTTTAAATAGTCTTAACGAACTTTATATACATGTACTGTTGTACTTTTTTGTAGAGTTAATGGTGTTGATTTTTGCATTGCTTAGAAAAGAAAATGTGACTAAAAAAAGTTATATAATTGTTTTTTGGGGTGCTGTATTAGCAATTATATCTGATATTATTACTGGTTTAAAAACCTTTAGTATCCCCGGTTTTGCTTACGAAAAAATAACCATTATGTTGTTTTATGCTATTTCTCAATATTTTATAATTAGGGGGCTAGTAGAGGAAAGGAATTTAGAGACTATTAACAAAATTAATTAAGATATATATTAGGAGTTTTACTCGATAATCGAGATTTTAATGCTCCAAGGCCTGCCTCGAAATCAAAATGTTTTTTTCAATGAATGCCTGAGGGCTTGCCCCAAGGTAGTTTACTTATTTGCTTTATTGGAAAACGATTTTATAATTTGTCTGAAGAGTACAATCAAAATAGTTGGTTGTATGCTATTCTTAGTATTATGGGATCAAGCGCAAAAGTTGTGTTTAGGCAAAAATTTGCGTTAATCTAAAGAGAAAGAATTCTACATTTTTGACACC